>LRTP01000344.1 GCA_001550305.1 Streptomyces diastatochromogenes
CCGCAAGACCCTCGGCTGGCGGACACCCGCCGAGGTCTTCGAAGAGCAGCTACGCTCGCTGCAACAGCCCGGTGTTGCAACGACTGGTTGAACTCGCCCAATATGTGTCGAAGAAGTTCGCCCAGGTCTGTGACGAGCTCGGCGTGAACAGATCGCGCGGCACGGTCGGCACAAGCGCGGACAACGCCGCCGCGGAAAGTCTGAACGCGACCATGAAGCGCGAGACGCTCCACGGACGCAAGCGGTGGAACGGGGCCGGTGAGGCACGCCTCGCAGTCCGCCGATGGGCGACCCGCTACAACACCCGCCGACGGCACTCCCGCCTCGGCCAGACCAGCCCGATCACCTACGAACAGCGATCGACCACGCTGACCACCGCCGCATGACAACCGGTGTCCACGATCACCGGGAAGCCCCCAGCCGTTCCTGCCCCAGGAACGGGCACAGGTGTGCAGCCAACTCCGTCGGAAGCTCGGCGCCCTCAACACCCCGGCACTCGGACCGGGCAACGGACCGTAGTGCGACCGGACATGAGTAGCGCACGGCTCAGCGCTGGAGCGCGGGAGTAGTCGATCTTCCAGCAGCCTGCCCGACCTGTTTTGCTCCGAAGCAAGGGCGCAACTGGTCGGCGTCTCGATGTACGGAGAAGATGCCGACCGTATCGGTACGGCGGCGGTCCTCTCGTTGAGCTGTACTTGCAGCTCTTTCGACCAGGCGGGGGAAGGTGGTAGAGGCCTTCCACTCGGGGCAGGGTGCCTCCTGTGCGGCGGCCCGAACCTCACGCGGTACTGGTCGGCCGCGGGTGTGCGCGGATCGGCGGTTGTGGGCTTCGTTGACGGTCCGCCGGCCGCCCGTGGTGATGGCTGATCCGTCGGCGGTGACTTTACGTCAGGCGACGAGGGCTCGGGCCGAAGGCATTGGCGTTGCTGTTCGACCCGCGGCGCGGGTCCATCGGCCCGCGCTCCAACGACCCATCCGCCGCTGAACTGTTCACCGGCATTCCCGACGGATCAACGACGACATTCTCGCCGGGACATAGGGCCGTATCGGATGGCGACCGTCGTTCGGTCGGGTTCACCGTGCCGGAGTACCACGTTGACGAGCTCGCTCCCCGGATCGGACACCAGAGCCACAGATCTCGCGAGGCGTCATGCACCTCCCGGTCGGCGGATGCGGTGCGTAGCCACCGGTTTCAGAGACGGCTCACCAGAGACGCCTGGCTGGCGGTGTCACAGATGTGGTGGCCTCCCGGTCCTTGTTGGGGATACCGATCCGATTCGGTGCCGTGGGGAGAAAGGCGGATCATGAGGGTTACTTGTCGCCGGAGACCAGTCTCATTGGAACAATTTGGCTTCAACTGGGGCAACTTGGCAAGTGGTCGTGGCCATAAGAGGCGCCGAACCATGACGGGCGGCAAGGGGCCGCGTCCGCTGTCATCGAGCGAGCCACCCGGGGGCCCGGCGCCGGCGGCCTTGCGCACCCTGCCCCGTCCCGTCGCCGTGGTGGTGGGCGCCGGTGGCGTGCTCGGAGCGGCGCATGTTGGTGTCGGGTACGCGCTGGAGCAGCGCGGATTCGTCCCGGACATGATCATCGGAACCTCGGTGGGCGCCCTCATCGGGGCAATCGGAGCCGCCCACCCCGACGGGGCCGCGCCATGGCTGGACCACGTCTGGACCCAGTTGCGTCGCCGTGAGGTGTATCCGCTCGGCTACCTGTCCTCACGGGCCAGCCTCTTCACCGATCGCGGCCTGCGTCGGCTGATCGCCCGGGCTGGACTGCCGTCGCGGATCGAGCAGTTGGCGGTCCCGTTCACCGCGGTGGCCATGGACCTGGGCTCCGGCGCTCCGGCGCTGCTCAACCACGGAGACCTCGAGTCCGCGCTGCTGGCCAGCGCAGCCATTCCCGGGATCCTGCCCCCGGTGGATCGTGAGGGCCGGACGCTCGTCGACGGCGGGGTGATCGCCTATGTCCCGGTACTGGCGGCCCTCCAGGCCGGGGCGGCCAGCATGGTGGTGCTGTCGACCGGGCCGGAGAGCTCGCCGTTGAGCCCAACCATCCCGCGCCGACGCGCCAGCGCAATCGCCGCCAGGGCTGGACTGCTGCTGATGCACCATCAGATCGAGCGTGACCTGCACGAGGTGTCCCAGCACATCCCGACCGTCGTGCTCCCGACCGGCATCGAGGCCTGGCCCGCCCCGTGGGACTTCGGACATTCCCAGCGGCTGATCAGCACCGCGTCCCGCACGGCGGGGCGCTTTCTCGACGGGCTGCGCATCAGTGGGCCGGGCCTGTATCGGGGCGACGGTCCTCCGGCGACGCCGGCCGTCTTGCACAAGGCGCGGAACACCTCCGTATCGGAGGTCGGCCGGTGAGTACCATCGCGTTCCTCAATATCGCCATGCACGGGCACATCAATCCGACGCTGCCGGTCATAGCCGAGCTTGTTCGTCGTGGCCACTCCGTCACATATCACACCTCGCCCGCGTTCTCGCAGGAGATCGAGGCCACCGGCGCGACGGTGTGCCTCTACCCCGGGGGCGACCGACCGCTCCCCGATCCGCCTATGCCGCTCACGATGCTGGACGGGCTTGCGCGCACCGCCGTGGGTCTGCTGCCCGCTGTGCTTTCCGATCTGCGTCGCGTCCGGCCCGACCTGATCGTCCATGGCGCCGCCTGCCCCTGGGGCGCAGTCGCCGCCCGCGAACTCGAGGTGCCGGCGGCAGCGGCGTTCACCACGTTTGCGTTCAACCGGCAGGTGCCCAGCCCCAGCCGCGTCTCGTGGGAACTGCTGGCCGCGGCGGCGAGCCGGCCCCGCAATGTCCAGAGCTACGTGCGGTCGCGGTGGGGGCTGTACCGCCGCTACAACACCCGTGGGTTGCCACTGCTCGACTTGGCCAACGTACGCCAGCCCCTCAACCTGGTCTTCACCTCGCGCGCGTTCCAACTCGGCGTCGACGCCTTCGACCAGTCATACCAGTTCGTAGGCCCAAGCCTTGGCGCCCGTCCACTCGACCCGTCGTTCCCGATCGATCGCCTGCAAGCCCCCGTGCTGTACGCCTCGTTGGGCACGGTGTTCAACGCTCACCCAAAGCTACTGCGCAGCTTCGCCACCGCGCTCGCCCCGCTGGGCGGTACCGTGATCGTCGCCACCGGGCAGACCGATCCCGCCGCCCTGGGTCCGTTGCCGGCCAACGTGCTCGCCCGCCGCTTCGTGCCGCAACCGGAGGTGCTGGCCCGCGCCGCGCTGTTCGTCACTCATGGCGGGATGAACAGCGTCAACGAGGCCATGCACGCCGGGGTGCCGATGCTGGTGGTCCCACAGGGCGCAGATCAACCGCTGGTGGCCCGGCGGGTTGTCGAGCTCGGCGCAGGCCTGTCGATCCGTACCCAGGACGCCGCCCCGGGACCCGTGAACGTCCTGGCCCGACGCCTGCTCGACGAACCAGGCTTTCGGGACGCGGCCGCCACCATGCAGCTCGCCCAGCGCGAGGCCGGCGGCTATGTGCGCGCCGCCGACGAACTCGAGCGCTACCTGCACCGGGTCGGCCGGGTCGGCCGACCGACACCGCCGGACTCCCCACAGGAGCGCTGACCGATGTCGTCCGTTGTTGTCGTCCTGCTGCTGCTCGCCGGGCTGTCCGAATCCGCCGGGCGGATCCTGCCCCTGGTAGCCACCCGGTACAGCGCGTCCCGGCCCATTGTGGCCATCGGGCTACTGCTGACCGGTGCCATGGTCGAGTCCGCTGTGATCGCACTGTGGCCACGGACCGCATCGACCCTTGCCGAGCTGGTGGTGTCCGCTCCATCATCACACGCCGCGCTGACCTGGACACCTGGCCTCGTTGCCCCCCTGGTTCTCGCCGCTGTCCTCGCATTCCCGCTGCTCGGGCCCCTGTTGCACCTGCTGCTCATCGTGGGGGTCGGAGTCGGCCTCGTCGCCCCGCTGTCCGAGATGACGGATCTGGGCTGGTGGGCTGCGGCGGGCTGCGTGGCCGTAGCAGGAGTCGGGCTGGCCGCCGCCGTCGAAGTTGTTCGGAACCTGCTCGTGAAGATTAGTGCCAGCGGGGCGCAGGAGTTGCTGACGTGACCTGGTTCCCGCTCATTGTCCTGGTCCTTGGTCCGCTCCTCCTCGTCGAAGCTCTGCTGGCCCGCTATGAGGTGCTGGCCTACAGCGCCGGCTGGCGGGCCCCTACCACCGAGCTCCCAGAGGGCGTGCCCTACGCCCGAGGTGCGGACGCTGACAGTCCCCCGGATGCCTATGTGGTCTACCTGGACGGCATCGGTAAACGCCGCGTCCGCGACACCCGGGACGGCGGCCAGCTGGTCAAGGCCGTGATCGCCGGGGCTCCGGAGTTGCGGGTACTGGGTCAGGTGCAGCCCTACTCGCCGCTGGCCGACCCGCTTGCTGATCGGCCGGTGTGGGCGTGGCTGCGTCGCCGCATCGGGCTGCTGTTGTTCCTGCACAATGTCATGCAGATCTTCGTAGCCGCCGACCACCGGTACCGCCCCTTGTACAACCGGGCTGTCGGCTCCCAGATCGCCACTCAGCTCCGGCTCGCCGGCTATCAGGCCGACAGCGGTATCCCCGTGGTGCTGCTCAGCTACAGCGGCGGCGCCCAGGTCGCCACCGGCGCGGTTGACGAACTGCACACCCAGCTACGCTCCCCGCTCCTGCTGATCACGCTCGGTGGGTTCCACAACGGCGCCAACGACCTCACCCATGCCGAGCACGTGCATCGGCTCACCAGCGCGAGCGACGGAATTGAGCGGTTCGGGACCTGGATCTTCCCTCAGCGCTGGCGGCTGTGCCGCGGTAGCGGATGGAACCGGGCCCGCCGCGCCGGGAAGATCACCGTGCATCGGCTCGACCCGGCCACCCACCTCGGGCCGCGCAGCTACATCAGCCCGACGCCTCAGCCGCCCGACGGCCGTAGCTACCTCGACCGCACCACCGACACCGTGATCGCGCTCATCCGCGCCCGCCACAGCGCGACCGCGGCGACAGACGATCCGTCGCCATGAGTCCTCGACCAGAGCGCGCAGCGCAGGGTCCGGAACCCTTGGCACGAAGTCGGCCTTGCCGGGCGCCTCCGCCGCGGCGTCGCCGGCTGTTGCGTCGACGAGGGTGATCTCCTCGCCCAATCCGCCCGGTACCACTACCTTCAGTGGCCGTCGGCGCGTGGCCGCGGCTCCCGCCCGTCCGTGGGCAGGGTGGGACGCCCGCGAAGCTGCGGGACGCGCTCGACGAGGTCCTGCTCGGCCTGGCAGGCGGCATCGCCCGGGCCCAGCGCAAGGCCTACTGTCCCTACCAGCGGCTGCACAACTTCGCATGTGTCTGTCCGCCGCTGCAGACCGCTGCTCATCTACCTCAAGGCGGACCGCAAGGGAGTCGACCTCGATCTCGGGTCACCCGGGACGTTGACGGGGCTCGGCCACCACGGGACGGGCGACCTTGAGGTGCACCTTCGCGCGGAACGGTGGCCTATTTGTGGTGCGCAGGATCTTCGGTTTCGCTGACCAGGGGTCCACGGCTCTACAGGCCACGGCGCCACAGCGTTCTCCCCGCCCTGTTTGGTCGGCCGGCGGGCAACCCGCGTTGCGTGGGGCGGCGAGCCCGCCGACGGAGTGGCCAACGGGGCATGGGGTCGGCGGGGTATTCGGCGGCGGGCTTCATCACGTCGGTGAGGAATCCGCGACCCAGTGGCGAGTAGGGAACAAATCCGACTCGTTCCCTGCCGACATCCCCAGCTTTTGTGGAGGGAACGGACTGTCCCGAGTTGAGTGGAGTCGAGTTGCTTGGCTTCACGCTACTGGCGGGGTGCGGAGTTCGTACTCCACCGGACTGAGCATGCCCAGCGCGGAGTGCCCGGACTCGGCGACATGCAGCAGCCGGCAGGCCAGCTGCACCGGCAGGTGCTCACGAGCCATCACGCGGATGGCTTCGAACCGCCTTTTGGGGACGTCACCTCACCCAGCAGCTCGGCAGCGCGACGGTGGATGGCCAACTCGGCCTCCAGCTCGGCGATGCGCTTGCGGGCCGCAGCGAGTTCGGACAGGTCGCTGCCGGTCGTGCCGGGCAACTGCCCTGTATCGATGAGGTGCTGGCGACGACAGACATAGATCGTCTGGTCGCTGATGCCCAGGAGCCGGGCGACCTCGGCGACCTTCCTTCCGTATGCGACGAGATCGAGGACCTTGCGGCGGAATTCGGGCGGACAACTGCGGGGCATCACGGCCTCCGAAGGCTGCTGGATCGTCAATTGTCCAGCAACCCGACTCCATCAGACCCAGGGCAGACGAGAGTGAACCTTGGGATGCCCGGTCAACGAGCAGGACGAGGAGCGTTCCGTGTGGTGCTACCCGATCGGTGTGTAGCCGCGCACGCCAAGGCCGCTCTTCCACCAGGACACGTGTCGTGCTGATCGATGACGGGTTCGACGACGCGTTGGGGTACCACGAGGTGCTCCCAGCCTTGGGCGCGCTCGCTGTGGGCGGGCGGCCCAGGACAGAAAGCGGCGGGTCAGGTATTGGTTTCCGCCTGGAGGGCGGCAGCACGGTCGACTTCGAGTCCGGCGACCAGGCCGCGCAGGATGGGGCCGTACTCGGGGTGGGCGAGAGCGTGGGCCATCTGGGCGACGAGGTAGTCGGCCGGGTTGCCGGTGTCGTACCAGCGGCCCTTGATGACCTGCCCGTACACCGCGCGGGTGGCGGCGTAGGCGTTGATGGCGTCGGTCAGGTAGACCTCGCCGGTCTTGTGCTCGTACCAGTGGCGGGTCTGCTCGCGCAGTTCGTCGATGATGCCGGGGGTGACGACATAGCCGCCGATGGCCGCGTATGACGACGGGGCGGCAGCGGGCTCGGGCTTTTCGACCAGGCCGGTGATGCGCAGTTGGCCGTCTCCGAGGTCTTCTTTGACGATGGGCACGCCATAGCGCTGGGAGTGGGTGGGGTCCATCGGCATGAGGGCCAGCACCGGGCAGCCGGTCTGCTCATACGCGCGGATCAGCTGCTGGGCGCGGGGGACCTCGGCCACGAAGACGTCGTCGGGCCACAGCACCAGCACCGGCTCGTCGCCGAAGGCACGGGCAGCGTTCAGCACCGGGGTGCCGTTGCCGTACGGGCCGTATTGGTCGAGGTAGGTGATGTGGCCCTGGCGGGCCAGTTCTGCGACCTCCTCAACCGCGTCCGCGTAGGCCGTCTTGCCGTCTGCGCGGAGTTGTTCGACGAGGGCCGGGTTGGGGCGAAAGTGGTCCTGGATGAGGCTCTTGCCGCTGGAGACGACGATGGTGATGTCGGTGATGCCGGAGTCGACCAGCTCGCGCACCGTGTGCTCGATGACCGGCTTGTCGCCGACCGGGAGCATCTCCTTCGGTGTCGCCTTCGTCAGGGGCAGCAGACGGGAGCCGAGTCCGGCGGCGGGGATCACGGCCCTGCGAATCGTCGGGGACATCACGTCTCTCTCGGTTGAGCGGCACGCCGTACCGACCGGCACGGCACAGGCCGACGCTATCAACGCCCGCCGCTGCCCCTGCGATCGCCCGTTTCGCCGACTGCTGGGGTAATGACCAGCACAAGAGGGAATCGGGGCACTTCGGGCACCGCAAAGTACCCGTTGGTGTCGATCGCCGCGGCGACCTGGGTGCGCACGCGGTCGCGCAGCCGTGGGAAGAGGTTCTTGTCCGGGCGCTCGTCGGGCTCGGAGGCGGCGCAGCAGAAGTCGTTGAGGATGCCCTCGCCCGGTCGCCAGTGCCCGAATCCGCGTTCGTCCCGGGAGGGAGGGTCATTGTTTCGGATCCGCCTGGACCTCCTTGGGTACAAAGGTCACCTTCGTCGGGGCACTTGAGCATCTGGTCCCCTTGGAGGACGAGTCCAGCTCGAGGCTGCTCGAGCGGGCCTTCCGCCAGCGCGGTATCGACTACCACCTGGGCTCATCTGTCGCGGAAGTGAACCAGACTCCGGCCGGTGTGAGCGTGCGGCTCAAGCACGGCACGTCGCTCAGTGGTGAGATGCTTCTCGTCGCTTTGGGGCGCACTGCCGTGACCGAAGGGCTGGGCCTGGCTGAGCACGGGGGCGAGACAGACGACGGGGGTTCGTCGATGAGCACTGCCAGACCACGGTCCCCGGCGGCTTCGCCGTGGGTGATCTGAGCGCCACGCTCCAGTTTGCTTACGCGACCGTGCCGTGGGTCTCGCCGAGGTCCCAGGTCAGCGATGTCCGGTGGCGGCGACGAGGACGAGCCCGCCCGGCCGCAACACCTCCACCAGAGCCCAGCCTGCCTTGGGGAAGTCGGTGACCAGTTCGTGCAGGGCATCCTGGGAGGCGACGAGCACCGGTGAGGGCATGGCACGGCCCCGGCCCCTGGGCTGCAGCAGACTGTCCACGGCCACGGGGTTGAAGGTGTCGGCGCCGATGCCATACACGGTGTCCCTGGGCAGCACCACCAGCTCACCTCGGCGAACCGCCAAGGTCGCCGCGCGCAGCCCGTCGGCCCGCCCGGAAACCGTGCAGCAGTCATACCGACGCGCCGTGGCTGTACTTCCTCCCACCGGGCCTTCAGCCCTCATCTGCTCTGCTCGCTTCGCACGGTCGGCTGCCCCCAAGGAATCCGAAACCGTCATGACCGTCCCGGCCCTCCGAGTCAGAAGGTCACTCTGGGGCGCTGGAGACGTCAGACGTGGGCTGTTCATCGTGAAGCGCTGCTAGTGCGGCGGCGAGCTTGCCCCGGCCGGTGATGCCAAGGCGTGGATAGATGCGGTACAGGTGCGCTCCGACGGTGCGGTGCGAGATGAACAGGCGCTGACCGATTTCCCGGTTGCTCAGCCCCTGTGACGCCAGCACGGCTATCTGCATTTCCTGGGCAGACAGCTGCTCACCGGTGTTCGCGTGCCGTCGACCGTTCGACTCACCGGTAGCGCGTAGCTGCTCGCGAGCCATCTCGGCCCAGGACTGCGCGCCGACACGGTCGAACTCGGCACGGGCGAGTCGAAGCGGGTGCCGGGCGTCCACGTTACGGCGTTGGCGGCGCAACCAGCGGCCGTGGTGCAGATGCAATCGGGCACGTGACAGCGTCCAGTCGGCCGGCAGGGCGGCAAGGGCCGCGGCGTAACGCTCCTCCGCGGTGTCGTCCGGAGCCAGCACCGCTTCGGTGTAGGCGTGAGCCACCACCATCATTTCCGAAGGCAGCCGTCTGGTCAGGTCCGGAAGATCGGCCAGCAGTTCCCGAGCTTGCTTCACGGTGCCCGCAGCGACTGCGGCGTCCGCCAAGTCCGGCGCCAACAGCCAACGGCTCACCGAATGGTAGTGCGGATCAACGGGATCGAAGGCGCGCGCGAGAACGTCGTATGCCTCCATGGCGCGACCGTCGAAGAGAGCGAGCAGGCCGTCGGTCTGCTGCGCCATCACGGTGACGAACGGCATACCCAGGAACAGACTGTGCAGGCGTAGTTCGCCGATCATCCGCGCTGCTTGCTCGGTTTCTCCGCGCAGCGCCGCCACCAGGCCGGCCGTAGCCTTCAGTCCTAGCCAGACGATCCATTCCCCGGTCTCCTCGGCCAGGGCCAGCCCCTCGGCAGACTCCTCGCGAGCTCGCTCAAGCTGACCGAGGTATACCTGCGGCCAGCTGGCGGCCAGCGAACGGGCGAGCAGTCCGAGTCGGCCCTGCGACCGCCACGCCGCGGTCGCGAGCGCGAGGTACTGGGTGGCGCGACTGATGTCGCCTATGACCATTGCACCGCTACCGAGAAAATGCAGCATCCGGCCGTCTTGATGGTCTGCTCTGATTCCGCCGAGCCGCGCGATCACGTCGGCCCCGTGCCGGAACGGCTCGGTGTACGCCCGCACCGCCAGCACATGGGGGGCATTCGGATCAGGGTTCCATCGATCCAGTTCTGCTGCGGTCTGGGCACGCACCTGCGCTTCGCCGTCCTGGAAGAAACACCGTGCGCTGGCTCGCCACAACAGGTTCTCCGCGACGTCTCCGGCTCCCGCGTCGAACGCTCCGGCCGCCGCGGTGACCATTTCCTGGATCCGTCGCTGCGGCTCGCCCGGTTCAAATGCTGAACTGTCGGACACCACCATGAGGCGAGCCCGCTCCACCCGGCCCAGCCCGCTCATGTCGGTACGGTTCAGCAGCATCTGGACGCTGATGCGGTGGTTGATCTCGCTGGACAACTCGGCCGCCCGGACCAGGATGCCGGTCCGGCGCTGCGCATCAAGGACAAGGTCGGCCGCCTGACGCAGCGCCGGGACCGCAGCCGCCGCCTGCCCCCGGGCCTGCGACACATCGGCGAATCGTTCAAGCCGGGCGGCCAGCTCCTCGTCCGGCCCTATCGTGGCCGCTGCCTCGTGGGCGAGTTGGCGCTCGGGGGTGTCGTCCATCACCGATGCGAGGGCACGGTGAGTGGCCAGCCGATCGGCGAGCGTGGCGTGGGTGTAGATCGCCGTGCGCATCAGTGGATGGCGAAACTCGGCGGTATAACCGACCAGGGTGACCAGATCCGCGTCGACCGCCTCCTGCACCGCGTCGACCGAGACCGCCGAGCCAGAGATGCGACTCGAAAGCTCCAGCAGGAGGTTCAGGGGCGCGGACGGCTCGGCGGCGAGGACCAAGAGCAGCGTGCGACACTCCCGGCTCACCGAATCGGAACGCGCGGAGAACGCGTCCTCCAGCCGCTGGGTCAGCGGCAGGTCGTCCATCTGCGCGGTCACGCCCTGCACCGCCTTGGGCAGCTCTACCAGGGCCAGCGGATTACCCGCGGCACGCTCCAGGATGAGCGCCCGCAACGACGCCAGCAGGTCGGGCGCGCCGACGTCGAGCAATTCGGCGGCGGCGGGTCGGCTGAGCGGTTGCAGAGGGATGTCCAGGAGCACATACGATTCGGAGTACTGGATCCGGGCGGCAGCGATCACCTGTATGGCGAGGTCGTTGGTACGCCGGGCAACGAACTTGAGTACGTCCCGGCTTGAGGAATCGATCCATTGCAGGTCGTCCACCAGCAGCAGGAGAGGCTGCTGGTTGGCCTCGTCGGCGAGCAGCTCAAGCACTGCCAGTCCGACCCGGTATATCTCGGGCTCGGTGTCCCGGACACCGAACGCGCCGCTCAGCGCCGACCGGTGCGGAGCCGACAGGTCTTTCATGCCATGAGCGACCGGTTGCAGCAGCATCTGCAGCGCGGCGAACGGCAGCCACTGCTCGGGCTCCACCCCGGATGTGCGTAGCACCTTGAAGCCACTTTCGATGGCCTCGGCCCCGACCGTGCGCAGCAGAGCCGACTTGCCGACGCCGGCAGCGCCGTGGATCAGCATGGCACTGCCGTGCCCAGCCGCAGCGTCGGCGAGCAGCCGGCGCAGGGTGCGCAGCTCCTTGTCCCGCCCGATCATCGGACCCGCGCAGATCCCGCCTTCTGCGGGGTTCCCCACAGTCCCGTCCCGACACGTACGCCCGCTGTGACCATGAGCATGCGGACCTGAACAGGCCGCAGGAAGACGAAGCCCTCTGCCGTCCGGCGGTGACCGCCTGCGGTGCTTCCGTTGGCCGTGGCGACGGGATGCTCAGGCAGGGCCGGACATTCACTCATCGGCACAGCAGGCATGGGGCACAGCACGTGAAGCTTCTCTCCATCAAGGGATCGTTCCGGCCACCATGGTACTCGTCAGGCGCGGTCTCCCTTATCGGTGAGGTTGAACCATCAGTCAAACGACTCTCGAACAACACAGCGAGCGGCGAGTCTCGGTCGATTCCGGGCGGACCCGCGACTTGTCGAGCATGATCCCGACGGAGGCGTAGAAGCCGTGGAGGCGCGCAGCTGAAGCACCCATGGGCGCGATCCATTGCCCAAGAGCAGGATCAGGCCCATGACCAACAGGTTTAGTGAGTTCTTTCAGCGTTGCCACTCAGGGTGAGGCGGCTGCGGTGATGGACGACATGCGACGCGGGCTGAAGCGTGGCCTTGCGAAAGGTGGGCCCGGACTTCAGGCGGGCCACGCCCGGCTTCACGGGTGCCCTGCACCGGCGAGAGAGCGAGGTTGGCTGTGCGTTGGGTTGGCGACGGGCGGGCGTCGGACTGATGTTGTCACGCGGGGGCTGGCGCCCAGTCAGGCGCGGCAGCGAGGACCGGATGCCCTGGCGTTCGCAGATCCGGATGACCCGGTGGGTAGGGACAGCGGTCAGGGCTTGGGCTCGCCCGGGCAGGACGGGGGAGATCCACAGCAGCCGCCCTGCCTGATCGGATCGATCAGCACCTGCACGTTCGCCCCATGCCGACGGTGTCGCGGATCCGCCCGACGGACGGCCCGGCTGTCGCCTATGCGGTCGCACTCCGCGACGGTGCCATCGAGCAGCACGCAGTCGGGCTTGGCTGCGCGCCGGGCGCGCAGCAGACCGGGGCCTGGTCGGCGAGCAGGTAGATGACAGACGTCGTGGGTGCGGACGGAGATGCCGAAGCCGGCCTCGATCTGGGCGGGGTGTCCTGTCGGCGTGGGGTAAACCAGGCCGACCAGGCCACGCTGGGGCGGTGGGGGCTTGCAGCAGCGATCACCCTCACCGGTGACGATGAGTATCGTGGCCCGTCGAACATCCCTCTCGCGGCCCGGGAGCTTTGTGCCTTACTGACGCCGTTGCCGTTCCGCTCAATGACCGCGCTGAAAGAGCTCAGCCAACCTCAGGTCGAAAAAGCATCGGCGAGCAGCCCTACGCCCGGCCGGCCGTCTACGGATGCACGGCACCGTCGGCTGAAGGTCCGGTCGACTCGTTGGGAATGGCCACTCGTTGCCCGGCCGACACAGTCCGGCCCGGATCGCGCGTATAGGGGAGACTCCGCCGTCGATGATCGTCTCGAACCTACGACGAGGTTCTCTGAGGACGGGCGGAGCACCCCACTGGAGGTCGCAGCGTTGTTGAAGTTGCGTGGCGCGGCGACAATTACGACTCGTCTCAACAGCGGGGATTTCGGCAGCGTGTGCAGAGATACCTCGTCGTCGCTCTCGTCTGTCTGGGATGGCATACCGGCGAGCGTAGCGCCCCGCTCGCCTCAGGCTTGATCAGCTGTGGGCGCCACTCCGGTCCGAGTGCTGGTCGGCTGGTGGTTCTGCTCCTGTACGGCGCAGGAAAATTGGTTGCATTCTAAAGCGGCAGGACTCCCACTGAACTCAATCCGCAATCGCTCCAGTGTCATCCTCAACCGCGTCGCTACACCTGTTCCCTATGGGCACCGTGCGTCACCGGATCACCGGCCCCAGCCCGTATGCCTCCCAGTAGTAGCCGGACATTACTCGATCAAGATCGAAGATCTCATGTTTCATCCGACAACTGACTGACGAAACTTTCGACCGCCAGAGAACTTCTTTCCTCTCCAAGGGGCACAACCTCGAAGGTGCACTTCAGGAATTCGTCGATTGCTACCGCCGATGCGGCCACAACAAACGATTCCCAGCCCGACCGGAACGACATGTACACCAACCCATGACCGCGGATTTCAGCGGGCCAAATTTGAATATCACCGAAACCATCGAGCCGCCGCCGGCCGGAATCCAGGAGTTCGCGACCAAGTTCCCACTCAATGACCATATCGGTTCCGGCATTAAATGCTATGACTATTGAATATGGCTCTGCGCTGTCATATCGGAGATCCGTTATGACCGGCAGAGGCGCCTCCTCTTCGAGGAGAGCCACAACCGTCCGACATGTCACTGGCTCGGGCCAGACGTCCCTCTCTGCGTGGCCATCTTGCCGGTGTCTGCGATCTTCGTGAACACACTCGGGCTCATCATCGGTGTCGGAGACCTTCCCACCCATGATCCGTCCTCTCTCGTCTTGCCGCCACGACGACTACTGATCGGCGTCTACAGAGCCGTGAATTGGGCAACAGCTGGTTCGGAAGGTCCTCACCTGTTCCGGTAGATCGGGTTACCACGAGCCTGGGGCCGGCTGAGATCTGATCCATCAGTCAAGTGACTGTTAGCGGACGAGCCAGGTCAGACCACGACTCTGGCGCGGCGCATCAGCCGAGCGACAGTGCCGGGTTGCCCCACGACCGCCCGGTGGATGATCCGCCCGTCGGGGACCGAGCCCGATCGCCTCAACGCTCTGTCTGCCGTCCGCATCGGCGGCTGGCCCACCTCGCGAGGGCCTGCAGGACCTACTGCCAAGTAGTCCAATCCCGACTCATGACGTCGGCCTTCATCTCCGCGGTTACGGGTGGCGATGACCGACAGTGCACCTGGGGAGGGTGTCGGTGTCGCTGCGGGAGTCCGGCTTGTGTGCGACCGGACGTGCCACGCTCGACGCGGCACTCGCCGGCGAACGCAACCCGCGAAGCCTCGCCGACCGCGCCAAAGCTCCGGCTGGCAGACGTCCAGGCCGCCGGAAGCGTCACCTTCGGGCCACATTCCTCCATACATCGCGATCGCGGCTGAAGCCCGGCCTCCTTACAGACACCGGAAGCTGACCTGCTGACCAGGGCAGATGCCTGACAGAGACCCGCTGCGGCGCACACTTAGTTTCAAGTGAAACCGTATCGAATGCACATATGGCTGTAATGTGACCTCGTGACCATCGACATTCCTCACAGAGCCACCCCTTCGGCCGGCTCGCGTGCGACCGACCGTCCCGGGGACACCTCGCCCTTCGCTCTCGCCCTGCTGCTGCGGCGGGCGCACTGGCGGGTGGCCGGGGTGATGACGGAGGCACTGCGCCCGCTCGGTATCGAGCTGCGGCATTTC
>LRTP01000345.1 GCA_001550305.1 Streptomyces diastatochromogenes
GCCGGGTCCGGCACCGCGGGCGCGCCACCTGGCACCGAGCGCGGACACGCCCTCCGCCGAGCGGGCGGACATGCCCACCCCGCAACGGCGACCCGGCACCCCGACCGACACCGCACCAGATCCCGAACCGACCGACACCACACCACATCCCGAACCGGCCGCGCCGCCCCCGCCCACCGGCTCGCTCGCCGCCCTCCTCGGCTACGCCCGGCCCCACTGGCGCGTGCTGCTCCTCTCCCTCGTGCTCACTCTGCTGGCCAGCGTGTCGGGGCTGGTGCAGCCGAAGTTCGCGCAGGCGATCCTGGACCGGCTGGACGGCGGCGGCAGCGTGGTCGCGCCGGTCGCGCTGCTCGCCGTGTTCCTGGTCGCGGGCGCCCTGCTCACCGGTCTCAACGCCTGGCTCCAGCAACGGACTTCGGAGCGGGTGGTGCGGGAGGTGCGGCGCGGTCTCGTGCACCGTCTGATCCGGCTGCGGGTGGCCGAGCTGGACCGGCGGGCCCCCGGCGACCTGATCGCCCGCGTCACCTCCGACAGCACCCTGCTCAAGAGCGCCGCCACCGAGGGCCTGATCATGACGGTCAACGGCGTCCTGACCTTCGCCGGGGCCCTGTTCATGATGGCGACGCTCGACGCGCGTCTGCTCGGCGTCACGCTGCTCGTGCTCACGATGGTCGGTGTCGTGATCACCGTCATCCTGCCCCGGATCAAGGCGGCCGTGGCCCGCTCCCAGGCGTCCGTCGGAGCGGTCGGCGCCGTCCTCGACCGCACCCTCGGCGCGGCCCGCACGGTCAAGGCCAACGGTGCCGAGGGCCGCGAGACGCGCACCGCCGAGGACGCGGTCGACGAGGCGTACGCCGCCGGGCTGGTCGGCGCCCGCTACAGCGCCCTCGTCACCATGGTCGGCGGCGCTGCCATCCAGACCGCGTTCCTGGTGGTGCTCGGCGTGGGCGGCACCTTCGTCGCCCACCACTCGATGTCGGTCTCCGAGCTGATCGCCTTCCTCCTGTACGTCTTCTTCCTGGCGAGCCCGGTGTCACAGCTGGTCGGTGGCGCGGCCCAACTCCAGCAGGGGCTGGGCGCGGTGGGCAGGATCCAGGAGGCGGGCGCGCTGCCGGTCGAGGACGACATCGACGCGACCGGGCCCACGCACACCCCCGCCCACGCCGCGCCACCGGCCGTCGAACTGACCGGGGTCGAGTTCACCTACCCCGGCCGCGCCCCGGCCCTGCGCGGCGTGAGCTTCACCGTCCCCGGCGGCACCCGGACCGCGCTGGTCGGTCTGTCGGGCGCGGGCAAGACCACCCTCTTCTCCCTCCTCCAGCGCTTCTACGAGCCGACCGCGGGCACGATCAGGATCGGCGACCAGGACATCGCGGCCCTGCCGCGCGCCGAGGTCCGGCGCCGGATCGCCTACGTCGAGCAGGACTCCCCCGTGATGGCGGGCACCCTCCGCGAGAACCTCCTGTACGCGGCGCCCTCGGCCACCCGGGAGCAGCTGGCCGAGGCCCTGGCCGTCACCCGCCTCGACGGTCTCCTCGCCCGGCTTCCCCAGGGCCTGGACACGCCCGTGGGCCCGCGCGGCGTCACCCTGTCCGGCGGCGAACGCCAGCGCCTCGCCATCGCCCGCGCCCTGCTGCGCCGCCCCCAGGTGCTTCTCCTCGACGAGGCAACGGCCCAGCTCGACGCCCGCAACGAACAGGCCCTGGGCGAACTCGTCGCCCGCACGGCGGGCCGCTGCACGGTCCTGCTGATCGCCCACCGGCTGTCCACGGTCACCGACGCCGACCAGATCGTGGTCCTGGAACACGGCGACGTCCGCGCCGTGGGCACCCACCACTCCCTGGTCGACGACGACGACCTCTACCGCGAACTGGCCGCCACCCAACTCCTGGCCGCCGAGCCCCCGGCGTGACCGCTAACGGGCTCCATGCGCAGCCTGGTGTGCGGCGACGGCCATGACGACGACGGAGATCAGGACGATGCCGGCGCCGACGTAGAGCGGCGCCGTGTAGCCGAGGCCCGCGGTGATGGCCAGGCCCCCGAGCCAGGCGCCGAGCGCGTTGCCGATGTTGGACGCGGACACATTGGCACTGGCGGCCAGCGCCGCCCCGTGGGCGAAGTCGGTGACGCGAGTGATCAGGCCGGGCACACTGGCGAACCCGAACAGGCCCATCAGAAACACCAGTATCACCGACGCGATGGCGTTGCCGGCCAGCAGACCGAACACGGCCAGGGTGACGGCGAGTCCGAGCAGGGCGAGGACCAGGGCGCGGTCACGGTCGCGGTCGGCCGCTCGCCCGCCGACCAGGTTCCCGACGACCAGACCGACGCCGTACACCATCAGCAACCAGGCGACATCCGCCGGGGAGAAGCCGCCGACCTCCGTGAACGTGTAGGCGATGTAGGTGAACGCACCGAACATCCCGCCGTAGCCGAGCGCGGTGGCCGTCAGGGTCAGCCAGACCTGCCAGGACCGGAAGGCACGGAACTGGGCCCGCAAGCCGTCGGCCGGTATCGGGTCGGAGCGGCCCCTCGCGGTCGGCGGCCGTGTCTCTCCCGCGCCGGCGGGGACGAGGGCGACGATTCCGGCCAGCGCGAGCAGGCCGATTCCGGTGACCGCCCAGAAGGCCGCTCGCCAGCCCCAGCGCTCGCCGACCAGCGCACCGAACGGCACACCCAGCACGTTCGCGACCGTCAGCCCGGCGAACATGACCGCCACCGCGCGGGACTTCTTCTCCGGCGCGACCAGACTGCGGGCGACCAGTGAGCCGATGCCGAAGAACGAGCCGTGGCACAACGCCGCGACGATCCGCCCGAGCAGCATCACCGGATAGCTCGGCGCGAGAGCGGACAACAGGTTGCCGATGACGAACAACGCCACCAGGCCGACCAGGATCGCCTTGCGGGGCAGCCGCGCCGTCGCCGCGGTCAGCGCGATCGCGCCGACCGCGACACTCAGGGCGTACCCGGAGATCAGCCGCCCTGCGGCCGCCTCGGACACCGCGAAACTCGACGCCACCTGCGGCAGCAGCCCCGCGATCAGGAACTCGGTCAGACCGATGCCGAACCCGCCGAGTGCCAGCGCGATCAGTCCACTCGGCATCCGTCGCTCCCCGATCGTGGGGCCAGGGTGCTTCCCGAACGTCACCTCAGCGTCAACCGGTACGTCAGCGGTGAGCGCCCCGTGATCAGCACCCGTACCCCGTCCGGGGTCAGGGAGCCGTTCAGCCAGGCGTAGCGTTCGCCCGGGTCGACCACCGCGGGCCGGCGGCCGCCCTTGCCGTTGCCGGGGCCGAAGGTGATGTGGTCGGTGCCGACGGTGTAGGTGGCCTCGCCGGAGACGAGCTGGAAGGTGTCCGGGGAGCCGGGGACGGGTTCGAGGCCGTCCCCGGTCAGGGTGCCGCCGGGGCGGAAGCAGAGTTCGAGGGCGAGCGGGCTCGCGCAGCCCTCGCCCGAGAGGTCGAAGGAGATGTCCCAGCCTCCGCCGCCGACCTCATGGACCAGGACTTCGGTGCGGAGTGTGCGGTACTCCTTGGGGCGGTGCGGGAAGTCCATCGCGGACCAGAAGCGGCTGTCGTCGGTGAGGGGGTAGGCGCCGTCGGAGCGGCGGTGCTCGGGCGGCAGCGGGTGGTGGAAGGCGCCGCGGACCTCGGCGTGCAGCCGCCAGCCGTCGTCCGTGCGCTCCAGTCCCTCCGCCCGGAAGTGGCCGAGCGCGAAGAACCGCGGGGCCAGCCGGAGCGAGTCGAGGATCGCCGCGCCCTTGCGCATCTTGAAGAAGGTCGGGTTGGTGGACAGCCCGGACGAGATGGCGTGCAGTTCCGGGAAGTCGGTTCCGCCGAAGACGCTCGCCGTGTGCGTGCCGCGGCGGACCCGGACGAGGCGGCAGCTGTCGTCGTGGTGCTCGAAGTCGTCGGGCAGGGAGGTCGCTTCGGGCAGGGGGGCGGCCAGCTCCGGCCGGTCCAGGACCTGGGCGAGGCGCTCGCCGATGGGGGTCTCGCCGAAGGTCTGGTCGGTGCCGCGCTCCTGGAGCAGCGCGGCCACCGCCGCGAAGCGTCCGTCTCCGTCGCGCAGCGCCATCTCCCGGTACTGGAGCCAGAACTCGGGCAGGTGGCGGACCCTCGTCTGGTCCTGGCGGCGCGAATGGACCGTCTCCACCTCGCCGTTGGGCTCGATGACGTACAGGTTGGCGGCCAGGTTGTCGCGTACGTTCGCGTAGAGGTCCGTACGTCCGTAGTGGCGGGCCAGTACGAGCAGCGCAGGATTGGTCACCGCGGCCGAGTAGTTGGGGCTGCGTTCGCTGTACTCGCCGCCGGGCAGCTGGTCGATGCCCTCGGCGAGCCAGGTCTCGATGCGCTCGGGGTAGGCGGGGTCGGGCCAGCGGGCGTGGATGCGGGCGAGGGCCGCGCAGACCAGCCAGCGGTGGTTGGCGGTGTGGACGCCACCGGTCGCGAGGGAGGGGCCCGCCAGGCGCAGGATCCGCTCGATCGTCGCCCGCAGTCCGGTGGTCGGCTCGTGGGCGTCCTCCTCCAGCAGGTGGTGGATCAGGCTGAGGTCGACGATCGAGAAGGCGGTGTCCGCCGGGTTGCCGTCCGCCCCGTGCTCCCACAGCCCGTTGTCGTACTGCTCCTCGGCGAGCGCGTCGGCGAGTTCGGCGGCGGGGCCCAGGAGCGCGGCGGAGTGGTGGTACGCCGAGTCCTCGTGCACGTACACCGAGACGAGGGTGCGCAGCGAACGGGTGGCCGCGCGGGCCTCGCCGCCGTCACGGAGTTCGACGAGGTCGGCGCCGTACCCGTCGAGGACGGCCTTGGCGCTGGTCTCGGCGGTCGCGGTGAGCAACTCGACGAACGCGGTGTCGAGGGGGACACCGTTGTCGGCGAGCGCGGCGAGGAAGGTCTTGCGGGCTGTCACTGGGGCTCCTGGGAGTGGTCGCGCTGGTCTTCCACGTCGCTGTGGTCGAGGTAGGTGTCTTTTACGTCTGTGTGGTCTCTTACGTCTGTGCGGTCCCGCGAGTCGATCGCGGTGAGCGCCATTGCCAGTGACCCTCCCTTTCAGAAAGCGCTTGCACCAGGAACGACCCTAGGTAATGTGCGGATGTCACTACAAGACCCGTACACGGATCGGCAGCACGGATCCCCAGGACGGACGGAGACCGTATGACCCCCGCTTCCCCACGCCGCCGCGCCGCCGTGGTGGGCCTCGGCGCCCGCGCCCAGCTCTACACCGAGGCGCTGACCGGGCCGCACGCCGACCGTGTCGACCTCGTCGGCCTCTGCGACGTGAACGCCCACCGCATGGCGGTGCACAACGAGTGGATCGCGGCGGCCCACCCCGGCCGGGCGCCCGTACCGGCGTACGCGGCCGAGGACTTCGACCTGATGCTGCGCCACGAGAGCGTGGACCTGGTCGTGGTGTGCACCGTGGACCGCACCCACGACGCGTACATCGTGCGCGCCCTGGAGGCGGGCTGCGACGTGGTGACCGAGAAGCCGATGACCACCGACGCCGACCGCGCCCGCCGCATCCTGGACGCCCGGCGGCGCACCGGCCGCGAGGTCCGCGTCGCCTTCAACTACCGCTACAACCCGGTGCATTCGGCCGTACGGGAGATCCTCGGGTCCGGCGGGATCGGCGAGGTCGGCTCGGTGCACTTCGAGTGGCTGCTCGACCTGCGGCACGGCGCCGACTACTTCCGCCGCTGGCACCGCGAGAAGGCGAACTCCGGCGGCCTGATGGTCCACAAGTCGACCCACCACTTCGACCTGGTCAACTGGTGGCTGGGCACCCGCCCCGAGACCGTCTACGCGCAGGGCGGCCTCTTCTTCTACGGCGACACGGCGGGCCGGCGCCGCGGACTCGCCCGCCCCTACACCCGGGCCCACGGTTCCCCGGCGGCGCGGGACGACCCCTTCGCCGTACATCTGGCGGACTCACCGGCACTGCGCGCGCTGTATCTCGACGCCGAGCACGAGGACGGCTACCACCGGGACCAGAACGTGTTCGGGCCCGGCGTGACCATCGAGGACGACATGGCGGTCCTGGTCCGGTACGCGTCCGGCGCCACCCTCACCTACCACCTGACCGCGTACGCGCCCTGGGAGGGCTACCGGGTCTGCTTCAACGGCAGCGAGGGGCGGCTCGAACTCCTCGTGGAGGAGTCCACGTGGTCGCGGCCCCCGGTGCGGACGCGGACCTCGGGCCCGGTGATGCACGGCGCGGCGGTCGGTGACGAGGCCGGGCGCACGGAGTTGCTGCTGCGCCGCTTCTGGGAGCCGCCGCAGGAGGTGAAGGTGCCGACGGGCGAGGGAGGCCACGGCGGCGGAGATGTCCGCATGCTGGCTGATTTGTTCGGGGAGCGGACGGACGGGACCGATCCGCTCGGGCGGGCGGCGGACGCGGTGGACGGAGCGCGGTCGCTGGTGACGGGCCTGGCCGCGAACCGGTCGTTCGAGAGCGGACTGCCGGTACGGGCACAGGCGCTTCTGGACGTCTGAGCAGGGGTTTCTTCGTAATCCGAACGCTTCGGGCACCCCTATGCATGTGGTGTATACACCAGCTGTACAGTCTCCGCATGCCTTCGCTGACCATGAAGATGAAGAGACCGGGGACTTGGTTGCGTTCGACGGCCGCCTTTCTGGCGGCCGTTTCGCTTGCCCTGCCGCTGACGGGGTGCACGACCGTCCACACCACCGCGCCGGCCGCCGCCCGCACGCAGGCCGCCGCCGGCGCCCCGGCGAAGTTCGGGACCGTGGACTGCCGCCAGGCCAAGTGCATCGCGCTCACCTTCGACGCCGGGCCGAGCGAGAACTCGGCCAGGCTTCTCGACATCCTCAAGGAGAAGCAGGTCCCGGCGACCTTCTTCCTGCTCGGCAAGCGGCACATCGAGAAGTACCCCGAGCTCGTCACGCGGATGGCCGCCGAGGGACACGAGGTCGCCAGTCACACCTGGGACCACAAGATCCTGACGGAGATCAAGCCCGCTGAGATCCGCGAGGAGTTGGAGAAGCCCGACGACGCGATAGAGAGGCTCACCGGGAAGCGGCCGACGCTCGTGCGCCCGCCGCAGGGGCGGACCAACGACACCGTGCACAAGATCAGCCGCGAGCTCGGCCTCTCGGAGGTCCTGTGGAGCGTGACCGCCAAGGACTACAAGACGTTCGACCCCAAGGTCATACAGCAGCGCGTCCTGAAGCAGTCGAGCCGGGACGGCATCATCCTGCTGCACGACCTCTACCCGGGCACCGTGCCCGCGGTGCCCGGGATCATCGACGCGCTCAAGGAGCGGGGGTACGTGTTCGTGACCGTGCCGCAGCTGCTGGCGCCGGGGAAGGCGAAGCCCGGTACCGTCTACCGCCCCTGACGGCCGCGCGTCAGCCCAGCCGCACCGGCAGCACCCGGTAGCCGTGGCCGATGAAGGACTCGGCGAGGCGGGCCGGGCCATGGGTGTCGTCGAGGCTCAGGCCCGGGAAGCGGGCGAAGAGCGCGGGGAGCGCGAGGGACGCCTCCAGGCGGGCCAGCGGGGCGCCGATGCAGTAGTGGACGCCGTGGCCGAACGCGAGGTGCTCCTTGTCCGCGCGGCTTAGGTCGAAGCGGCCCGCGCTCCTGCCGTGCCGCAGGGGGTCGCGGCCGGCCGCCGCGTACGTCGCCAGGATCGCCTCGCCCCGCGCGATCAGCGTGCCGTCGGGGAGCTTGATGTCCTCGACGGCGTACCGCAGCGGGAGGTTGGCGATGGAGGGGGCCCAGCGGAGGGTCTCCTCGATCACCTCGCTCCAGGGGATCTCGCCGCTGCGCACCCGGAGCAGCTGCTCGGGGTGGGTCAGCAGGGCGTGGACCGCGTTGCCGATCAGGTTGACCGTGGTCTCGTGTCCCGCTCCGATGACGAGGAGGAGGGTGTCGATCAGTTCGCTCTCGGCGAGCTGCGAACCCTCCTCGTCCCGGGCCGTGATCAGGGCGGTCGTCAGGTCGTCGCCCGGCCGCTCACGCTTGGCGGCGACCAGTCCGGCGAGCAGTTCGTGGATCTCCCGGTAGGTGGCCATGGCCTGTTCGGGGGTGATGGTGGTGTCCATGTTGGCCTCGATGAGACGCGCGGTGTCGGCGCGCCGGTCCTCGGGCAGGCCGAACAGCTCGCAGATCACCTGCATCGGGAGCGGGCGCGCGTAGGCGGACCGGAGGTCGACCCGCCCGTCGGGGGCCTCGGCCATCCGGTCGAGCAGCGTGGCGGCGAGTTCCTCGATGCGGGGCTTGAGCGCGTCCGTACGGCGTTTGGTGAACGCCGGCGAGACGAGTTTGCGCAGCCTGCGGTGGTCGGCGCCGTACGCGGTGAACATGTTGGTCACGCCGACCCAGAGGGTGATCCAGCTCTCGCGGTACTCGCCACTGATCCAGGCGGGCCAGTGCTGGTTGGGGTCCTTGGACACCCGGTCGTCGGCCAGGAGCCGCTTGAGGATCTCGTACTGGGTGGGCGCCCAGGCCCTTATCCCGCCCGGCAGTTCGATGAGGGCCGCGGCACCGCGTTCGCGCAGCAGATCCGCCTCGCCGTGGAGGTCGGCGCCGGCGGGGTCGATGACGTGGGGCTGGTCCGGCACGTGGACTCCTGCTCTCTGGACCGGTCGATCACGGGGGTGGAGGACAAACGGGGAGCACTCCCCGGATAGCCTGGTGCCTGGCGGACGGTGTGTCAACAGCACGAGGGCGAGCGGGAGTTGCCCGCGGGCGGGCCGAAATCGGTGGGCGGGTGGTCGGGCGGCGCGGTTAGCATCGCGTGCCGTCGGCCTCGTACTGCCGGCTTTGTGCCGTCGGCCTCGTGCCGTGGGGCTGGGTTTTGGTGAGGGAAGCGGGGGCGTATGGGCGGGGAGTCGCTGGCGGCGGCGGTGCGGAGTGGCGACGTGAAGGCGGTGACGGCGCTCCTGGACGCCGGCGGCGACCCCGACGCCGTCGGCGACCGGGGCACGCCCGCGCTCTGCCTGGCGGTGGACGGCTTCGACCTGGCCACGGTCGAGGTCCTGATGCGCTCCGCCCGGCTGGACCGGGTCACGGACGGCCAGACCCCGCTGCTGCGGGCGGTCGACCGCGGCGCCTCCGACATCGTGAACGCGCTCATCAACCATGGGGCGCAGCTGTGGCACAAGGACCGTGAAGGACGGGACGCCCTCGCGCTGGCCCGGTCCTGGCATGGGACGGGTGCCGTGGCCGAGCTGCGTCGCAGGAGCGGTTCGACGGGAACGGTGCGGCGCGAGACGGTTCGTGACGAGCACGGGGTGAGCGTCGAGGAGCTGACGCTGGGGGGCCTGACGGTCCGTACCGGGCACAGCGCGATCCTGACGGCGCTGGAGCCCCGGTACGGGATCAGGACCCCGTTCGCCGAGCTGCTGTCGAGGGCGCTGGCCGAATCGGACGTCGACCACGAGATCTGGTGGGTGACGACGGATGTCCTGCAGCAGCGCCGCGATCGCGCCACATGGGACATGTCCGCCGCACTGCGGGACCGGCCGGACCCGCGGGAGCGGTACTTCGGCGCGGAAGTGCTCCGGCTGTTCAACCTCTTCGACTACAGCGACGAGGCGCCGTTCGACGCCCCGCTGGTCGATCTCTTCCTGCCGTGGGCCGCGCGCGAACCGGATCCGCGCGTGCTGCGGCCCCTGACCGCGGGACTGTCCGGCGCCCTGGATCCCCGTGCCGAGCGACCCCTGCACGACCTCGCCCGGCACGCCGACAGCGAGGTCCGAGGGTGGGCGGTCTTCGGTCTGCGGTACGGAGTCGACGCCGGGCGCCGTGACGCCCTGGCCACGGTCCTCGCGTGCACCCGGGACGAGACGGCCGAGGTCCGCCGGGCGGCCTGCGCCGCGCTGGTCTCCGCGCCCGCGGATTCCGAGGTCTCGGACGCGCTCGCGGCGTGCCTCACCGACGAGACGGAGGACGTACGGGTCACCGCGGCCGTGCAGTTGGCCCTGCGGGACGATTCCCGCGGGGACGAGGTCCTGGCCGCTCTCGACGCCACCGATGTGGAGGGGCCGTACTTCGGGCAGCTCTACGACGTCGGGCGGCACCGCCGGAAGACGGACTCGGCCGCGCCGCGCTGACCCGCGGGATCGTGGGGTCGTGGGTGGGTCGGGGCCGTGCCGGTGCGTCGAGCCCGTCGCCGCCGGATCAGACGTGGGCCGGGCAAGCGAGCCGCTGCTCGATCCGGGCGTAAGCGACGGGCTTGCGACGCACCGGCACGGCCCCTTCCGTGCGTGTGCGGGTGCCGGTCGTGGGGGGTGGCCGTTCGGGCCGCCTACGATCGGGGCGTGGTCCTCTTCCAGCTGGAACGTGTGTCCCCCTCTCCTGTCGAAGAGAGTTGGCGTCGCCTCACCGACTGGCCCCGGCACGCCGCCGTCGTCCCGCTGACCCGGGTCACCGTGCGCACGCCGCCGCCGACCGGCGAGGGCACGGTGTTCGTCGCGCGGTCGGGGTTGGGCCCGTTGGTCTTCGACGACCCGATGGAGGTCGTCACCTGGCGGCCACCCCGGGACGGGGGCGCGGGAAGGTGCCGGCTGGTCAAGCGCGGCACGTTCGTCACGGGGTGGGCCGAGATCGAGGTCCGTCCGGTGGCGGGCGGGGGCTCGCGGGTGCTCTGGCGGGAGGATCTGAACGTACGGTGGCTGCCGCGGTTCCTCGACCGGCCCCTGGGGTGGGCGGGGCGGTGGATGTTCGGGCGAGCGGTGGGAGGGCTGCTGCGGCCGGAATTATGACGCTCCGTGCGCACGGCGGGTCGCGCGCCCATGTGCGAAACGGGAAAATTGTAGTCTTTACATCATGAATACACGGCTGGCTCTGCTCAGCGCGGTGGACCCTGGCGTCACGGAGAGTGAGATCTTCCGGCTGGCGCTCCAGCACGCGGTGGGGGAGCTGGGTGCCCTGGGAGGAATGATCCATCTGCGGGGCCCCATGTCCGCGCTGCGCCTGGTGTCGGCGGCCGGCCTGCCCGCGGTCCTCACCCGGCCCTGGGAGATCATCGACCAGGAAGGCCCGCTGGCCCCGGCCCGGGCCCTGCACCAGGGCCGGGGTGTGTGGATCGCGCCGGGCTCCGGCGAACAGCCCGGATCCGGTGCGGTCTCCTGGCCCGGGACCGGGCTGGCGGCCGTGCCGGTGTTCAGCGGCGAACGCGGCATCGGCGCGCTCACCGTGGTGATGGGTGCCCAGGGGGAGCCGACCGTCGAGCAGTGGGGTTTCCTGCAGGCCGTGATCGCCTGGACCGAGGAGCGCATGCGGCAGGCACCGCCGCCCACTCGGCCGCCCCGGGAGGAACTGAGCGGTGACCGGCTGCGGCAGGCCCTGGAGGAGGTCCGGGTCGGCTCGTGGGACTGGAACATCGAGACCGGAGAGCTGGTCTGGGACGAGGCCGCCCTTGAGCTCTACGGCACCAGGCCCGCCGAGTTCACCGGCCGGATCGAGAACTGGATGAGGATCGTCCACCCCGACGACCTTCCGCCGACCCTGGGGGCGGCGGAGAAGGCGCTCCGGGACCGTACGGTGTTCGAGGCCGAGTACCGGGTGCGCCGCCTGGACGGCACCTACGGATGGACCCAGGCCCGCGCACGGGCGACCTACAACGCTCAGGGCGAACCCGTACGGATGATCGGGGTGGGATGGGAGAGCAACGAGTCCCGCTCCGCCCGCGACGCGCTCAGCCGGGCTCTGCACCACATGAGTGACGGCTTCCTCGCCGTGGACGACCGCTGGCGGATCACCTTCCTGAACCTGGCGGCCGAGCGCATGCTGGGCTCCTCCGAGGAGGAGCTGTTCGGCCGCGTCCTGTGGGAGCTTCCCTCCGTCCGGCAGGTCCCCGATCTGGAGAAGCGCTGCCGGGAGGCCGCCGCCGCGCAGCAGCCCGCCGGCTTCGACATGGACACTCCGAACACCGGGCGCCGCCTCCACCTGCGGCTGGTCCCGGGACCCGACGGCCTCACCCTCTACTTCACCGACGTGACCGAGATCCGGCGGCACGAGGACGAACGGTCCGCCGCCGAGCAGGCCGCCGCCGAACGCGCCGCCCGGATCGCCGAGCTGACCGCGTCCCTCGCCAAGGCGACGACGTCCCGGGACGTGGTGGACGCCGTCGCACGGCGCGTGCTGCCGCCGTTCGGCGCCACCGGCCTCGTGGTGCAGGCCATCGAGGACGACCGGGTGTACAACGTCGGGGCCGTCGGCTACCCGCCCGCCTTCCTCGACACGATCAACGGTCGTGCCCGGGTGGCCCGCGACCCGGTCTGGGACCCGATCCTGAGCGGCGCGCCGCTGTTCCTCTCCACGCGCGCCGAGTACACGGCCCGCTACCCCGAACTCGCCGCCCGGCCGCCCAAGGCGGGCAAACAGGCCTGGGCGTTCATGCCGCTGACCGCGTCCGGGCACACGTTCGGGGTGTGCGTGGTCTCCTTCGACCGGCCCCGCCGTCTCAGCGACGAGGAGCGCACGCTGCTGACCACGATCAGCGCCCTCGTCGCACAGGCCCTGGAGCGGGCCCGGCTCTACGACGCCGAGCACACCCGTTCCCAGGAACTCCAGCGCAGTCTGCTCCCCAGCGGCCTGCCCGAACTGCCCGCGTGCACCGCTGCGGCCCGCTATCTCCCCGCCGGACAGGGCATGGACGTCGGCGGCGACTGGTACGACATCATCCCTCTCTCCGGCGGCCGGGTCGCCCTGGTCGTCGGTGACGTGATGGGCCACGGGCTGCCCGAGGCGGCCACCATGGGGCGGCTGCGCACGGCGGTGCACACCCTGGCCGACCTCGAACTTCCCCCCGACGAGATCATGAGCCACCTCAACGACATCGTCGGCGGCATGGCGAAGGAGTCCTACGCCACCTGCCTGTACGCGCTGTACGACTCCACCACCCAGATCTGCTCCGTCGCCCGCGCCGGACATCCCCCGCCCGCCGTGGTCCACCCCGACGGCAGTGTGTACTTCCCCGAGGTCGCCCCCGATCCGCCGCTCGGCGCGGCGGAGCCACCCTTCGAGACCTTCGAGATGATGGTGCCGGACGGGAGCCTGCTCGTCCTCTACACCGACGGCCTGGTCGAGTCGGCCACCCGCGAGATCGACGACGGCATGGCCGAACTCGCCCGGCTGCTGCGGGCCGCGCACGAGGGTCCCGGTGAGGTGGCCGCCGACCTGGAGCGCCTCTGCGACACCGTCACCGCAGGACTGCTCCCCGCCGAGCACTCCACCGCCGACGACGCGGCCCTCCTCATCGCCCGCCTCCACGCGCTGACCGACGACGACATGGCTTCCTGGCTGCTCCCCGAGGACCCGCGAGCGGCCGGGCAGGCCCGCTGCCACATCCGCGAGCAGCTTCACACCTGGGGCCTGGACGACCTGACGCCGACGACGGAACTCCTCGCCAGCGAGCTGGTCGGCAACGTCGTGCGCCACGCGAAGGGACCCGTGCGGCTACGCCTCCTGCACGGCCCCGAGCTGGTCTGCGAGGTCTTCGACGGGAGTCTGACCATGCCGCGCATCCGCCGGGCGTCGGAGACCGACGAGGGCGGACGCGGACTGCAACTCGTCACCGCGCTCTCCCGGCGCTGGGGCACCCGCTACACGGCGACCGGAAAGTGCATCTGGACCGAGCAGCCACTGCTCGGCCCGGAGAGCCCGACAGGCCTGCCCACCGATGTCCTGGACCTTCCGTTCCTGGACACCGAGGAGTTCGCCCGAGACCTCGACGAGCTCACCTCCGGGGACCAGGAACTGCCGGGCCCTGCCCCCCAGTAGCCGACCGGCGCCCGCATCACCCCGGCGCTCCCCCGACACCGGCCCGGCTCAGGCCACCGACCCGATCCGCCGCGCCGGAACCGACGTCGCGTCGTGGTGGATCGGCGTGTGCGCCCCGGTGAGCGACACCCCGCTCCCCCCGCGCCGGTCGGCCACGATCTCCGAGGCGATGGACAGGGCCGTCTCCTCCGGGGTGCGGGCGCCCAGGTCGAGGCCGATGGGGGACCTGAGACGCGCCAACTCCAGTTCGGTGACGCCGACTTCGCGCAGCCGTTCGTTGCGGTCCAGGTGCGTGCGCCGGGAGCCCATCGCGCCGACGTACGCGACCGGAAGCCGCAGCGCGAGCCGCAGCAGCGGTACGTCGAACTTGGCGTCGTGGGTGAGGACGCACAGGACGGTCCGGGCGTCCACCTCCGTGCGCTCCAGGTACCTGTGGGGCCACTCGACGACGATCTCGTCGGCGTCGGGGAAGCGGGTGGCGGTCGCGAAGACCGGGCGGGCGTCGCACACCGTGACGCGGTATCCGAGGAACTTGCCCATGCGGACCAGCGCCGACGCGAAGTCGATCGCGCCGAACACGATCATGCGCGGGGGCGGCACGGACGACTCGACGAGAACCGTGAGCGGTGCTCCGCAACGAGAGCCCTGCTCCCCGATCTCCAGGGTGCCGGTGCGGCCCGCGTCCAGGAAGGCGCCCGCCTCGCCGACCACCGTGCGGTCCAGCTCGGGATGGGCGCCGAAGCCGCCCTCGTACGAGCCGTCGGGGCGCACGAGCAGCGCCCGGCCCCGCAGTTCGGCGGGACCGTCGACGATCCGCGCGACCGCCGCCGCCTCCCCCCTCGCGGCGGC
>LRTP01000346.1 GCA_001550305.1 Streptomyces diastatochromogenes
GGGCGAGGAGTCGGCCGCGGCGGGCGCCGCGGCGATCCCGAGCAGCAGCACGGCGGTGCTCAACACTCTTCTGACACGCATCAGTTGGTCCTCCAGACCGCGATCCGCAGGCGCGAGACCCAGCCCCACAGCACACCCGCGAGGAAGCCGGTGAGCACGAGGGCGCCGAGCAGCCACCAGCCGCGGCCGAGGCCGAAGGAGGCCACGTCGCTCGCCTGGTCCGGCCCGTCCACGACGTCGACCGTCAGTTCCACCGGCATGCCCGGCGTGGTCTTCACGCCGCTCGCCGCCGAGAAGGAGTTGGACACCTGAAGACACACGGTCTCGGCGGGGGCGTTCTCGTCGTCGCTCTTGGCCTTGGGATAGCGCAGACCGGTCGAGATGACGTCGGTACGGCCGTTGCCCGCCGCCTCGCCGCGCACGATCTCACGTCCGTGCACGGTGACGGCGCGCAGCAACACCCCGTAGTCCGGGTTGACCTCGCGGTCGGCCGCGACGCTCACCGAGGCGCGCAGCTCCTGGCCGGGCTTGACGTCCACGCGGTAGTAGCGGTGCTGCCCGAACTCCTCGCGGTCCGTGTACAGCCCGGACTTCAGCGTCGGGGCACTCGTGCAGGCGGTGGCGCCCTCCACGGCGACCGGCGTCACCACCGGGTCGGCGGCGCGCTTCACCAACTGACCTACACGGTCGGTGAGTTCTTCCTTGTGCTGGACCGAGGTGTACGTGCCCCCGGTCGCGTCCGCGATGCAGCTGAGCTGGTCGCGGGTCTTGGCGTCGGGCACGAGCCCGAGGGTGTCGATGGTGAGCCCGATGCCCTTGGCGGCGATCTCGCGGGCCACCTCGCACGGGTCGAGCGGCTGGCAGGTGTCCTCGCCGTCGCTGATCAGCACGATCCGCCGGGTGCCGTTGCCGCCGTCGAGGTCGCCGGCCGCCTTGAGCAGCGCGGGACCGATCGGCGTCCAGCCGGTGGGCGTGAGCGTCGCGACGGCGGTCTTCGCCTCCGTTCGGTTCAGCGTGCCCACCGGGTACAGCTGGGCGGTGTCCTTGCAGCCCGTCTTGCGGTCGTTGCCGCGGTAGTTGGCGCCGAGGGTCCGTATGCCGAGCTGGACCTCCTCGGGTGTCGCGTCGAGCACCTCGTTGAACGCCTGCTTCGCCGCGGACATGCGCGACCCGCCGTCTATGTCGCGCGCCCGCATCGAACCGCTGACGTCCAGCACGAGTTCGACCTTGGGAGCGGCCTGCTCCGCCGTTTCGTCGGCGACCGCTCCGGTCGGGAAGGCGATCCCGGCCGTCAGGGCGGCGAGCAGGGCGCAGACTCCTGCCGCCAGCCGTTGTCTTGTGATCATCGCAGGATCCTATGGAGCAAAGGTGCCGGGCTTCAAAACGATCTACGAACTATTGGGTGGCGAACGGGTTGGGAAGCTGCGCCCAGATGTCCCCCGGAGTCTGCGGAGACAGCCGCATCAGGCTCAACGCCTTGGTCGGCAGCGGCTCGTCGAGCAGGACCGCCAGGTCCGGGGTGCGCGGCAGATCCCGTACGACGGTCTCCAGGACCTCCCGCAGTACGGCCGACGAACCGGCCGTCGCCCCCAGCGTGCCGCCGATCAGCGAGCCGAACATCTTGCGGCGCAGGGTGGTCACGTCGTCCGTGACGATCCGTCCGGAGAGCGCCGGGGCCGGGATGCCGTGCCGGGCCAGCCGGGCCGGGCTCACGCGGATGTCGGCCAGATCGCGGTAGACGAGCCGGACCGGTGCGCCGGTGGCGTCCAGTACGACCAGGAGGTTCTGCCCGTGCGCCTCCAGGGCCACCCCCAGGTCGAGCAGCCGCATACAGACGGTGAGCGCGAGGCGGGTGAAGTCGGCCAGCCAGGCGGCCGATCGGGGCAGCTCGGTGGTGGCGAGGGCGGCCACGGGCAGAACGCGCTCGCCCAGGTGCGCGTACACGTCCGGGGACTCGCGCAGCACCGCCGCCAGGTCGGGGGAGTGGGCCGTGACGGCGCCCAGGGTGCGGGTGACGTGCAGCAGGCCGTCCGTACGGGCCGCCATGTCCTCCGCGAACGCCGACACCGTCGCCGACGTCTCGATCGAGTAGACCGAGATGTCCCGCACGGAGGAGGTCAGCCGGGCGCTCAGCGCGGTCTTGACGTGCGGTCCGTCGGGCAGGGCGAGGGTGCGCAGCGACATCAACGGGTGTGCGGGGACTGCCTCCTGGGGCGTGGTGCGCAGTACGTGCGCCAGCTGCCAGGGGTGGACGGGGATCAGGAAACGGTCCTCGTCCCGCAGCCACTTGGGCCACTCACCCCGGACCAGGCAGTCGTCCGCGCCCACCAGGCCGAGTTCCACGACCGGCCGGTGCTCCGGCCCGTAGGCGAGCTGCTCGGCCACCGAGAACCCGGGCCGGGAACGGCAGTTGGGGTGGTACGGATGACCGTCGACCACCCGCTGCTCCCACTCCCAGCTGGTGAGGGGCTCATGGTCGACAGCGGGCTGGTTCGCGCGCGACAGGGCCATCGAGGCGACGCTGTCGTCGAGCTCGACGGCGAAGGCGGTCGCGTGCGGTACGCCGAGGGCCGTCATGAGCCGCGCCGGACGCTCGTACACCGTGTCGTCCAGCCGGACCTCGGTGACGTACGAGGTGGTCGCGTACGGATCCGGGCGCGGGCCGTGCAGCCGGCGGCCGTCGGTGAGGTGGAGCGTGAGCCCGTCGGCCCCCGGTTCGCGGCGCGCGATCCACGGCATCGGCTCATACGCCAGCGCACGCCACAGACGGCTCAGCACGGCCGCCCGGGCACCGGGGAGCCCGGCCGCGTACGGCGCCGCGAGGGCGGGACGTACGGCGCTCAGCTCGTCGGCGAGCGCTGCCTCGGCGTCGGGCGTGGGGGGACGGTGCACGGTCGGGCTCCTTGGGTACGGGGACTGCGCGTCGCGGTCGCCCGCGCCGACAGACATACTGATCACCAGTGCACCGTATGGAATGAATGGATCGCGTGGACTCCATGCCCCCCAGGTACCTCAGGGACGACATAGAAGAGGCCGCCGACGAGTACGCCGCCGCTCCGCTGCTCAATTGTCTGCTGCGGGAGGTGGGAGAGCCCGCCGAGGGCTCCGGTGTGTTCCGGCTCCGCTCCAGCGGGCGGCTGCTGCGGGTGCGGGGGACGCGCAGGCCCGTGGCGCCCGAGGTGCACGCCGACGGGGCCTGGCACCGGCTCACCCACGCCGAACTGGTCAAACTCACCGCCGAGGAACTGCGCGGATTCACCGGTCTGTCCAACCCCGAGCTGCCCGCCGAGATGATCGACAGCCGGGACGCGGTGGCCGCGCTGCTCGCCGCCCGCCCGGACGCGACGCCGCCCGCGGACCCGTACATCCGCTCCGAGCAGTCCCTGATCACCGGGCATCCGTACCACCCGGCGCCCAAGGCCCGGGGCGGCGGTCCCGTCGCCGGCTGGCTGCCGTACGCGCCCGAGGCGTACGCCCGCTTCCCGCTGGAGCTGCTCGGCGTGCGGGAGGACGCGGTCGTCGAGGAGGGCGACACCTCGGCGCTGGACGACTTCGGGCCGTCCCCGGATGGCTACCGGCTGCTTCCGGCCCACCCCTGGCAGCTCGACCTGGTCGGCGCCCGCCCGGAGATCCGGGCCGCCTTCGCGGACGGCCGGCTGATCCGCCTGGGCCGCACCGCGCGCCCGCTGTGGCCGACGGCCGCGATCCGCACGCTCTACGCCCCCGAGGAGGACGTCTTCGTCAAGTTCAGCCTCGACGTGCGCATCACCAACGACATCCGTCGGCTGTGGCGCCACGACCTGCTGAAACTGCGCCGTACGGACGAGGCGACAGCCGCCGCGTTCGCGACCACGACCACGGGGACGAGCACGGGTACGAGGACCGGCGCCGCCTGGCTGAGCGACCGCGGCTACCGCACCGCCGACTTCGCCTTCGAGGAACTCGCGGTCCTCGTCCGCGACGGGCTGCGCGAGCACGTCGTCCCCGGCGCGACCCCGCTCCTCGCCGCCGCCCTTGTCGAGGGCTTCGAGGGCAGCCCCCTCGACGGTCTCGCCGACCCGTCCGCCTGGTGGACGGCGTATCTGCGCCAGGTCGTCCCCCCGGCCCTGGACGCGTTCGCGCGGCACGGAGTCGTCCTGGAGGCGCATCTGCAGAACACGGTGGTGGCCGTGGACGCCGACGGCATCCCCGTGCAGGCGCTGTTCCGGGACGCGGAGGGCGTGAAGCTGCTCACGGACGTGGACCGGGCCGCCGGATGGGAGCGGCTCGTCTACTGTCTGATCGTCAACAACGTGTCGGAATTCGCCGCCCTGCTCGCGGAGGACCACCCGGGCTGGGACCCGTGGGCCGCCGTACGGACCGAGCTGGCCCACCACGGCCTGCCCGGGATCGCGCACGAGATCGCGGAGTTGCTCGCCGCCCCCACGCTTCCCGGCAAGACGAACCTGCTGCTTCGCTGGACGGGCGCGGACGGCGCGGACGCCCGCTACCTCCCGCTGCCGAACCCGCTGGCCCGCGCCTAGTACCGGGTTCCTCCTCACGCTTCCCACCTGGCGGCCGACCAGCTCAACTCCCGTGCCGGCCCCTGGATCCGGCCGGGCCTCCACCACCGACCCGCCGACCTGGCGAGGTGAACAAAAGGCGACGCCAGGTGAACGTGATGACGGAGCGATTCGACCTGGGCGGTGCCGCGCACACGTCGGCGCCCGCGTCCGATGAACGACGGTACGATCACCGTCGGATTGGTCCGTTGGGTTGTCACGGGTTCCTCCGCTGTGGGGTCACTCCGTCCGTGCCCTGCTTTCCGGACAGGCCAGGTGCATGGTCCACGTGCGATGTCCGCGCTCTGACGAGCGGCTTGGGTAGGGAAAGGGAGAATCGCTCCGATGGCCAATGAGGACGCCGTGTCCCAAGAGTCGGGCAGCGAGCGTGTGGTCGCCGGCCGCTACAGTCTGCTGTCACCCCTCGGCGCGGGCGGCATGGGCACCGTGTGGCGCGCCTACGACAAGGTGCTGCACCGCGAGGTCGCCATCAAGGAGGTCCGGGCGCCTGCCGGACTGGCGGCGCCCGACATCGAGCGGATGTACACGCGGCTGGAGCGTGAGGCGTGGGCCGCGGCCCGGGTGGCGCATCCGAACGTGGTGACGGTCTACGACGTGGCCATGGAGGAGGGCCGCCCGTGGATCGTCATGGAGTTGGTCCGCGGTCAGTCGCTGGCCGACCTGCTCAAGACCGAGGGCCGACTCTCCCCGCAACGTGCCGCGTCCATCGGCCTCGAGGTGCTCGCCGCACTCCACGCCGCCCACGAGACCGGTGTGCTGCACCGAGACGTGAAACCGGCCAACGTGCTGATAGCCAGGGACGGCCGGGTGGTGCTCACCGATTTCGGCATCGCCATGATCGAGGGCGACTCCGCGCTCACCATGACGGGTGAAGTCGTCGGATCGCCCGAGTTCCTGTCTCCGGAGCGGGCGTTGGGCCAGCGGTCCGGGCCCGCGTCGGACCTGTGGTCGCTCGGCGTGCTGCTGTACGCGGCCGTCGAGGCGCGCTCCCCCTTCCGCCAGAACACCCCGCTCAGCACCCTGCGGGCCATCGTGGACGCGGAGTTGCCGCAAGTCCGCCGGGCCGGCGCCCTCACTCCGGTCATCGAGGGACTGCTGCGCAAGGATCCGGACGAACGCCTCACCGCCGAGCAGGCGGCAGCGGACCTGCGGCTCATCGGCCAGGGCGGCATCCCCGACGCGGGAATCGTGCCGCCGTCCTCCGACTCCCCGACCGTTCCGACGCAGCCCACGACACGGACGTCTCCCGCGGATCCGGGGGAACAGCCCACGGTCACGCATTCCTTGGACCAGCCCACGGTCGCTGATCCCTCGGCGCAGGCGACGGTCGCGGAACCGTCGGTGCAGCCCACGGTCGCGGAACCTTCGGCGCAGCCCACGGTCGCGGAACCTTCGGTGCGGGCGGCGGACGCGGATCCCGTGACGCGGCCCACGGTCGCCGAGCCCCTGGCGCAGGCCGCGGTCGCGGATCCTTCGGCGCAGCCCACGATCACGCATTCCCTGGCGCGGTCGGCGGACGCGGATCCTGGGGCACAGCCCGCGGTCGCGGATCCCGCAATGCTGGGTCCGCGCGCCGCCGGCACACCCGCCTCCTCCGTCCCCCCGGTTGAGGCGCGGCGCAGCCGGCGCAGCATCGCGCTCGTCGCCGCGGGCGTGTCCCTGTGCGTGCTGGCGCTGGCCGGGGTGGGCTACGCGCTCATGAACGACGGAAACGGAAGCGGGGATCGGCAGAACGCCGGCAACACCACCGCGGGGGCGGGCTCGGCCTCGAAGAACGCCGGGAACGCCACAGCCGCCGGCACACAGGGCGACGGCCAAGGCGCCTCCGCCACCCTGGGGGTGCGGGTGACGGTGACGGGTTCGCACACGACGTACTCGGGACCGTGCCCGCCGCCGAGCGAGCAGGCGCCCACCTTTACGGCGACGTTCTCGGTGGACCGGCTCCCGGCCCAATTCTCCTACCGGTGGGTGTCCAAGGACGGCTCGGTGACCGATCCGCACTGGAGGACGCTGGTGTTCTCGGATGACGGCGGGCTCAGCAAGCAGGACACGGTGAGCCTGAGCACATGGGCGGAGGCCGGCAAGCTCGAGAGCGAGATCGGCGTGGAGCTCAAGGCACCCGTGCAGGGCAAGTCCAACACGGTGCCTCTGTCGCTGACTTGCGAGGCCGGAACGGGCTGAGGCAGGTCGTCCGGGCACCGACCGACGGCTCGGACCGCGTTGCGGAGCGGGGCGGCCCTCGGTCCGGGCCGTCCCGTGCCCGGAGTTCTCCTGTGGCGGGGCGAGGTGTCCGGAGTTCTCCCGCGGCGCGGCGAGGTGTCCGGATCGCGGCCCCCCGACGCGGCGCGGAACGAATTTGTCGCAAGAATCGAACTAAACCAGGTCACGTTCACGTTTGAGTGAAGGCTCCGGTCTCGTGTCGGGTCAGCCGCGTCGCGCGGCCTCTCTTTCGCAGTTGGATGTCGTTCATAAGGAGTATGAGTGCCATCGGTCATCCTGGGGCAAACGGGCCCCTTCACTGGTCAAAGCGTGGTCCTGAGCGCTGCTCCACTGACGTTCGGTCGCAAGAGCGACAACGACGTCGTGATCGTCAGCGCCAACGCCTCCCGTCTGCACGCCGAAATCCTCGAGGAGGATGCCGGCTTCGTGCTCCACGACCGCAACAGCCGGAACGGCACCTTCGTCAACGACCAGCGCATCACCCGGCATGCACTGCGCTCCGGCGACCGCATCCGAATAGGTGAGGAGACCTTCCTCTTCGAGTCGGAGGACGCCATCGAGACGATGATGGATCTCTCCCACCTCGACACACCCCGGGTGAGCGCCTCCGTGGACCCTGGCGTGCTCAGGGTCACCGTCACCGGCGGAGGCCCGGTGGGCCTCGCCTTCGCGCTGACGCTGGAGAACATGCTGCGCGGGCGGGTCTCGATCACGGTCTACGAAGGGCGGTGGACCAAGAACGGCTCCACCGTCGTCTGGAAGGACGAGACCCAGGGAAACGTCCGTCGCCAACAGGTCGTGACCGTCCAGAGCCGGCAGTACCTCGCGCTGCCCGAGGACATCCAGTCGGCGCTGTTCGGCGACGTGGGCGACTATTCGGAAATGTGGCCCGTCGGACCGGACTCCGTGGACGGCCTGCCTCCCCGCAACATCCGGATCGCCTACATCGAGGACCGCCTGCTGGAGTTGGCGAACAAGAACGCCGCGATCCGGTTGGTGCCGGAGCGGTTCGACCCCTCGGAGCATCAGGGTCGGCTCGCGCAGGAACACGTCCTGGCGATCTGCGAAGGCGGACGATCCCGCACGCGGGAGCACTACGCCGACCGCTTCGGCGCGGCCGACGCCTCGATCTACTCCCTCGACGGCGACCACCTGCAGGACGTGGTGCTGGGGCTTCGGGTGAAGTCCCCGCTCTCGGACCAGATGAGCGTCCTGCTGACCGTGTCGCAGAACAGGTTTCTTCTCAACTCGCTGCGCGGCGAGGGCTTCTTGAACATGCGGCTCACCCGCGAGGAGGCCCGAAACGTGATCGGCATCGACCCGGTCCGTCAGGTCTTCGAGGAGTGCATCGCCGCTCGCCCCTGCGTCATGAGCCGCGAAGAGGACCACGAGTTCCGCTGTCCCACGCACGGAACCCTCTTCCTGCCCGCCCTGCTGCGCAGTTCGCCCTTGTGGAAGCGGATCCGGGAGGGACTGAAGCTGTTCGGCGTGCCGGAGAACGACCTCACCGCGATCACGTCGTTCCGCCTGGACATGGTGCAGCGCCCGCGGTTCACGGCGCAGCTGAGCCGCCCGACCGCGACGGGCCCCGGCACGTACGGCCTCCTGCTGGGCGACGCGGCCAACGCCATCCACTTCTGGCCGGGTCGCGGCCTCAACAGCGGTCTCGCCTCCGCCACTTCGCTCGCTCGCTCCCTCAGCCGCACATGGCAGGGAAAGCCGCTGCGCGACGCCGACTTCATCCGGCACGAGGCGGCCATGTCCATGCTGCAGTACCGGCACAAGAGCCGGGCCTGGAACGCCATGGTCACCACCGACGAACAGGGCGTCACCCGGGCCATCAAGGACATCATCGCCCGCAGCATGGAACCGGAACCCGGCGACGGCTCCGAACCCGAGCACGCGTCCCTCGACGCCCTGCTGGAGCGCATGACCGCGATACGCGAGCGCCTCGCAACCCGTCTCCCCGGTATGCCCACCGACGAGGAACTGCGCAACCACCTCTTGACGCTGGACCCGGCCACGCTCCGCACGCTCCAGGAAAGCGGTGCGTGGGACACGCTGATCGTCGGCGGCGAGGAAGCCGACATCGATCTCTTCTACCAGTCGGACTCCCCCGTCTACGTCCCTCGCCCCACCGACCCGCGGATCGGCCCGCCGGCCCGCACGCCGCAGGATTCCGTGCCCTCCAACCCGCTCTGAGGCCGGACGGGACATTCCGCGGCGAGCAGAACACGGCTCCTCCTTCTTTCCTGAAGAAGAGGAGCCGTGTTCTCCGAAGTCGTACAGGGCATGATCATGATGGAGGCAAGGGGCGCACGTCGATTACCTTGGTTGCATATGTCTGAGGTTGGTCATGGATTGTAAGGTCGAGAAAATGTATGGCCTGAGAAAATGCTGAACGAGGTCACTGCGACCCGCTATATCGCACCCCTGCGGTCCGGTGGCTCCGTACCCGGCGTCGTCGAGGCCGACGACCTGGGGACGTACGTCGTGAAGTTCACGGGCTCCGCGCAGGGACGCAAGGCGCTGGTCGCCGAGGTGATCGTCGGTGAGCTGGCGCGCGCCCTCGGGCTGCGCTTCCCCGAGCTGGTCCTCGTCCACTTCGATCCGGCCGTCGCCGAGCACGAACCGCACCAGGAGGTCCAGGACCTGCTGCGCGTCAGCGCGGGGCTCAACCTCGGCATGGACTATCTGCCGGGTGCGAAGGACTTCACCCCGGAGACGGCCAGGACGTTCCCCGTGGACCCGCTGGAGGCGGGCAAGGTGATCTGGCTGGACGCCCTCACGGTCAACGTGGACCGCACGGTGCACAGCTCGAACCTGATGGTCTGGCCGACGTTCGGCATCGCGCCCCCGCGGCTGTGGCTGATCGACCACGGCGCCGCCCTCGTCTTCCACCACCGCTGGGACGCCTCGGCCCCGGAGAAGGCGTACGACTTCCGCCGCCACGCCCTCGGCGGCTACGCCCCGGACACCCGCGCCGCCGACGCCGAGCTCGCGCCCAGGGTGACGGAGGAACTGCTGCGCGAGGTCACCGCCGCGGTGCCGGACGCCTGGCTCGCGGAAGAACCCGGTTTCGCGACCCCGGACGAGGCGCGGGAGGCGTACGTCCGCTATCTCCTCGCCCGCGTGAAGGCCTCGGCGGACTGGCTCCCCACGGACTTCCCGAGCCGTGAACAGCTCGCCGCCGAGGACGCGGACCGCGCGACGAAAACCCAGCAGGGCCGCCCGAACTGGCTCAAGCGGGTCCCCGACCTGCACGGCAAACCGGCGGCGGAACAGGATTGGTCGGTGCACCTCGGATGACAGACGTCCAGCGCGTCCAGATCGAGTACTGCACCCAGTGCCGCTGGCTGCCCCGCGCGGCCTGGCTGGCCCAGGAGCTGCTCACCACCTTCGAGACGGAACTCACCGAGCTGTCCCTGAAGCCCGGCACCGGCGGCGTGTTCGTCGTCCGCGTGAACGACGAGGTGGTCTGGGACCGGCGCGAGCAGGGCTTCCCGGAACCGACGGCCGTCAAGAAGCTCGTACGCGACCGAGTGGCCCCGGGAAGGTCCCTGGGCCACTCGGACAAGTGAGCCGCCTCGGAGGTCAGCCCTTGAGCTGCTCGTACGCCGGCAGTGTCAGGAAGTCGGCGTAGTTCTCGTCCAGCGCGACCTCCAGGAGCAGGTCGTGGGCCTGCTGCCAGTGGCCGGCCGCGAAGGCCTCCTCGCCGATCTCGGTGCGGATGTTCGCCAGTTCCTCGGCGGCGACCTCGCGGGCCAGCTCCGGGGTGGCCTTCACGGTGTGCCCCGCGTGCTCGAACTCGACGCCCGCGTTGATCCACTGCCAGATCTGCGAGCGGGAGATCTCGGCGGTGGCCGCGTCTTCCATGAGGTTGAAGATGGCGACCGCGCCGAGCCCGCGCAGCCAGGCCTCGATGTAACGGATGCCGACCTGGACGGCGTTGACCAGACCGTCGTACGTCGGCCTGGCGTCGAGGGAGTCGACGGCGATCAGGTCCCCGGCGGCGACCGACACGTCCTCGCGCAGCCGGTCCTTCTGGTTCGGCTTCTCGCCGAGGACGGCGTCGAAGGAGGCCATCGCGATCGGGACCAGGTCCGGGTGGGCCACCCACGAGCCGTCGAAGCCGTCGCCCGCCTCGCGGTCCTTGTCGGCCTTGACCTTCTCGAAGGCGACCTTGTTGACCTCTTCGTCGCGCCGGGAGGGGATGAACGCCGCCATGCCGCCGATCGCGTGCGCGCCGCGCTTGTGGCAGGTGCGGACGAGGAGTTCGGTGTAGGCGCGCATGAAGGGGGCCGTCATCGTCACGGCGTTGCGGTCCGGCAGCACGAACTTCTGGCCGCCGTCACGGAAGTTCTTGACGATGGAGAAGAGGTAGTCCCAGCGACCCGCGTTCAACCCGGAGGCGTGGTCGCGGAGTTCGTAGAGGATCTCCTCCATCTCGTACGCCGCCGTGATCGTCTCGATCAGGACGGTCGCGCGGACGGTGCCCTGCGGGATGCCGACGTAGTCCTGCGCGAAGACGAAGACGTCGTTCCAGAGGCGGGCCTCCAGGTGCGACTCCGTCTTCGGGAGGTAGAAGTACGGGCCCTTGCCGAGGTCGAGCAGCCGCTGCGCGTTGTGGAAGAAGTACAGGCCGAAGTCGACGAGCGCGCCGGGGACGGGGGTGCCGTCCGCGTCGACGAGGTGACGCTCGTTCAGGTGCCAGCCGCGTGGCCGCATGACGACCGTAGCGAGTTCGTCGTTCGCCTTCAGGGCGTACGTCTTGCCGGACTTCGGGTCCGTGAAGTCGATGCTGCGGGTGTACGCGTCGATCAGGTTGAGCTGACCGGTGACCACGTTCTCCCAGGTGGGCGCCGAGGCGTCCTCGAAGTCCGCGAGCCAGACCTTCGCGCCCGAGTTGAGGGCGTTGATGGTCATCTTGCGGTCGGTGGGGCCGGTGATCTCGACACGGCGGTCGTTCAGGGCGGCCGGAGCGGGGGCCACCTTCCAGGAGTCGTCCGCGCGGATGGCGGCGGTCTGGGGGAGGAAGTCGAGCGTGGAGGTGCGGGCGATCTCGGCGCGGCGCTCCGCGCGGCGGGCGAGGAGCTCGTCACGCCGGGGCGTGAACGACCGGTGCAGCTCGGCCACGAAGGCGAGGGCCGCGTCGGTGAGGACCTCTTCCTGCCGGGGCAGGGGCTCGGCGTCGACGATGGCCAGCGGGGACGGCGCTGGTGCGGACATGAGCTGTCACTTCCTTCAGCGAGCGTGGCACCGGGTGCCAGGTGACCCGGGTACGGCGATCGGCGCCGGGAGAGCAGCCCGGCGCTTCTGAACAGTGGATAGTAGTTTCCTCATGGTGGAAGTTCAATGGTTTGTTGATGTCGAGATTCTCCAGGTCGAGGCACCGTGGCGCTCAGTGCCACGCCGTTCACTCAAGGTGTCCCAGATCGTCCTCCGTGTCGATGTCGTACGGCTCCGCCACGTCACCGCACTCGACGAGCGTGATCGCGGCCTCGTGCTCCTTCAGATAGGTGCGTGCCCCCCGGTCACCGGTGGCACTCGCCGCGACACCGGCCCAGTGGGCGGCGCCGAAGAGGACGGGGTGGCCGCGCACACCGTCGTACGTCGCGGAAACCAGCGAGGTGTCGTCCTGGTGGGCGGCGAGCACCCGGGCGACCGCCCGCGGCCCGATGCCGGGCTGGTCGACCAGCGAGACCAGTGCCGCCCGCGCGCCCGTGCCGGCGAGCGAGTCGAGCCCGGCCCGTAGTGACGAACCCATGCCGCTCTCCCACTCCGGGTTGTCCACGAGCACACACCCGTCGAGCCGCGCCCGCTCCCGTACGGCGTCGGCCCGCGCCCCCAGCACCACGTGGACGCGCGTGCATCCGGCCGCGCGCAGCACCCCCACCGCGTACTCCACGAGGGGGCGCCCCCGATGTTCGAGCAGCGCCTTGGGCCGCCCGCCGAGCCGTCGCCCCCCGCCCGCCGCGAGGAGCAGCCCGGCCACCTGGTCTTCTTCGTGCGTCATACGCCGTCTTCCCTGTGCGTCATACCTCCTGCATACCTGACCCGGCGCCGAGGGCACGGTCTCGCGGGGCTGAATTTCGGTCTGCGCGGTGGCGCCACCGCATCGGGTGGCGTTTACTGGCCCGCGTCCCCCGGCGCCCGACCATCGCCATGGGGTGCGGGAGAGACCGGCGAGGGCGTGCGCACAAGGACGTGCGAGGGGGCGAGCTGTGTTGCGGAGCTTGGGACAGAGGCCAGTGACCGGCAGCGACGAGGATCCGAGGGTGGCGGAACTGCGGACCGCCGTCTCCCGGCTGCGCCGTGAACTCGCCACACATCCGGCCGAGTTCCCCGACCGGGGCATCGCCGAGGACGAGCTCGCCGCGCTCGCGGCGATGGCCCTCAGCGGCATGCCCGAGATACCCCGGCTGCGCCGCTCCCTGCTGCTGATCGCGGGCGCGATCGGCTCGGTCAGCGCGCTGTCGACCGGCCTCGCGGGCGTACGCAGCGCCGTGGAGCTGTTCGGGGAACCGCCCCGGCGCCCTTGAGGGGGCGGGGGCGGGGGTCCTTCTCCGGGTGCGTTCCCGGAGTACCTCTCACGCCACCCAGTGCGGGCGGCCCGCCTCCGCTCCGGCAGCGGTGAGCCCGCTGTCCAGGGCGGTCGTGAGCCGGCGTACCGCCTCGTCGAGCACGTCGGACGGCAGGGTGTAGGGGAAACGCAGCCGGTGCTCATGGGTGCCCGGGTCGGCGCCGAAGCGGGAACCGCCCTCGATGCGCAGACCCTGGGCCAGGGCCGCGCGGGCCAGCGACGAGGCGATCGGGCGGCCCAGGTCGATCCACAGCGTCAGTCCGCCGGGCGGCAACTGCCAGCGCCAGTCGGGGAGATGACGGGCCAGCGAGTCGGCGAGCGCGTCCCGCTGGGCGCGCAGCCGCGGCAGCCGCTTGCGCAGCACCTCGTCCGTGCGGGCCAGCAGTCCGAGCGCGACCAGCTGGTCCAGGACCGAACCGCCCATGTCCGTGGGCACCCGCGCGGTCGCCAGCTCCGTGATCAGCCGGGATCCCGCCCGCACCCAGCCGAGGCGCAGCCCGCCCCAGTGCGTCTTGCTCAACGACCCCACCGTCACGACCTGTTCGCTCATTCCGCGGGGTGCGAGCGAGGCGAACGGCGCGGCCCCGGGCACATCCAGCGCGATGTCCGTCATCGTCTCGTCGATCACCAGCCAGGTGCCGGTCGCGCGCGCCGACTCCAGTACCGCCAGGCGCTGTTCGAGCGGCATCAGATGACCCGTCGGATTGTGGAAGTCGGGGATCAGATACGCGAGCCGGGGCGCCGCCTGCCGCAGCGCGCAGTCGATCAGCCCCGGGTCCCAGCCCTCCGCCGTGACGGGCACGGGAGTGGTGCGCAGTCCCACGCGGCGCATCGCGTCGAGCGCGTTCGGATACGAGGGGTTCTCGACCAGGATCCGGTCACCGGGCCGCCCGAGCAGCCCGAGCGTCAGCGAGAGGGCCTGCTGCGCGCCGTTCGTGATGAGGATCTGGTCCGGCAGTGTCGGCAGCCCGCGCCGGGTGAACCGCTCGGCGACGGCGGCCCTCAACTCCGGGATTCCGTAGGGGTGATAGCCGGGTGTCGAGGCCCGCCGGGCCAGCAGGACGCCCGCCTCCGCGAAGGCCGCGGCGAGCTCCGCCTCGGGCGCGCCGGGCGCCGCCATCGCCCGGGTCCAGGGCTGGAGCGAGCGCACCACGCAAAGGCGCATTCAAGATCGGAAGAGCGT
>LRTP01000347.1 GCA_001550305.1 Streptomyces diastatochromogenes
CACGGAATCCACACCGGAACTCGTGCCGCGCAGCGGCACAGCACCCGGTGAGGAAGGCCAGAATCTCCCTGCTTCAGCAGGGAGAGCAAGTCAAGTGGGTGAGTACTGCACCTCGCTCGACATGGCCGGCGTCTCCGTCACACTGGTCCGGCTGGACGACGAGATCTCCGAGCTGCTCGCCGCCCCCGCCGAGATCCCGATCCGCGTGTTCTGAGGGAGCGACAACACTCCTCGCCCGGAGGGCCGGGGGCCGACCTCCCGCCTCAGCAGGTCAAGACGTTCGGCCCCGGTCAGCCGAGGCACACCAGGAGCAGGCAGATGTGTGAAGGTGAAGTCGGTGTCTGTGTGGGGCTCGTCTGCGGTGTTCCCGAGGTCGTGCCGGCGGTGTCGGCAGGCGCGGACGTCTCCTGCGCCGACGTAGTGGTGCGGTCGGGCACCGCTGCGACGGAGGACGGGGAGGTGGCCCGAGGCTGCGGGGTCGCCGACGCCGCCGTCGGATGCGGGGAGGCAGCGGCGAACGGCTGAGCGCTCGTCGGCGTGACGTGGGACGGGGCGCCGGCGGACTGCCGGCGTGCAAGCTCGGTCGTGGTCGACTGCACGGGGGGAGTGTGTGAAGACACGTGGGTTTCAGGTTGTGACGACGACGGGCCGGGCTGCTCAGTCGCCTGTTCGTCCGCGGTGCCCATGGTCGCGACGTCAGGAGTTGTCGCCGCCTGGGCTTGGGCGGCGGAGTGCCGGTCCATCGAGGCGACGGTCAGGCCGCCTCCGACGAGCGCGACGGCGGTCGCGACCACGGCCCGGCGCTGGTTCTTCTTCCAGCGAGCCATCTGGCGACGTCGCGCAGCCCGCCCTTGCGGTGCGGGCGTCGCGCCCGCGATGTCGCCGTACGAGTCGGTCTGCGGGGCCTCTTCCAGGTCGGCCGCGACCGCTGCCTCGTCATCAGGACGGCCGTCGTGCCATGCCTCCGAGGCCGAGTACTCCCACGGCACCGATGCGCTTACCGCCGTGCCCGTCGGCGCCATGCCCACCCACGTCGGGACGATGCCACGGTCGGCAGTGGCCGGTGCGATGTCCGGTGCGTAGGCGCCGCATCCGGGACATACCAGGGCACCATTGAGGTGCCGCCGACACGAGGAGCAGTAGTCCATTTGCGGTCTTCCTGAGTTGACATGCCATCGCCCCGCCGGGCCTGGTCGCGTTCACGCGTGAGGTCGAGCAGCCAGCAACGCTAACGAGGCTTTCGAAAGCCTGTGTGCAGTCCGTGTGGCGCTGTTGTGCGGATTCTCCGGGCCCGGCCCGCGAGGACGGCACGGGGCCCCGGCTTGCGCGGTCGCCCGATCCGGTGCCGGGGGACGGGGCGGGTGGTGCGGCGGGTGGTGTGGACGCGTCGGCCGCCCCGGGGCGGGCCCGGGGCGGCCGAAGAGTTCCTGGATGTCAGCCGGAGGTCAGAGCGACGTCATGACGTGCTTGATCCGGGTGTAGTCCTCGAAGCCGTACGCCGAGAGGTCCTTGCCGTAGCCGGACTTCTTGAAGCCGCCGTGCGGCATCTCGGCGACGAGGGCCATGTGGGTGTTGATCCACACACATCCGAAGTCGAGGTTCTTCGACATCCGCATCGCCCGCGCGTGGTCCTTGGTCCACACGGAAGAGGCCAGCGCGTAGTCGACGCCGTTGGCGTACCGCACGGCCTGGGCCTCGTCCGTGAAGGACTGGACGGTGATGACCGGCCCGAAGACCTCGTTCTGGATGATCTCGTCGTCCTGCTTCAGCCCGCAGACCACGGTCGGGGCGTAGAAGTAGCCCTGCTCGCCGACCCGGTGGCCGCCCGCCTCGATCCTGGCGTGCTCGGGGAGGCGCTCGATGAAGCCGCTGACCTGGGCGAGCTGGCCCGCGTTGTTCAGCGGTCCGTACAGCACGTCCTCGTCGTCCGGCAGCCCGGTCCTGGTGTCGGCGGCGGCCTTGGCGAGGGCGGCGACGAACTCGTCGTGGACCGACTCGTGGACCAGGACGCGGGTCGCGGCCGTGCAGTCCTGACCGGCGTTGAAGAAGCCGCCGACCACCAGGTCCTCGACCGCCTTCGTCAGGTCGGCGTCCTCGAAGATCACCGCCGGGGCCTTGCCGCCGAGCTCCAGGTGGACCCGCTTGACGTCCTTGGCCGCGCTCTGGGCGACCTGGATGCCGGCGCGTACCGAACCCGTGATGGAGGCCATCGCGGGGGTCGGGTGCTCCACCATCAGGCGGCCGGTCTCACGGTCGCCGCAGATCACGTTGAAGATTCCGCGGGGCAGTGCCAACTCCTCCAGGACACCGCCGATGATCTCGGCGATCAGCACGGTGGAGGCCGGGGTCGTGTCCGAGGGTTTGAGGACCACCGTGTTGCCCGCCGCGAGCGCCGGGGCGAACTTCCACACCGCCATCAGCAGGGGGTAGTTCCACGGCGCCACCTGCGCGCACACACCGACCGGCTCGCGGCGGATGATGGACGTCATCCCCTCCATGTACTCGCCGGCGGAGCGGCCCTCCAGCATGCGGGCCGCGCCCGCGAAGAAGCGGACCTGGTCGATGGCGGGGGCGAGTTCCTCGCTGCGGGTGAGGTGGAGCGGCTTGCCGGTGTCCCGGCTCTCCGCGGCGACCAGTTCGTCGGCCCGTGCCTCCATCGCGTCGGCGATCTTCAACAGCGCGCGCTGCCGCACGGACGGCGTGGTGTCGCGCCAGACGGGGAAGGCCGCGGCCGCGGCCGCCATCGCCGCGTCGACGTCGGCCGCCCCCGAGAGCGGGGAGGTCGCGTAGACGTCACCAGTGGTGGGGTCCACCACATCGAGCGTGCGGCCGTCCGAGGCGTCCGCGAACGCACCGTCTATGTAGTTGCGGAAGGTGATGCTCATGGAACGTCTCTCCTGGTCAGGCGGCGGTACGGGCGGACAGGTGCTCGTGGACGGCGACCCAGCCGCCGGCGTCGGCGCGGGTGAAGACGATGGTCTCCCGCTCGTGGACCGTTTCCTCGCCGGCGTTGGTGGCGACCCGGGTTTCGACGTCGTGACTGAAGACGGCAGTGTCGCCGAAGTGCTGGATGAGCTGTGCCGACGAGGTGCAGCCGAGGATGCGGAAGCCGTCCTGTTCCACCCACTGCTGCCAGAGCGTGCGGTACTCGGCCGTGGAGCCGAGCCGCTGCGGGGTGGTGTGGAAGATGAAGGTCGCGTCGGGGGCGAAGGCGCCGAAGTAGTCGTCGAGGCGGCCCTCGGCGAAGGCGGCGACAAGCGCGTCCGCGGCGGTCCGGACTTCCTGGACGGTGGTGGTGCTCATGCACGGCTCCTGGTCACGGGCGTTCGGCGGCGGGGCCGGAACGGCGGGAGTGCGGTTACGGGGGAGTGAGGCCTCAGTGGGCCGCGGCGGGTTCGGGGACGATCTCCTCGCTGCCGCCGGTGATCGGCGGCACCGGGGCATCCGACGCCCGGACGAAGCGGGGTCCGGCCGGTCCGTACACGGCGCGCGGCTCGGGGAACAGAGTGAGCAGGGCGAGGTAGAGCACGACCGCGAGGGCGAGGCCGACCGGCAGCGAGATGTCCGTACCGCCCGCGAGGTTGCCCAGCGGGCCGACGAACTGGCCGGGCAGGTTGGTGAAGAGGAGGGCCACGACGGCGGAGACGAGCCAGGTGGACATGCCGCGCCAGTTCCAGCCGTGCGTGAACCAGTAGCGGCCGCCGCGCTGTCGCCGGTTGAAGACCTGCAGCGCGTCCGCGTCGTACCAGCCGCGCCGGGTGACATAGCCGAGCGTCATGACGATCATCCACGGTGCCGTGCAGGTGATGATCAGCGTGGCGAAGGTGGAGATGGACTGCGCGAGGTTGAGCGCGAAGCGGCCGGCGAAGATGAACGCGATGGACAGGGCGCCGATGAAGAAGGTGGCCTGGACGCGGCTGAAGCGCGTGAAGACGCTGGAGAAGTCGAGCCCCGTGCCGTACAGGGATGTCGTGCCGGTGGAGAGGCCGCCGATCAGGGCGATCAGGCAGAGCGGCAGGAAGTACCAGCCGGGTGAGATCGCGAGCAGGCCGCCCACGTAGTTCGGGGCGGCCGGGTCGACGTACTTCGCGGCCTTCGACGCGATGATCGACGCGGTGGCCAGGCCGAAGAGGAACGGCAGCAGGGTGGCGATCTGGGCGAGGAACGCGGCCCCCATCACCCGGCGGCGCGGAGTCCCGGCCGGGATGTAGCGGGACCAGTCGCCGAGGAACGCGCCGAAGGAGACCGGGTTGGAGAGCACGATCAGCGCGGCGCCGATGAACGACGGCCAGAACAGCGGGTCGGCGGTGGAGGCGAAGGTTCCCGCGTAACCGGGGTCGAAGTCGCCCGCGAAGGCGAAGGCGCCGAGCACGAAGAGGGCCGATGCCGCCAGTACCGCGATCTTGTTGACCAGGAGCATGAACCGGAAACCGTAGATGCACACGACGAGTACGAGCCCGGCGAAGATCGCGTACGCGATGCCGTAGGTGACGTCCGACTCGGGGACGTGGACGAGCCGGTGCGCGCCGCCGACGAGCGCGTCTCCCGAGGACCACACCGAGATCGAGAAGAACGCGACGGCGGTGAGCAGGGAGAGGAACGAGCCGACGACCCGGCCGTGTACGCCCAGGTGCGCGGAGGAGGAGACGGCGTTGTTCGTGCCGTTGGCAGGTCCGAACAGTGCCATCGGGGCCAGCAGCAGCGCACCCGCCACGAGACCGAGGACGGTCGCCGCGAGTCCCTGCCAGAAGGAGAGCCCGAAGAGGATCGGGAAGGCGCCCAGCACACAGGTCGCGAAGGTGTTGGCACCGCCGAAGGCGAGCCGGAACAGGTCGATCGGGCGAGCCGTGCGGTCCTCGTCCGGGATCCGCTCGACACCATAGGTCTCGATTTCGGTGATCGAGCTCGTCACGGGCGCTTCACCTTCCGTTCATGCAAGGGGGACGGTTTCACAGTCTGTGGCCCATGGCTGACCAGCGACAATTGTGTCCATCACAGAGACGTACGCTGTTTTGTGTGGCCAGCAACAAACTCACCGTCGGGGACCTGCTCTCCTTCCCGGCACTCCAGCTCTCCGTGAAGGCCGGCAGCGGCGGTCTGAACCGGTCCGTGTCCTGGGCGCACGCCAGCGAGCTCGCCGATCCGACGCCCTGGCTCCTGGGCGCCGAGGTGATCATGACGGCGGGCCTCGCTGTCCCCCGTACCGCGGCCGGACAGCGTGCCTATCTGGAGCGGCTGGACGACGCCGGGGTGTCCGCTCTCGCGCTCTCCGCGCAGCTGCACATGCCCCCGCTGCACGACGCGTTCTTCCAAGCGGCGGAGGAGCGGGGCTTCCCGGTCCTCGAAGTGCCGCTCGCCGTCCCGTTCATCGCCGTCGCCCAGGAGATCGCGGCCGCGGCCCAGGAGGACGCCCGGCACCGGTTGGGCGCGCAGCTCCAGGTCTTCGGCGCACTGCGCTGGCTGGTCGCCGAGGACCTCGACACGCCGACACTTCTGCGCCGTCTCGAAGGCCTGTCGGGATACGACGTCTACCTCTGCACACCGCAGGGCCGCCCCCTCCTGCCCGGCGTTCCCGTACCGGATCCCGCTGTCCTGCCCGCTTCCGTCGACGCTCCACCGACGATCCCCGGCGGATTCGTCCTCCCGGTGCCCGCGCCCGGGGGCCCGGCGGGCTTTCTCGTCGCCTACGAGCGTCAGGGCGCCCAGCCCGCGGGACTCGCCATCGTCCAGCACATCGCCACCGTGGCGGCGCTGCGGCTGGCGATGGTACGCAACGAACGCGAGACGCTGCGCCGCGAGGGCGCGGAGACGCTGGCCGAACTGCTGCAGGAGGTGCTCGACCCGGAGGCGGCGCGCCGCCGGCTCGCCCGGCACGCGATCGAGGGCGACACCGTACTCCTCGTAGTGCGCCACACCACCGACGAGGCGCTGCTGCGCTGTCTGGAGGACCGACCCCATCTGCTGCTCACCCGAGGCGAGGACCGCTACGTCCTGGGGGCACCGGAACTGGGAGCGGCCGTCGGTGAGCTCCCGGCCGTCGCGGCCGGGATCAGCCGCCCCTTCCTGCCGGGCGCCGCACTGAGGGTCGCCCAGCGCGAGGCGCTCTGGGCGGTCTCCAAGGCCGTGGAGTCGGGTCGCCCCGTCGTCCGCTACGGCGACGACTCGACGGGCCGGTGGCTGCCGGACGACCCCGCTGTCCTGACCGCGCTGGTCGAGCACGTGCTCGGCGAGGTCCTGCGCTACGACGAGACCCATGACTCGCAGCTACTGGTCTCCGCCCGCACCTGGATGGAGCGCGACCGCCGTACCGAGACGGCCGCGGCGGCGCTCCACATCCACCCCAACACCCTCGCCTACCGGCTGCGCCGCTTCGGCGCCCTCGCTGATCGTGACCTGACGTCGACGGGAGCCCTGGCCGAGGTCTGGCTGGCGATCCAGGCGGCGGGGGCGCTGGGCCTCACCGACTGAGCGGGCCGATGGCAGGCCCGCACACCGCTGTCCGTCGCCTTCAGCCCTCGATGGTGATCGCCTTCGCCCGCGTCGCCGCCCTGGGCTTCGGTGCGGTGGGTTCGGGCAGGGTGCGGAACAGCAGCCAGCTCAGAGCGGGCATCAGGACGAGTGGTGTCAGGGCGGTACGCAGCGAGGTCGAGTCGGCGACGGTGCCGATGAGAGGGCTGACCAGGCCGCCGATGCTGACGGTCAGCCCGAGGGTGATCCCGCCGGCGGTGCCGACGCGCGTGGGCAGGTAGTCCTGGCCGAGGGTGACCTGCAGGGAGAAGGGGATGTACAGGCCGGCGGAGGTCAGTGCGACGAACAGGTAGAACGCCGGGCCGGGGACGAACACGGTTCCCGCGACGGCGGGGATCGTGAGGAGGTAGGACCAGCGGGCCACGGTGACCCGGTCCCAGCGGTTGGCGAGGCTGCCGCCCAGGACGGAGCCCAGCGCGCCGCCGATGTAGAGCACGAACAGCGCGGCGGTGCCCGCCGCCGTACCGCCGCCGGTGCGCTGCCGGGCGTAGAGCGAGATGAAGGTGCTCAGGCCGACGAAGACGACGGACCGGAAGACCACGGCGAGGGACAGCTTGAGGAACGAGGCCTTGTCGTCGGTGCCCACGGCGGCTGTGGTGCGGGAGCCGTCGAGGGCCGTCTTCCTCCGCAGCGCGCGCAGGGCGGGCAGGCACAGCAGGCCGCCGGCGAGGGCGGGCAGTACGAGCAGCGGCGACAGACGCAGGCCCCCGGAGGCCACGACGGCGGTGACCATGAGCGGCGCGGCGGCGAAGCCGAGATTGCCGCCGACGGAGAACCAGCCCATCGCGGTGTGGCTTCCCTCGCTGACGAGACGGGCGACGCGGGCGGACTCCGGATGATAGGCGGCGACCCCGACGCCCGACACCGCCACGAACACCAGGGTCAGCGGGTAGGAACCGCTCAGGCCGCTGAGGGCGATGCCCAGTCCGCCGAGGACCGTGCTCACGGGCAGGATCCACGGCATCGCCCAGCGGTCGGTGAGCAGGCCGAACACCGGTTGGGCCACCGAGGACAGCACAGACGCGGCGAGCACGATGCCCGAGACCGCGGCGTAGCTGTAGGCGCGCTCGGCGACGAAGAACGGGACCAGTGAGGCGACCGCGCCCTGGTAGATGTCCACGCAGGCATGGCCGACCGACAGCATGATGATCGATTTATTCCTTGGCACATCGCCATGGTCGACGCTGCACACGATGGCGCGCTTCCGATAATCTGCCAGTCAATGACAGGAATCCGCCACGACCCCGTAGCGCCGACCCGCACCCAGTGGCTGGCGTCCGGAGCCGCCATCGACGCCCACCGCCATGACGACCACCAGATCGTCTACGCGGGCCGCGGCGTGCTGGCCGTGACGACCGGCGCCGGGACGTGGATCGCGCCGGGCACGCGCGCCATCTGGGTACCGGCCGGCACCGTGCACGCCCACCAGGCCCACGGCGAACTCGAACTGCACCTGGTCGGTCTGCCCGCGAGTGACAACCCGCTCGGCCTGGACGAGCCGACCGTGCTGAGCGTCGGGCCCCTCCTCCGGGAACTGATCCTCGCCTACACGCACACTCCGCACGACGACAGCCCCGAACGCGGGCGGCTACGAGCCGTGTTGCTCGACCAGTTGCGTGCCTCCCCTCAGCAGCCCCTGCACCTGCCCACCCCGACCACCCCGCAGCTGAGGGCAGTGTGCGAGATCCTGCGCACGAATCCGGCCGACGACCGCACCCTGGCCGCACTGGGCAGGCAGGTCGGCGCCAGCGACCGCACCCTCTCCCGCCTCTTCAAGTCCGACCTCGGCATGACCTTCCCGCAGTGGCGCACCCAACTGCGTCTGTACCATGCCTTGGTCCTGCTTTCCGAGAACGTCCCGGTGACCGCCGTGGCACACAGGTGTGGCTGGTCGTCGGCCAGTGCGTTCATCGATGTCTTCCGCCGTACCTTCGGACACACTCCAGGAACACATCAGCCCCGCCGGCAGTCCGGTTCATCCACCACCGACGCCGCGCCCTTGACTGCCGCTCAGGCGCGTGGACGGTGAAGAGGATGACGAAGGTGCCGGCGGTGATGCCGGGCCATGTGACGGAGACTGCGCCGATGACGACATCGGTCACCACGCCCTGTACGACAAGGTTGACAGCCTCGCGAAGAAGCGCCGCCTGCAGTCGGTTGGCGACGAACCCCGGCGCCCCTTTGCGTAGGACCTGCGGCTTCTTGCCGAGCGCCGGGTAGAAGGCGACGGCGCGCTCGACCACCTCCTGACTGGTCTTCTCGCCCGGGACGACCCCTACCGGCTGGATGAGGTGCGGCGGATTGAACGGGGGCCCGATGACGAGTCGTTCGGGCTGCCGCAGGGCTTGCGATGTCGGTGGTGCGAATGCCCGAGGTGGAGCTGAGCAGCAGGGTGGCGGGACGTGCGGCCTGCTCGATCCGGGCGCACAGGGGACCGCTGACAGTCCTGCGGTGCCTCTACCGGCCGAGGGAGAGCAGGTGCCAGTGCCAGGCGTCGAGTGCGACGAACAGGCCCGGGTCGACCAGTTCGTCGCCCTCCCGTTCGTAGAGGTTCCCGGCGAGCAGTTCGGTCAGTTTGCATGACTGCCCGTGAAGGTCGGTCCAGGGCAGTGGAAGCCGCCCTTCGGCGGGCCGGTCGGAGTAGTTGATCACGACGAGGTACCGGCCCTGGCCGCCGGTCCAGGACCAGGCGAGCAGATTGTGGTGGGTGTCGTTGTCCGGCCAGCCCGTGCAGGTCAGCAGCTCCCAGTCGCCCTCGCGGACGGGGGCCGTGGCGGTCAGCAGGCGGTCGTAGAAGTCGTGCAGGGACGCGTCGGCCGGTTCCTGGGGCCGACGAGAGAGGAACACGGGCGGGCGTACGCGGCGGCCTTCGAACTGGCCCTCGTGCCAGAGGGTCGCGCCGGGCAGGGTGGCCACGGCCACGGCCGCGGCGCGTTCCCGTCCGTCGGGCAGGGCGGCGGCCCGCGGCTCGTCGTGGTTCTCCAGGAAGCGGACGAGCCGACGCTGGTAGGCGAGGCCGGCGCCGAGGTGGGCGCGGACGGGACCGGCGCCCTCGTGGACCAGGCGGTCGTAGAGCCGTTTGTCGTAGCAGTGGTCGAAGCCCTGCTGCTGGAGGTCCCATTCGAGGTCCCAGTACGCCTCCGCGACGAAGAGGAGATCGGGGTGGCGCTCGCGGACCTTGCGGATGACGTACGGCCAGAAGTCCTCGGCGGGTGAGGTGCCCGCCCGGTCGCCCCATGTCTTCGCGAACACGTCGTTCATGAGGAGCATCGCCATGTCGCAGCGCACTCCGTCCGCCTGGTCGCCGATCGCGGCCAGCGTGTCCACCGTCGCCGCCCGCAGGTCGTCGCTGAAGGCGTTCAGCTGCACGACGTCCGGCCACGGCGGGAAGTACGGGTCACGGCCGCGCGCGTACACCTGCCCGCCCGCCTCCAGGAAGGCCTCGGGCGCGCGGGCCAGTTCGTCCGGCGTGCCCCGGACCAGGCGGGCCGGGCGCTCGGTGAGCCAAGGATGGTCGGGGGCCACATGATTGGGGACGTAGTCCAGGATCAGGCGTACGCCCCGCGCGGCGAGTTCGGCCCGTGCCGCGGCCAGTCCCTCGGGGCCGCCGAGGCTCTCGTCGACGACGTAGTCGCGTACGCAGTACGGGGACCCGGCGATGTCAGCCGGGGTGAGGTCGGGCAGGGCGTCGCGGAAGGAGGCGAGCAGGCGGTCGTCCCGCAGCGCGATGCCGAGTCCCGCCGGGCTGCGCTCCCACACACCCATCAGCCATACGGTGTCCACACCCGGCCGTGCGACCTCGTCCCAGACCTCGCCGGGCACGTTGCCCAGAGCGACGGGGCGTCCGTACCGGTTGCCCAACTCGCGAAGCCAGACCAGGGTGTTGATCTCGTATATCACCGTCATGACAGGGGTTCCTCCCTCAGGGCGCCCCAGTCACCGTCGCCGACGAGATGGAACAGGGTGGCGGTGACCGCGGCCAGACCGGTCCAGCCGGTCTGGTGGGAGGCGCCGAGGCCGGCGCCGGTGTCTCCGTGGAAGTACTCGTGGAACAGGATCAGATCGCGCCAGTGCGGGTCCTTGGCGAACTTCGGCTGGGCACCGTGCACCGGGCGGCTGCCCTGGGCATCGCGCAGGAAGGTGGCGGTGAGCCGGTCCGCGATCTCGCGCGCGACCTCGTAGAGGTTCATCCGCAGGCCGGAGCCGGTCGGGCACTCCACGGTGAAGTCGTCTCCGTGGTAGGCGTGCAGGTTCAGCAGGGCGCGGACGAGGAGGAGGTTGACCGGGAACCACACCGGGCCACGCCAGTTGGAGTTGCCCCCGAACATGCCGGAGTCCGACTCGGCGGGCAGATAGCCGACCCCGTACGGCTCGCCGTGCACCTCGAAGGTGTACGGGTGCGCGGCGTGATACCGCGACAGTGAGCGGATGCCGTGCGGGCCGAGGAACTCGTCCTCGTCGAGCATGCGGGACAGGATGCACCGCAGCCGCTCCTCGTCGAACAGGGCGAACAGATGATGCCCCGCCGCGCCCGGCCCGAGGACGTGGTGGGAGGAGACCAGGGCTTCGACGGCCGGGTGCCCGCGCACGAACTCCCGTGCGCCCTGGACCAGTTCCGGGAAGCGCCGGTCCGTCCAGCCGCCGATCACGCTGGTCGCGGCGAGCGGGATCAGCCCGACCAGGGAGCGGACCTTCAGCCGGGTCGCGCCGCCGTCGGGCAGACGCAGGACGTCGTAGAAGAAGCCGTCCTCCTCGTCCCACAGGCTCTGGTTGTCGTCGCCGATGTGGTTCATCGCGACCGTGATCCAGGCGAAGTGCTCGAACAGGGTCTGTGCGTGCTCGACGTAGACCCGGTTGTCGTCAGCCAGTTCGATGGCGATCTCCAGGAGGTTCTGGCAGTACAGGGCCATCCACGCGGTGCCGTCGGCCTGGTCGAGGTGGCCGCCGGTGGGCAGCGGGGCGCTGCGGTCGAAGACGCCGATGTTGTCGAGACCGAGGAAGCCGCCCTGGAAGACGTTGTTGCCGTCGACGTCCTTGCGGTTGAGCCACCAGGTGAAGTTCTTCATCAGCTTCTGGAAGGCGTTCTCCAGGAAGGTGCGGTCGCCGCGGCCCGTGCGGTGTTTCTCCAGCTCGTAGACGAAGAGGACGGCCCAGGCGTGCACCGGAGGGTTGACGTCACCGAAGTTCCACTCGTACGCCGGGATCTGGCCGTTGGGATGCAGATACAGGCGCCGCAGCAGCAATTCCAGCTGCGACTTGGCGAAACCGATGTCGACCATGGACAGGGAGATGGCGTGGAAGGCGAGGTCCCAGGCCGCGAACCAGGGATACTCCCAGGTGTCGGGCATGGAGATGACCTCGTCGTTGACCATGTGATACCAGGAGCTGTTGCGCACGCGAGGGTCGGCGGCCAGCGGGTCGACCCCGTGCTCGGCGAGCCAGCGTTCGACGTCGAGGTAGTAGTACTGCTTGCTCCACAGCATTCCGGCGAGCGCCTGCCGCACCATGCGCCGCTCGTCCTCGGTCAGACCGTCGGGGACGACGCCCTCGAAGAACATGTCGGCCTCGGTCCGCCGTGTGTCGAAAACTTGCTGGAACTCGGCCCAGGGGTCCGCGAGTTCGGTGTCGGTCAGGCGCAGCCGTACGGTGACGCTGTCGTCGGCGGGCACGGTGAGGACGTGGTGGACGGCGGCCTTCGTGCCGGTCTGCTGCGGGTTGACGGCGCCGGTCTCGCCGTGGACGACGTACCGGTCGATGCCGTCCTTGACGTACGGGGTGGTGTTCGGACTGCCGAAGACACGCTCGTTGTCGGTGTCGTTCTCGGTGAACAGGGTCTCCGTCTCGCCGGTGAAGTACAGCCACCGCGTGCCGAGTTCGTCGTGAACGGCGCGGACGGCGCCCGGGGTGCGCCGAAGGCCGGGCACGGCAGTGCCGCCCGCCCACGACCACGTGTGCCGGAACCACAGCGTCGGCAGCAGATGGAGGGTGGCCTCGTCGGGTCCGCGGTTGTACGCGGTGATCTCGATCAGCAGGTCCTCGGGGCCCGCCTTGGCGTACTCGACGAACACGTCGAAGTAGCGGTCCTCGTCGAAGACGCCGGTGTCGAGGAGTTCGTACTCGGGATCGTGCCGCCCGCGGGACCGGTTGACGGTCACGAGATCGTCGTACGGGAAGACGCCCTGCGGGTACTTGTAGAGGTACTTCATGTACGAGTGGGTGGGCGTCGAGTCGAGGTGGAAGTAGTACTCCTTGACGTCCTCCCCGTGATTGCCCTCGGCGTTGGTCAGGCCGAACATCCGCTCCTTGAGGATCGGATCCCGGCCGTTCCACAGGGCGAGCGCGAAGCACAGCCGCTGCTTGGCGTCGCTGACGCCCGCGATGCCGTCCTCGCCCCAGCGGTAGGCCCGTGAGCGGGCCTGGTCGTGGGTGAAGTACGACCAGGCGTCACCGCCGGGGCTGTAGTCCTCGCGGACCGTGCCCCACTGCCGCTCGCTCAGATACGGCCCCCAGCGCCGCCACGCCGCCCGCCCCGCGTCGGCGTCCGCCAGCCGCAGCCGTTCGGGGTCCGCCCCGCCACTGTTCTCCGTCATCGCACACCCTCCCCATGCAGTGCCTGCACTCAGACTCGGGCGTCTCGGACTGGGCCGCAACGACCCTGCGGGCCTCATCGTCACCGCTGGGCGGCGTCGCGGCTTCAGTCGATCGGCTCACGGGCGGACGGTGTCTGCTCGACGCCGTTCAACTTCGCCTGGTTCTGCGCGAGGAGGGTCTGCACCGCCTGTTCGACCTGCTGGGGGTCGACTCCGAGGGCATGTCCGATGTGTGCCGACCACACCTCGGAGCGGATATTGGTCTCGAAGTCCAGGTCGGCGCGGACCTTCTCGCGCATCGCCTGGCGGTTCTGACTCACCATCACGAAGGTGGACAGAAAGATCGCCTCAAGGCTGACGATCATGGTGAGCAGTCCGAAAGGGTACGGGTCCCAGACCGCGGAGTAGCCGAACAGTCCCTCGTTGAAGGCTATCCAGACCGTGAACCACGCGGCGTGGAGGTAGACGAACAGCATGGTTCCGGCGAAGGTGGTGATCGCGTCCGCGATCCGGTCCTGGGTCCCGCGCATCCGCGCGAGAACGGTCCGCTCGTTCGGAAGACGTATGTCCAACCCATTGATTCCAGGGGGCATGGGCACTCCTTGATCCGCTGCTCACGGGAGACGCCCGCCAGCGTACGCGCGGAGCAGGTGCCCCTCTTGGGTCAATTGCCCGCGTACGAGGGCGCATACGAATCCGTGCGCACCGTGCGCAATACGGCGGCGGCCTCTCCTGGCGAGGGGGTCGGCCGAGATGGATCTGATGGATTCGCTGTTCGTCAGACCCGATCGGGGCGGACCCGGTCTCCTGTTGCGCGGCGCCCCGGGGTGGGAAAGACGGCACTGCTGGATGCTGCCGCGGTACAGGCCGCAGACGTCGGGATGCGGGTACTGCGGGCCTCCGCCGTGGCGTTCGAGGTCGAGATGAACTTCTCGGCGCTGCACCAGATGCCCTACCCGCTAGGTCATCACGCCGACCGGCTCGCCGGCCACCTTCGCGACACCCTCCACCGGATCTTCGGTCTGGCGCCGGGGCCGTCGGCGGACCCGCTGGACGCCTCGACGGCCGTGCTCGCCATGCTCGGTGAGGTCTCCGTCGAGCGTCCGCTGCTGTTGATCGCCGACGGCGTGCCGTGGATCGACCGTGCCAGCGCGACCGTGCTGAGGTTCGTCGTCCGCAGGATCCGCGACGAACCGGTCGTCCTTCTCGCCGCCACGCGGACCGGGGCGGACTGGTTGTTCCACCAACTCCAGCTTCCTGTTCGCGAGATTGGGCCGCTTGCGGCGTAGGCGGCAGCCGAACTGCTGGACGCCCGATGGCCCGGGCTGGGGCCGTCGGTACGACGGCGGCTGCTGGCCGAGGCTGCGGGCAACCCGCTCGCGCTGCGGGAGCCGCCGTC
>LRTP01000348.1 GCA_001550305.1 Streptomyces diastatochromogenes
CGGGCCGACCTGCGGGAGGGCAGCGGGGTGACCTCGGCGGATTCGCCGGCCCGCGCCCGTGCTCGCGCTGCTGGACCTCGCCATGCCCCGTGACATCGACGCGGCCGTGCACCGGCTGCTCGGCGTGCGGCTCGTCGACATCGAGTCGCTGGCCGAGGCGTCCGCGGACGCGCCGATGGCGGCGGACGTGGACCAGGTGCGGAGGATCGTTTCCGACGAGGTGGCCGCCTTCAGCGCCGCCCAGCGGGCCGCCCACATCACCCCCACCGTCGTGGCGCTGCGCACCATGGCCGCCGACCTCGTCGCCAGCGAGATCGCGCGGCTCGACGGGCGGCTGCCGGACCTCGACGACAAGGAGCGGGGCGAGATCACGCAGACCGTGCGGCGCGTCGTCGACAAGCTGCTGCACGCGCCGACCGTACGGGTCAAGCAACTCGCCGCCGAACCCGGCGGCGCCGGGTACGCGGACGCGCTGCGAACCCTGTTCGACCTGGACCCCGAGACGGTCGCCTCCGTCTCGCGGGCCGAGAACAACAACGAGAACGCCAAGAACCGAGGGCGAGCATGAGTGAGCCACGTGAGCCACGTGCGCCGCAGGGGCAGGCTGGAGCGCCCCAAGGGCGACCAGATGAGAAGGCGGCACTGAGGCTGGGGACCAGGCGCAGCAAGCTCGCCATGGCCCAGTCCGGGCTGGTGGCGCAGGCCGTGAGCCAGGTGACCGGCAGGCCCGTCGAGCTCGTGGAGATCACGACGTACGGCGACACCTCCCGTGAGCACCTCGCCCAGATCGGCGGCACGGGCGTCTTCGTGACCGCGCTGCGCGAGGCGCTGCTGCTCGGCGAGATCGACTTCGCCGTGCACTCCCTGAAGGACCTGCCGACCGGGCAGCCCGACGAGCTCGCGCTGGCCGCCGTGCCGCTGCGCGAGGACCCGCGCGACGTGCTCGTCGCCCGCGACGGGCTGCGCTTCGAGGAGCTTCCGGACGGCGCGCGCGTCGGCACCGGTTCGCCGCGCCGGATGGCCCAGCTGAACGCGTACGCCCGTAACCACGGGATGACGATCGAGACGGTCCCGATCCGTGGGAACGTCGACACGCGGATCGGATACGTACGCAGCGGGGAGCTCGACGCCGTCGTGCTCGCCGCCGCAGGCCTGGGCCGCCTCGGGCGGACCGAGGACGTGACGGACTTCCTGTCCGTCGACATCGTTTTGCCCGCCCCCGGCCAGGGGGCACTGGCGATCGAGTGTGCCGCGGACAACGCGGATCTCGTCGCCGCGCTCGGCGAACTCGACGACCCGTTCACCCGGGCCGCCGTGACCGCCGAGCGGTCCCTGCTCGCCGCCCTGGAGGCCGGCTGCAGCGCACCCGTGGGTGCTCTCGCCGACCTTTTGGCCGACGGGCAGATTGTCAAGGAGATGCGCCTGCGCGGCGTCGTCGGCACGACCGACGGCACGACGCTGGTGCAGCTGTCCACCACCGGTCCCGTGCCCGAGACACATGACCAAGCAATGGCGCTCGGCCGTGAACTCGCCGCCGAGATGCTTGCCAAGGGCGCGGCCGGTCTGATGGGGGAGCGAGCACATTGAGCCCCACCACCCTTCCCGCCGGTCCCGAACACGGGCACGTCACCTTCCTCGGTGCCGGACCCGGAGATCCGGGACTACTGACACTGCGCGCCGTCGAGGCGCTGGCGAACGCGGATGTTCTCGTCGCCGAGTACGAGGTACTCGACATGGTCCGCGTCCATGCCAGACAAGGCGTCGCCGTACTGAGTACGAATACGGACGGGGGGACGCCTTTGGGCACGTCTTCCAGTACGTATCCGGGCACAGGCACGCCTCAACTAGCGGTTGTTGACGCCGTGTCAACGACCGCTGGTGACCCCGCGTTGAGGGACGCTGCCAATCTTGTCATGGAGGCCGCGCGGGGCGGCAAGCGGGTCGTGCGTGCGGTGTCCGGTGACCCCGGGCTCGACACGTACGCCGCCGAGGAGATGCTGGCCTGCGCCGCCGCGGGCGTGCCGTTCGAGGTCGTGCCGGGTGTCGCCGCTGCCGTGGGCGTGCCCGCGTACGCCGGTGTGCCGCTGCGCGACGCGCAGGGCGCCGACGTGCGGTTCGTCGACGGGCGTACGGCCTCCGACCGGTGCTGGACCGAGGTCGGGGCGTCGGACGGGACGGTCGTCGTCTCGTCGACGCTGGATTCCGTGGCCGCCGCCGCGGGCGAGCTGGTCGCGGCCGGTCGCAAGCCGGACACGCCGATGACGGTGACGATCGCCGGTACGACGACGCGTCAGCGGACCTGGTCGGCCACGCTCGGGACGATCGCCCAGACCCTGAAGCAGGCGAAGGTGCTGCCGTCCCCGGACGGTGGGCGCCCGGTGATAGCCGTGGTCGGTGAGCGTTCCGCCGCGGCTCAGCGTGAGCAGCTCTCGTGGTTCGAGTCCAAGCCGCTGTTCGGCTGGAAGGTGCTCGTCCCGCGGACGAAGGAGCAGGCGGCGTCGCTCTCCGACCAACTGCGGTCCTACGGAGCCGTGCCGCACGAGGTGCCGACGATCGCCGTCGAGCCGCCGCGGACGCCGCAGCAGATGGAGCGCGCGGTCAAGGGCCTGGTGACGGGCCGCTACGAGTGGATCGCCTTCACCTCCGTGAACGCGGTCAAGGCCGTGCGGGAGAAGTTCGAGGAGTACGGGCTCGACGCGCGGGCCTTCGCCGGGATCAAGGTCGCGGCGGTGGGCGAGCAGACGACGAAGGCACTGGTCGCCTTCGGCGTGAAGCCGGATCTGGTGCCGAGCGGTGAGCAGTCGGCCGCGGGTCTTCTGGAGGACTGGCCGCCGTACGACCCGGTGTTCGACCCGATCGACCGGGTGTTCCTGCCGCGGGCCGACATCGCCACCGAGACGCTGGTCGCGGGACTCATCGACCTGGGCTGGGAGGTCGACGACGTCACGGCCTACCGGACCGTACGGGCCTCGCCGCCGCCGGCGGAGACCCGGGAGGCGATCAAGGGGGGCGGTTTCGACGCCGTGCTCTTCACGTCGTCCTCGACCGTACGCAATCTCGTGGGCATCGCGGGCAAGCCGCACAACGTGACGGTGATCGCCTGTATCGGTCCGGCCACCGCCAAGACGGCGGAGGAGCACGGGCTGCGGGTCGATGTCATGGCTCCGGAGCCGTCCGTGCACAAGCTGGCCGAGGCGTTGGCGGACTTCGGTCTCCGGCGCCGGGCCGCTGCCGCGGAGGCGGGGGATCCGGTTACTCGGCCGAGTGAGCGTCGGCCGGGGGCGCGGAGACGTCGTACGACGTAGTCGTACGGCATGGGCGTGCGCAGGGGGTATGGGGGCTTCGCCCCTCATACCCCCTGTTTTCTGTCTGCGGGTGGGTGGGGGCCGGTCGCGCAGTTCCTCGCGCCCCTGGGGCTCGGGGCTGCGCCCCAGTGCCCCAGTGCCCCGGTATCCCAGTGCTCCACCGGCCGTCAGCCGAACGAATCGGGTACCGGCACGGTGTCGGCAAGGGGAGGCGAGGGGCGGGCGTAGCGTAGGGGCATGACGAAGTACGGATCCTTCCCCGGTACGCGGCCGCGGCGGCTGCGTACGACGCCGGTCATGCGGCGCATGGTCGCCGAGACCCGGCTGCATCCCGCCGACTTCATCCTCCCCGCGTTCGTACGGGAGGGTGTGAGCGAGCCGGTTCCCATCGCGGCGATGCCCGGCGTCGTGCAGCACACGCGCGACAGCCTGAAGAAGGCCGCGCTGGAGGCCGTGGAGGCCGGGATCTCCGGGATCATGCTCTTCGGCGTGCCGGAGGACGCGAAGAAGGACGCCGTCGGCACCCCCGGGACCGACCCGGACGGGATCCTGCAGGTCGCCCTCCGCGACGTGCGCGCCGAGGTCGGCGACGAACTGCTCGTCATGTCCGATCTGTGTCTCGACGAGACCACCGACCACGGGCACTGCGGAGTGCTCGACGCGGAAGGCCGCGTCGACAACGACGCGACCCTGGAGCGGTACGCCGAGATGGCCCAGGTCCAGGCCGACGCCGGGGCCCACGTGGTGGGGCCCAGCGGGATGATGGACGGGCAGATCGGGGTCGTCCGGGACGCCCTGGACCAGATCGGGCGCGAGGACGTCGCCATCCTCGCCTACACCGCGAAGTACTCCTCCGCCTTCTACGGGCCCTTCCGGGAGGCCGTGGCCTCCTCGCTGAAGGGCGACCGCAAGACGTACCAGCAGGACCCCGCCAATGTGCGGGAGTCCCTGCGGGAGTTGGCCCTCGATCTGGAGGAGGGGGCCGACATGGTGATGGTGAAGCCGGCGGGACCGTATCTGGACGTCCTGGCGCGGGTCGCGGACGCCGTCGACGTGCCCGTGGCCGCCTACCAGATCTCCGGCGAGTACTCGATGATCGAGGCGGCGGCCGAGAAGGGCTGGATCGACCGCGACAAGGCGATCCTGGAGACGCTGACCGGCATCAGGCGGGCCGGCGCCCAGAACATCCTCACCTACTGGGCCACCGAGGTCGCGCAGAAGCTCCGTCAGGGCCCGGCAGCCGCTCAGTAGGCCAGCGCGTCGTCCAGGCTCTGCTGCCAGTACGTCACCGTGAGTTTGTCGTCCACGTACACGCCCTTCGCCGGGAGCGCCGGGGTCGCGCTGCTGCCCTTGGCGAAGCCGACGACGAGGGTCTTGGCCGTGTAGCCGTTGCCGCCGCTGCCGTCGGCGGCCGAGAGCAGGACACCCGCGTAGCCGGACTCGCCCGGGGCCAGCGTGACGACCGCCTGGGGGTGGGTCGACTCGGCGACCGGCGGGACCGACTGGGCCTCGCTGAAGCGGGCGATGGGGTAGCCGGTCAGATCGCAGTTCTTCGCACCGGTGTTGGTGACGGTGAGGAGCAGGTGGTTGAGGGGGCGGGAGACCTCGGTCGCGGTGGTCTTGCTGTTGGCGCCGTTGCAGGCCGGGTTCCGCGTGGCCGTGGTGCCCGAGCCGTTCTTGCCGGAGGAGCCGGAGCCGCCGCTGGTGCCCGCCGTGGTGGTGCCCGGCGTGGCGGTGCTCTTGGGGGCGGCCGTCGAGCCCCCCGTCTCACCCGCCGGCTTCGCCTTCGTACCGCCGGTCGCCGTGGACCCGGTCGGCTGCGACGAGGAATGGGACGCGGCGGACGGACCCTCGTCACGTACGCCCTTTCCGTTGTCGCACGCCGTGAGGGCGAGCGCGGCGAGCGCGACCGTCGTGGCGGCGAGGAGACGGGTGCGGGCGGTGCGTGCGGACATGGGTGATCCCCCTGTGGGTGTGGCTGGTCGGTAGCCGCTCGACCGGTCGAGGGGAGCGGCGTGCTTGGATGACCACAGCTTGTCGGTTGATCCGTCCCGGGCGCCACGGTTGCCGGGGGATACGGGACGCCGGAACGTTCGTAGGGGGTCTGACCAGGGGGAATACCGTCCCCCTGGAACGCGGACCGGGACGCGGGGGGTGGAGGAACGGTGGACGGGGACGAGTTCGCGGGGCTGCTGCGGGAGCTGAAGGAACGGTCCGGACTCAGTTACGGGGTGCTCGCGAAGCGGCTGCACGTGAGTACGTCCACGCTGCATCGGTACGTCAACGGGGACGCCGTACCGACGGACTACGCACCCGTGGAGCGGCTCGCGCGTGTGTGCGGGGCGACCCCCGAGGAACTGGTGGAACTGCATCGGCGGTGGGTGCGGGCGGATGTACTGCGGGGACAGAAGGGGGTGCCCGCGGCGCCTGTGACGGATGCGGAGTCCGTGACGAATGTGGCGGTTGTGACGGATGCGGAGTCCGTGACGCCGGTGGGGGCGGAGGGCTCCTCGGGGGAGCCGGGTGTGGCTTCGGAGGTGGTCGGCGGTCCCTCGGGTGAGGCTTCGAGCGGGGGGCGGCGACGGCGTACGGTCCTCCTCGCCTCGGTCGCCGTCGTCGCGGTGCTCGCGTCCGCCGCGCTCGCGGTGCGGTTCGTGCCGGACGGCAAGGGTGACGGGAGCGGGGGGCGGGAGGTCGTGGGGGCCGCCGCGTCGTCCGGTCCCCGGGAGAGTTCGCGGGGGACGGCGTCGGCCGACGGCACGCACCGGGAGCCCTCCGCCTCGGTCAGCGCCTCCGTCTCCGCCTCGCACGGTGGTGGGCCCGAGACGTCCGTCTCGACGGCGGATTCGGCGGGCGGTACGGGCCAGGACGTCGCCGACGGCGCCACCGCGCCCCTCGTGGCCGCCAACCCGTACAAGTGGGACGACCCGTGCAGCCAGCACTACCTGGTGAACAGGGACGCCGAGCGGGTGCCCCCGCCGCCGAACGAGTCGGACGCGCGCGGGTGGGTCACGGCGCTCGGCGCGGTCGCCGGTCAGGAGCAGATGCTCGCGCTGACCGTGCAGGGCACCGGGAAGGCCACCGTGGTCCTGGAGGGGCTGCACGTGCGGGTGGTGGGGAAGGACGCGCCGCTCGCCTGGAACGACTACGCGATGGGCGTCGGCTGCGGCGGCGGCGTGCAGACGAAGTCGTTCGCCGTGGATCTCGACGCGGGGCGGCCCGTGACCACGCCCAAGGCCGGGCAGCGGGACTTCCCCTACAAGGTCAGCGAGTCCGATCCCGAGGTCTTCTATGTCTTCGCGGACGCGCGGGCGCACGACGTGAGCTGGTACCTGGAGCTCGACTGGTCCAGCGGAGCGCGCAGCGGCACGGTGCGTGTCGACGACAACGGGAAGCCGTTCCGGACGAGCGGGAATGTGGGGCGGCCCGCGTACGACTATCCGCTGGGCGGCAGCGAGTGGAAGACGGCCGCGACAGGTTAGCCGGGAGACGGGCACTATCAAGTCCCCCTAGGAGTTACGTTGTTGCCCGTTGAATGACGCGACTCTCCAGGGAGAGGCTTTATGGCCGGTGATGCTCTCAGCCAGGACCCCGCCGAGCTGAGAAGGAGGATCGACACCACCAAGGCGCACCCGGCGCGCGTCTACGACGTCTTCCTCGGGGGCAAGGACAACTACCCGGTCGACCGGTCCGCGGCCGCCGCGGCCATCGTGGCCAATCCGCGCGGGTACCTCGACGTCCGGCACAACCGGGACTTCCTGCGAAGGGCGGTCACCACGCTGACCCAGGAAGCGGGTGTCCGCCAGTTCCTGGACATCGGTACCGGGTTGCCGACGCAGGAGAACGTCCACCAGATCGCGCAGCGGATCACGCCTGAGTCGCGGGTCGTGTACGTCGACAACGACCCCGTGGTGCTCGCTCACGCGCGTGCGTTGCTCACCAGCGGGCCCGAGGGACAGACGGACTACATCGACGCGGACCTCGAGGAGCCCGCGCGGATACTCGAAGAGGCCGCGAAGACCCTCGACTTCGAGCAGCCGATCGCGCTCGTGCTGGTGGCGATCCTGCACTTCATCGAGGACGAGGCGGCCTATCCGATCGTGCGCGAGCTGGTGGGGGCGTTGCCTTCGGGCAGCAGGCTCGTGCTCAGCCACCTCACCGAGGATCTCAACGCGGAGAACATTCGGGCGGTTCAGCGGACGTTCACCGAGCGGGGGTTCACGTTCGTGCTGCGGTCCAGGGCCGAGGTCGAGCGGTTCTTCACGGATAACGGGCTCGAGGTGGAGGAGCCGGGTGTCGTGCCCGTGCACCGCTGGCGGCCCGACGGTGCGGCTCCGGTGCCCGAGAAGGTGGATCCCGCGTACTTCGCCGGCCTCGACGACATCGAGAAGATCCGCTATCGCGACATCAACGACGTCACGGACGCGGACATCAATGTGTACGGGGTGACGGGCGTCAAGCCCTGACTCCCGCCCCCGCCGCCCCTATCCGTCCCATCCCGGGGGCTCCGCCCCCGGCCCCCGGGTGCGTTCGCCGCCCGCGGGCGGGTGGGGGCCGGGCGCGCAGTTCCCCGCGCCCCTGAAGGACTCGCTTCGGTGGACAGGGAGCGGGTCAGTCCCACCAGAAGGACCACACCCGCCTGCCGAGCACCTCGTCCGCCGCGTACGCGCGCAGCGTCTCGCTCTCGCCCTGCGTGATGTTGTCCGGGCAGAAGGCGAAGTGCTCGGCGGCCACCGCCTCGGCCTCGGCCGCCGTCGTGGGCGGGGCCGCCACCGACAGGACCAGCTGGTCGAAGGTGAGGGCCACGACCCGTATGCCGAAGCGGTCCTCCCAGGAGCGCAGGACCGCGCACAGGCGGGCCACGTCGCCCTCGTAGTTCACCGGACCGGACCAGCCGATCGCCGCCGGGATGTCCGCGCTGCGGCGCGCCGGGACCAGGGCGAGGCGCGGCTCCTTCAGCCAGGAGCCGCCGCCCGCGAGGGAGTCGGCGACCTCGGTGGCCCGGTCGTCCGCGTCCGCCTCGGGCGCGGTGGCCGGTGCCAGGCCGGGCCATTGCACGCCGTACGGCGCGATCGTCTCGGCGAACTCCTTCGCCTCACCGAAGAGTTCGGTGACCGCTTCCTTGCCGGGGTAGTCCGCGTCGGCTTCGAGCTCGTCCTCCGCGTACTCCTCCCAGTACCCCGCCAGTACCTCGTCGGCGTCGTGATCCCCCGGATACGACGTCTCCTCGGGCATCAACTCCCATTCCTCCGGGCCGCCCTGGCCGCCGCCGACGTCTATGAGGAGGGGGAGCAGGCCGGCCATGCGCGGGGCGGAACCCAGCGTGGCCCAGTCTCCGGGTGCGGCCGGCGCCTCGGCGTGCCACAGCAACGGCTCGTGCCAGGGGCCCTCATGCTCCCCCACTGCCTTAAGGGCGTGGGAGGTATCCCCAGCGTCGATCAGTTTCCCGGGCGGGAGTTCGAGGCCGAGCGCGCGCCCGCTCGGATCTGCCGCCAGCGAGGGCAGCGGGTTCGGAAGTGTCGCCATGCCGGTGACTTTAGGGCCCGCCACTGACAACGCGCCTCGGGGTCCGCCCACGAGGTCCTGGACGGCCGGGCACACGTGCGCGGCGTGCCACAGGTGGTTCGTGGCACGCCGCGCGAAGAGGGTCAGGCGCGGGTCGAGGGAGGCGCGGTCCGTACGCCGGGCTCGACCCGCCAGGGGTCAGCGGTGGCCGTGGCCCGGACCGCGGCCGTGGTCGTCGCCGTGGCCGCGACCGTCGTGACCGCGACCGTCGTCGTGACCGCGGCCGTCGTCGCCGTGGTGCCTGGCGTCCCAGGAGATGGTGTCGACCACGCGACGGTGGTCGTTGCGGAGCGTGGCGGTGTCCCTGCGGTCGTCCCAGACGAAGTTGCGGCGGTCCTGGTAGACGTCGCGGTAGGTGTCACGGCCGACGCCGGTGTGGACGCGTACGGTGGAGTGACCGTTCAGGCGCAGGTGGTGGAACGTGTAGACGCGGCCCTGACGGTTGGACAGCGTCCAGTCGTCCAGGTTCACGCTCTCGCGCCCGCTGTTGGTGATCTGTACCCACTCCTCGTTCAGCGAGCGGTTGGACCTGGAGCCGTGTCCCGGGGCGTCGTACTGGACCTTGCTGATCTCCACCTGCGGACCGCGCGGCTCGGCTCCGTTGGCCGCCGCCGGCAGGGCGGCTGCCCCCACCAGCGCGGCGGCGGACAGAGCGGCGGCGGCCAGGCGACGGGCCGTGAAGGTCTGCGAAGCGGTCATGGGTGCCCCCTTGGGGTACTGGCGGGCCATGGCGACAGGATCGTGCCGGCGGCCCGCTGTTCGTGCACCCGGCCTGCTGGCCGGACACCGCATAGCTTGCCGACTGAAGTGCTCCGCTACGTCCCGGAATCGGAGGGCGTTTCCGATCAACGACATTGTCGTGATAGTCGCATGTAGTGCGCACGTTTTGTGAAGCTGTGTCGGGTTGACGCCCCTTCGGGGGGTGTGGCCGCATCAGTACTGGCCTGCGCCACTTCTTCGCCATGTCGCGCCACCCGTCCGCGCCCCCCGCCGTCACCCGAAAGTGAGTAACAGTCCCGAGCAGACAGCGGTACCCGCTCGGGTGATCGTGCGTACGCGCGTCCGGGTGCGGAAACGCCTGATCCCGCAGGCACGTCAGCGGCCTACGGGATCAGGTACTACGGGATCAGGTACTACGGGGTCGGATACGCAGGGCTCGGCGCCCTACGGGAGATCAGAGACGCTCGGGCGTCCTGATGCCCAGCAGAGCCATGCCCTGGTGGAGCGTGCGGGCGGTGAGGTCGCACAGGAAGAGGCGGTTCTCCGCGACCTCCTGTGCGGGAGCCGGCTTGATGACCGGGCACTGGTCGTAGAACGTCGTGTAGAGCGACGCCAGTTGGTACAGGTACGCCGCCAGCTTGTGCGGGGCGTACTCGCCGGCGGCCTCGTCCAGCGTCTCCCCGAACCGGTCCAGGTGCAGACCCAACGCCCGCTCCGCCGGGGCCAGTTCGAGCTCCGGGTGGGCCAGCGGCGTACGGTCGCCGGCCTTTCCGAAGATCGACCGGATACGGGCGTACGCGTACTGGAGGTACACGGACGTGTCGCCGTTCAGCGAGACCATCTGGTCCAGGTCGAACTTGTAGTCCCGGACGGCGGAGGTGGAGAGGTCCGCGTACTTCACGGCGCCGATGCCGACGTACCGGCCGTTCTCCTCGATCTCCTGCTCGCTCAGGCCCACCTTCTCGGCCTTCTCCCGCACGACGGCGGTGGCACGGTCGATCGCCTCGTCCAGGAGATCCACCAGCCGGACCGTCTCGCCCTCACGCGTCTTGAACGGCTTGCCGTCCTTGCCCAGCACCGTGCCGAAGGCCAGCTGCTGCGCCTGCACGTCGTCGCCCAGCCAGCCCGCCCTGCGCGCGGTCTCGAAGACCATCTTGAAGTGCAGGGACTGACGGGCGTCGACCACGTAGACGAGGGTGTTCGCCTTGAGGTTGAAGACACGGTCCCTGATCGCCGAGAGGTCGGTCGCCGCGTAGCCGTAGCCGCCGTCCGACTTCTTCACGATCAGCGGGACCGGGTTGCCGTCCGGGCCCTTCACATCGTCGAAGAACACACAGAGCGCGCCGTCGGAGCGGACCGCCACCCCCGACTCCTCCAGGAGGCGGCAGGTCTCGTCCAGCATGTCGTTGTAGCCCGACTCGCCGACCACGTCCGGGTCCCGGATCTCCATGTCCAGCTTGTCGAAGACCGAGTAGAAGTAGATCTTCGACTCGTCCACGAACTTCTGCCACATGGCGAGGGTCTCCGGCTCGCCCGCCTGGAGGTCGACCACCCGGCGCCGCGCCCGCGTCTTGAACTCCTCGTCGGAGTCGAAGAGCGTCCGCGCCGCCTTGTAGAGCCGGTTCAGGTTCGACATGGCCTCCTCGCCGGAGACCTCCGCCTCGCCCTTGTGGTCCAGCTCGTGCGGGTGCTCGATCAGGTACTGGATGAGCATGCCGAACTGGGTGCCCCAGTCGCCGATGTGATGGCGCCGGACCACGCTCTCGCCGGTGAACTCCAGGATCTGGACCACCGCGTCGCCGATGACCGCCGAACGCAGGTGACCGACGTGCATCTCCTTCGCCACGTTCGGCTGCGCGTAGTCGATGACCGTGGTGCCCGGGTTCTCGGCCGGCGGCACACCGAGGCGCTCGCCGTCCTCGTACCGCGCGGCCAGGTTCTCGGTGATGGCCCTGTCGGTGATCGTGATGTTCAGGAAGCCGGGCCCGGAGACCTCGATGTCCTTGATCACGTCACCCGACTCGACCCGCGCCACGACCTGCGTCGCCAGCTCTCTCGGGTTCGCCTTCGCCTTCTTCGCGAGGGCCAGGATCCCGTTGGCCTGGAAGTCGGCCCGGTCGCTTCGTCGCAGCAGCGGGTCCGCGGAACCGGCCTCCGGCAGGGCTGCCGAGAGGGCGTCCGCGAGGCGCTGGTGGACGGAGGCGGTGAGGGACGTGACCGAGGCCATGGAGTGGCTGCCGTTCTGCTCGGGTTCCGGGAGTTTCTGAGTACAGGAAAGCCAGTATCCCATGCGGTGAAAAGCCGTTTTCGCGGTTCACGCCCGAGCTGGGAGAATGGTGGCGTCAGCCGTACTGGCGTATGAGAAAGAAGGACGTGCCGATCGTGGCTCAGAGCACCGAGACCACCGACTGGGTCTCCCGTTTCGCGGACGAGGTCATCGAGGAATCGGAGCGTCGGGCCCCGGGCAAACCTGTGGTCGTCGCGTCCGGCCTCTCCCCCTCAGGCCCGATCCACCTGGGCAACCTCCGCGAGGTCATGACCCCGCACCTGGTCGCCGACGAGATCCGCCGCCGCGGACACACCGTGCGCCACCTGCTCTCCTGGGACGACTACGACCGCTACCGCAAGGTCCCGGTCGGCATCCCCGGCATCGACGACTCCTGGGCCGAGCACATCGGCAAGCCGCTGACCTCCGTCCCGGCCCCCAAGGGCTCGGAGCACCCGAACTGGGCCGAGCACTTCAAGGCCGTCATGGTCGAGGCGCTGGCCGAGCTCGGCGTCGAGTACGACGGGATCAGCCAGACCGAGCAGTACACCTCCGGTGTCTACCGCGACCAGGTGCTGTTCGCGATGAAGCACCGCGGTGACATCGACGCGATCCTCGACCAGTACCGGACGAAGAAGGGCCCCGCGAAGAAGCAGCAGGGCCAGAAGCCGGTCGACGAGGCCGAGCTCGAAGCCGCCGAAGGCTCCGGCGCCGCCGCCGAGGACGACGGCAGCTCGGCCGCCGGGTACTACCCGTACAAGCCCTACTGCGGCCAGTGCGAGAAGGACCTCACCACCGTCACCTCGTACGACGACGAGACCACCGAGCTGGCCTACACCTGCTCCGCCTGCGGCTTCTCCGAGACCGTCCGGCTGAGCGAGTTCAACCGCGGCAAGCTGGTCTGGAAGGTCGACTGGCCCATGCGCTGGGCCTACGAAGGCGTCATCTTCGAGCCGAGCGGGGTCGACCACTCCTCCCCGGGGTCCTCCTTCCAGGTGGGCGGCCAGATCGTGGGCATCTTCGGCGGCAAGCAGCCGATCGGGCCCATGTACGCCTTCGTCGGCATCTCCGGCATGGCCAAGATGTCCAGCAGCAAGGGCGGGGTGCCCACCCCCGCCGACGCACTCCAGATCATGGAGCCGCAGCTGCTGCGCTGGCTGTACGCCCGCCGTCGGCCCAACCAGTCGTTCAAGATCGCCTTCGACCAGGAGATCCAGCGGCTGTACGACGAGTGGGACAAGCTCGCGGGCAAGGTCGCCGACGGCTCGGTCCTCCCCGCCGACGCCGCCGCGTACGCGCGCGCGGTCGGCACCGCCGCCGGAGAGCTGCCCAGGACCCCCCGCCCGATGCCGTACCGCACCCTCGCCTCCGTCGCCGACATCACCGCCGGCGCCGAGGACCAGACCCTGCGGATCCTGAGCGAGCTCGACCCCGAGAACCCGCTCGCCTCCCTGGACGAGGCCCGGCCCCGGCTCGACAAGGCCGAGACCTGGATCAACACCCAGGTACCGGCCGAGGAGCGCACCGTCGTGCGCGACGAGCCCGACGTCGACCTGCTCAAGTCGCTCGACGACCAGGGCCGCGAGTCGCTGCGGCTGCTCCTGGACGGGCTCGAGCAGAACTGGTCCCTGGACGGCCTCACCCACCTCGTCTACGGCGTCCCCAAGGTCCAGGCCGGCTTCCCCGCCGACGCCACCGCCAAGGAGCTCCCGTCGGAGATCAAGGTTGCCCAGCGCACGTTCTTCGCGCTGCTGTACCACCTGCTGGTCGGGCGTGACACCGGTCCGCGCCTGCCCACGCTGCTGCTCGCCGTCGGACAGGACCGGGTGCGCAAGCTGCTCGGCGCGTAGGGCCTTCGGCTGTACGAGGAAGGGGGCGCCCGGTGATCACCGGGCGCCCCCTTCTTGTGCACGCTGACGTGTTTGTGCACGCTGACGTGCCTACGCGATGTGGTCTTCCTGGAGTTCCGCCGTGTGGCGGTTGGTGAAGCGGTTGACCATGCGGTCGGCCTCGCGCTGCGGGAGCGTGGTGCCGTACGTCGCCTCCACGTCGCCCCTGAACTGGCCCGAGGTCGGATAGCTGCCGTCTATCGACTTCTTGAAGACCAGGTAGTAGTCCTCCTCGGTCGGCTCCGAGCCGCCGCCCGCACCCAGCTCACGGGTACGGCCCGGGCCGGACGGGATCGGGAAGGTGCCGGTGTCCTCCGGAGAGGGCTCCGGGGCGGGGGCGAGCTGCTCCTCGTACCGCTGCTGCGGGAACGTCTGCTGCTCGAACCGCCGCTGTTCTTCGAACTGCTGCCGAGCCCGGAACTGCTGCTGCTCCTCGAACTGCTCGGCCTGCTGCTGCTCCTCGTACCACTGCCGGTACGCGACATCCGGGTCGTACGTCGGGTCGTAGCCGCCCTGATACGCGACGGACTGGGGGTCCCGCGCCTGAAGCCACTGACTCTGCGGCTCGGCGTAGTCCTCCGGCTGCTCGAAGGGCCCGTTCGCCTCGGCGGCGGGAAGCTGTTCCCGGACGGGCGCCGCGTTGCTCTGTACGACGGGTGCCGTCGGTTCCGGCTCGCGCGCCACCGCCAACTGCGGCGCCGGGGGCAGGAGGGCCGGCTCGATGCCCGCGGCTGCCAGGCCGGAGGGGGCGG
>LRTP01000349.1 GCA_001550305.1 Streptomyces diastatochromogenes
TTCTGGGCCTCTACGCGCGCGTGGCCGCCGTCCTGTTCGCGGCGCTCACCGCGACGGGCGCCTGGAGCGCACTGCGCCGGATGCCGCCCGGCACGGTCCTGGACCAGCTGACGGCGACGTCGTACGGGCGCACCCTGCTCGCCAAGCTGGTGCTGGTGGCCGCCGTCGCCGTGCTGGCGCTGCTCGCGCGGCTGCGGCTGCGCCGGGCCGCCGACCGGCTCAGCGCCTGTGTGCCCGCTCGCGCGGAGGTGGTGGCACTGGGCCTGGTCGTGGCGGTGTCGGGGCTGCTGACGGCGCTTCCGCTGCCGATCAGGTGGTCATGAGCCGTTGGTGACGAGCACCTTGAGGGCGGTGCGCTCGTCCATCGCCTTGTAGCCGTCGGGCACGCCTTCCAGACCGACGGTCATGTCGAAGACGGGCGACGGGTCGATGGTGCCGTCCAGGATGTCGGGCAGCAGCTCCGGGATGTACGCCCGCACCGGCGCCACACCGCCGCGCAGCGCGACGTTCCGGTCGAACATCACCCCCAGGTCGAGGCCCGTGCCGCTGCCGTGCGGCACGCCGACGAAGCCGATGGCGCCGCCGTCGCGGGTGATGTTCACGGCCGTCCGCATGGACTGCTCGGTACCGACCGCCTCCACGACGGCGTGCGCGCCCTGGCCGCGGGTCAGCTCGCGGACGGCCTCGACGGCCGCCTCGCCGCGTTCGGCGACGACGTCCGTGGCACCGAAGGCGCGCGCGATGTCCGTACGCGCCTGGTGGCGTCCGAGTGCGATGATCCGCTCGGCGCCGAGCCGCTTGGCGGCCAGCACGGCGCACAGCCCGACGGCGCCGTCCCCCACGACCGCGACGGTGGCACCCTTGCGGGCTCCCGCGCCGAGGGCCGCGTGGTGACCGGTGCCCATGACGTCGGAGAGCGTCAGCAGGGCCGACAGCAGGTGGTCGTCGGAGGTCGCCTCCTTGGGCAGCTGTACGAGGGTGCCGTCGGCGAAGGGGACGCGCACGGCCTCGCCCTGACCGCCGTCGTAGCCGACCGCGCCCCAGAAGCCGCCGTGCTCGCAGGAGGTGGTGAGGCCCTCGCGGCAGTAGTCGCAGACGCCGTCCGACCACATGAAGGGCGCGACGACCAGGTCGCCGCGGCGGACGCCGGTCACCTCGGAGCCGGTCTCCTCGACGATGCCGAGGAACTCGTGCCCGATCCGCTGCCCCGCCTGCCGCGCCGCCTCGCCCCGGTAGGCCCACAGGTCGCTGCCGCAGATGCAGGACCGCAGCACCCGCACGACCGCGTCGGTGGGCAGTTGCACCAGGGGTTCGGGGACGTCCTCCACGCGCATGTCGTACGGGGCGTGGATGGTGGTGGCGCGCATGACGAGGATCCTTCTCGGCCGATCGGCTGGGTGAGATGCGCTCAGGGGGTGGTTGAGCGCATCTCACCGTACGCCGCCCCCGCCGCGGTATGCGCGCCGAGGGTGCCCTGCACTCCGCTGACCAGCAGGAACTGGGCGGCGGCATAGGTCAGCATGATCCAGAAGGCTGGCCTCGGGAGCTGCGGCCAGTCGGCGACGCCGGTGGCGATGAGGGTGTCGGACAGCAGGAAGAGCGCCCCGCCCGCGCCCGCGACGGGCCCGAGCCGGGTGCTTGCCGCCGCCATCGCGGTCAGCAGCAGGCTGTACCCCGCGACGGGGATACGGAGGCCGGCGGGCAGATCGGGCCACAGGAGGGTGACGGTGACGACGAGGGCGAGGACGTACGCGCCACCGAGCCGGGCCGACGGCCCACGCACGTGTGGAGGGCGATGCGGCGCATCCGGCCCTCTGAAGAGCAGGAGATAGCACACGTGACCGGCCGCGAAGGAGGCCATCCCCACGAGGAAGGCCGGGGCGGCGTCGGACAGCAGCAGTACGTCGCCGCCCCACCCGCAGAGCAGGGCGGCCACCAGGAGCCGCGGTCCGCCGCGTACCACCGCGTGGGCGGCGAGCAGGGGCATCAGAAGCGGCTTGGCGACCAGGTGCCCCGGGGTGAACCCGACGGCCAGGGAAACGAGGTCCACGGCAGCGGCCACGCCGAAGGAGACGAGCAGCACGCGCGCGTGCCGTGGGCTCACGCGACGGGCTCCGTGACCGGCTGGTGCCCCGCGGACTTCGGCGTCGGCTGCCAGCCGGGCCCGCGAAAGACCCGCCCCGCCCGCTCGCGCCAACCGGTCGCCGCCTTCAGGTCCCTGGCGATGGCGGCGTACTCGTGGGTGGCGACGCGCAGGGGGTTGTACGTGGCGATGTTCTTGGTGAGCCCGTAGACGGGCCGCTCGGTCTCGGCGACGAAGGACCCGAAGAGCCGGTCCCAGACGATGAGGATCCCGCCGAAGTTGCGGTCCAGATAGCCGCCCTGGGAGGCGTGGTGGACCCGGTGGTGGGAGGGCGTGTTGAGCACGAACTCGAACCAACGGGGCATCTTGTCTATCCGCTCCGTGTGGATCCAGAACTGGTAGACGAGGTTCGCCGACGAGCAGAACGCGAGCGCGGCGGGGTGCACACCGAGGGCGATCAGCGGCACGTAGAAGGGCCAGACCGTCCAGGTCGTCCAGGGCTGGCGCAGCGCGGTGGTGAGGTTGAACTTCCGGCTGGAGTGGTGGACCACGTGGCAGGCCCACAGGACGCGGATGACGTGGTGCCCGCGATGCGACCAGTAGTAGAAGAAGTCCTGCCCCAGCAGCATGAGCGGAACGGTCCACCACAGGACGGGCACCCGCAGCGGCGTCAGTTCGTAGATCGCCGTATAGATGGCGACGATCGGGATCTTCCACAGGAAGTCGAAGACGAGGCTCCCGAGCCCCATGCCGACGCTCGTCGCGGCGTCCTTCGCCTCGTACCCCGCGGCATCGTCGTCCGGATGGATCCTGACGCTCACCACCTCGATCACGGTGAGCAGCACAAAGGCGGGTATCGACCACAGCACGACATCGGGCAGGTTCGGCATGGATGCACCGTAGAACCGCAGCTCGGCCGCGGCTAGACGTTGTTACCCACAAGTATTACCGAGGGTACGCGCTTGCTTATTGGTGATCTCCGCCAAGAACGCCGACAGGTCCGGACCGATGCGCGTCAGACGGTCGCTCGGCGCTCGTCACACCCCGGCCGCCCCCAACAGCACCCCCGCCGCATAGGTGACCCCCATCGCCAGCGCACCCCCGCCCACGTTCCGCAGTACCGCGCGGCCCGGGTTCGCCGAGCCCAGGCGGGCGCTCAGCCAGCCGGTGAGGACCAGGGCGGCCAGGACCGAGAGCACGGTGACGCCCAGGCGCCAGGCCGCCGGTGGCAGGACGATGGCGAGGAGGGGGAGGAGGGCGCCCACGGTGAACGAGAGGAAGCTCGCCCAGGCCGCGTGCCAGGGGTTGGTGAGGTCGTCGGGGTCGATGCCGAGCTCCACGCGCGCGTGGGCCTTCAGGGCGTCGCGTTCCGTGAGCTGCTCGGCCGCCTCGCGGGCCACGTCGCGGGTCAGGCCGCGCTGCTCCAGGAGTTCGGTCAGCTCCTCGAGTTCGGCATCGGGCTGTTCGCGCAGTTCGCGTCGCTCCAGCGCCAGGGCGGCCTTCTCGGAGTCCAGTTGGGTGGAGACCGAGACGTACTCGCCCGCCGCCATCGACATGGAGCCGGCCAGCAGCCCCGCGAGGCCCGCCGTGAGCAGCGCGGAGCGGTCGTCCGTGGCGCCGGCCACGCCGACGACGAGGCCGGCGGTGGAGACGATGCCGTCGTTGGCGCCCAGCACCGCGGCCCGCAGCCAGTTCAGGCGGGAGCCGAGGGTGCCTTCGTGGGCCTCGTCGTGCGTGGGTACCGTCACACGGGGAGGATGCCACCTGGCGCGTCACCAGACCCGTACTGACGCTCCCCGCGCGAACACCGGACTCGTCGCGTCCGCCGGGGGCCGCGTCAGCGGTTCGGCCAGTTCCGCCACGGTCGGTCCCACCTTCGCCGCGAGGGCGTCCAGCGCGTCGAGGTCGAAGCCGTACACCCGGGCGGCGTTCCCGCCGACCATCGCGGCGACCTCCTCGCGCGGCACGCCCGCGTAGGCGCAGCGCAGGCCCTCCCGGGAATAGGGGTAGGTGCCCTCGTCGTGCGGGTAGTCACTGCCCCACATGATCTTGTCGACGCCGATCCGCGCCCGCAGCGGCACCTCGTGCGGGCGCATGAAGCTCGCGCCGACGAAGCAGTTGTCCCGCCAGACGTCCGAGGGGCCCTTGCCCATCGCCTCGGCGAGTCCCGCGCCGAACTTCGACTCCGCCGTCGACCTCTTCGCCCTCTTCGTCGCCGCCGCCGACAGCCTCCCGTGGTAGTAGTCCAGCATGTCGAGCACCCCGGGTATCCAGCCCGAGCCCTGCTCGGTCAGCACCAGTCTCAGGCCGGGGTGGCGGCGGAAGGCGCCGCCGAAGATGAGGTGCCAGAGCGCGCGGTGGGAGAACCAGGTCGTCTCGACCATGAAGACCGCGCGGGCCGCCGGTTCCTCGCCCAGTGGCGGCGACGCCGAGCCCGCGTGGTGGTTGACGGGGACGCCCAGCTCCTCGCAGACCGCCCAGATCGGGTCGTACGTCGACGAGTACAGCTCGGGCAGTCCCGAGCCCGGTGGGGTGCCGGGGAGCAGCAGGCCGCCCCTGAGGCCCGCCCGGGAGGCCCACCTGATCTCCTTCACCGCCTCCTCCACGTCGTTCAGGAGGATCTGGAAGACACCCGCGCGGCGGCCCGGCGCGGCCGCGCAGAAGTCCGCGAGCCAGCGGTTGTGGGCGCGCAGGCCCGCCCAGCGCCGTTCGAACTCCTCGGCGGTGGGGGCCGGCGCCATCAGGGCGGCCGACGGGAAGAAGGGCGGGATGGTGTTGGGGAACACCACCTCCGCGACGATGCCGTCCTCCTCCAGCTCCGCCAGGCGCCGCGCGGAGTTCCAGTTCTTGTCGGCGGTGTCGGCGAGCAGGTCCTCGTACGGATTGACGTACGTGGCCGCCCACGCGTCGAACGCCTCGTGGTGTTCCTTCGCCAGGTAGGGCCGGTAGTCCAGGAGGTCCGCTCCGGCGTGGCAGTCCGCCGAGATCACGGTGTAGCGGTCGGTCACGGGGTCGTTCGTGGGGGCGCTCACGGCGTCGTCCCCAGGACCGGGAAGTCGTGGTCGGTCAGCCAGTGGCGGCCCACCTCGCGCGAGCGTGCCCAGGACGCCGCCACGGCCGTCTGGTCGTCGCTCTGGCCGAGGTCGGCCGGGGTCGGGCCGATGCGCCGGGCGAGCGGGGTCAGCCGCTCGACGTCGAAGCCGAAGACCTCGGCGGCCGCGAGGCCAAGCATGCGGCGGGTCTCCGCGACCGGGATGTCGTGGAAGGTGCGCCGCAGCCACGCGCGCGTGTCGGGCCAGGTTCCCTCGGGGTGCGGGAAGTCGCTGCCCCAGAGGATGTTGTCGACGCCGATCTCGTAGCGCTGCGCGAGTTCGCGGCGCTTGGTGTTCGTCGCGCAGATGAAGAGCTGCCGGTCGAGGTACTCGTGCGGGGGCCGCTTCAGCTCGGCGAAGGGCGACAGCTTCTTGCCGCCGTGCGCGCCCAGGTAGAGGCGGTCCATGAACCAGAGGAGGTTCGGCAGCCACCAGCAGCCCGACTCGGCCACCCCGAACCTCAGTCCCGGGTGGCGTTCGAAGACGCCCGACCAGAGCAGGAACCACAGGGGGCGCGCGGGCCACCAGGTGACTTCGGAGACGTAGATCCCCAGGTGGTCGCCGTACTCGTGGCGCGGTGCCGCGCCGGAGTGCGTGACCACCGGCATCCCGCACTCGGCGGCGGCCGCCCACACGGGGTCGTAACGGCGGTCGTGGTAAGGCTCCTTGTCGACCCACATGGCGGGGATCATCAGGGCGCCGAGTCCCGACTCCTTGGCACGGTACACCTCGGCGACGACCGCGTCGGGGGCCGCCGTGATCGGCAACAGGGCGACCCCGCAGTGCCGTTCGGGGTTCTGCCCGACGAACTCCGCCAGCCAGCGGTTGTGGGCCCGCGCGCCCGCCATGCCGAGCTGCGGGTCGTGGTCGCCGGAGAGCCCGAGGCCCACGCCGAAGGGGGCCGCGGTGCGGCTGTCCACGGCGTCGGCGTCCGGGAAGACCACCTCCCCCGCCACACCGTCGCCGTCCAGCTCCTTGAGGCGCTGCGCGGTGTCCCAACCGCCGCGCAGGCCCTCCTCGTTGTCCTGGAACCAGCGGTCCGCGAACGCCTCGTTGCGGATGCCGAGCCGGTTCATCTCCTCGCGGCGCCGGCCCTGGCCCGCGAGGAACTCGTCGAAGTCCCGGTGGAACCGGGAGTCCAGGTAGGGCCGGTACTCCTCGGTGGGGAGCCCGGCGTGGCAGTCGGAGGAGATGATCAGATAGGGGTCCCGGTCGGTCATCGCCCGCCTCCTCAGTCCAGGATGAAGTGCTCTAGGTACGACGGGTCGGCCCGGTCGAGCATCGACTGCGACCTCGCCCGGATCTGCCGGTCGCTGTGCTCGCTCGCGGGCAGCAGCCAGAACCGGCCCTCCCGGATGCCGTCCGCCACCAGGTCGGCGACCTCCTCCACCGGCGTGAACCGCACCTCCTGCCCCGCCTCCTTCATCGCGGCCTCCCACTGGTCGAGGCTGCGGTACGGGGTCTTCCTCGGGCGCTGTTTCGCGTAGCGCTCGGGCCGGTTGCGGTGCGACTCCCACAGGCCGGTGCGGAGCATGTGGGGCCCGGGGAAGAGCACCGACGCCCCCACGCGCGCGTGCTCCGCCTTGAGATGCGCGTACAGGGACTCGGTCATCGTCACCACGGCCGCCTTGGTGACGGCGTACACGGAGGCGGTCGGCAGCGGGGCGATCCCGCCGTCGCCGGACGAGGTGTTGACGACGTGGCCCGGCTCTCCCGCGGCGATCATCCGCGGCACGAAGGCCTGGACGCCGTGGAAGACACCCCAGACGTTGACGGCGAAGGCCCACTTCCAGTCGTTCGGATCGTGCTCCCACATGCGGCCCTCGGCGCCGGAGCCGACCCCCGCGTTGTTGCACAGGACATGCACGGCGCCGTACTTCTCGTACGTCTCGGCGGCGAGCGCGTCGAGTTGTTCGCGCTCCGAGACGTCCACCACGCGCGCGTGCACCTGTGCCCCGTCCTCCCGCAGCGTGGCGGCGGCCTTCTCCAGGGCGCCCTCCTCGACGTCCGCGAGGACCACCTTCAGACCGTCCGCCGCGAACCGGCGCGCCATCGCGAGCCCGATACCGCTCGCCGCGCCGGTGACGACGGCGACCTGCCCCGCCCGGAGATCCATCAGGCGCTCCCTTCCGGCGGCCCGTCGAGGATCTGCCGCGGATCGTCGTAGCGCTGATGGATGTACGGCAACAGGGCCTGGGCGCTGACGCGTTCGACCACCCGGCCCGTCTGGTCGGTGGTCTTCTCGCCGAGGGTGATCTCGACCAGTTCGCGTACGGGGAGGTCGGCGACCGGGTCGTACATCGACTCGCGCAGCACGACGTCCCCGGTGACGCGCTCCAGCCTGCGCACCTTCTCGTTGCGCACGCAGTGCACGAGCACGGGGTGGACGTCGAAGCCCGAACCGTCCACCGCGGGAAGGAACTTGAAGTAGAAGTCGGTCTTCCGGGCGGGCTCGGGCAGCGGCAGGTCACCGCTCACCGCGCCGCGCACCTCGACGAACGCGATGCCGTGCCGGGCGAGCGCCGCCCGTACGACGAGGCCGTCGCGTTCCACGGTGACCTCGCCGAGCTTCTTGGGCTCCCCGAAGACCTCGCGGCCGCCGATGAGCGCCCGCTCGTGGGTCATCGGCATGACCAGCGGGTACCAGCCCTCGACGCCGTCGTGCGCCGCGGCGACGGCGAACGAGCCCGCGCCGAGCGGATATCCCGGCAGGTCCACCTTGCTGATGTTCACCCGGACCAGGGGACGCCCGGTGGGTTTGAGCGGGGGTGGCAGGACCGCCGCGACCGCGTCCGGATCGCTCTCCCAGACGGCCACCACACCGGTGGACCAGATGTCGGGGAGCTTGGCGCTCGCGGTGCGCGCGGCGGCCATCTCCGCCTCGGTCCGTGCGCCGTACCTCACTCGTGCCATGTCCGTACCGCCCTTCGTAGGCGCTACCTGCTGGGGCGCGGAGCACGCTTGCAGGACACCGTCGAAAGGTCCATAGCCATGCGTCAGCCATGCGTCCGGGGGCACCCGCCGGGCCGGACCAACCGGTGACCCGCGCCACAAAAGGCACCCCTGTCCCCCGCTGACGGCGTCAACTCCGGGGGCCGGACCGTCCGTCGGATCCGGGAAGGTGGGCGCCGGACTGTCAGTCAGGGCCCGTATCCTCAGTGACCATGCTCGAAGACCTGACGACCGCAGCGTCACCAGTCCCCTGGCCGGCCGCGTATCCGCAGGGGTACGCGGTCGTCGACGTGGAGACCACCGGCCTTGCCCGCGACGACCGGATAATCTCGGCCGCCGTCTACCGGCTGGACGCGCGCGGCGAGGTCGAGGACCACTGGTACACGATGGTCAACCCGGAGCGGGACCCGGGCCCGGTCTGGATCCACGGTCTGACGACCGAGGTGCTCGAAGGCGCCCCGCTCTTCCAGGACATCGCCGAGGAGTTCTCCGACCGGCTCGCCGACCGGGTGCTCGTGGCGCACAACGCGGTCTTCGACTGGTCGATGATCGCGCGGGAGTACGCGCGCGCGGAGCGTGAGGCGCCGGTGCGTCAGCGGCTGTGCACCATCGCGCTCTCCAAGGAGCTGGGCCTGCCGCTGCCCAACCACAAGCTGGAGTCGCTGGCCGCGCACTTCGGTGTCGTACAGCAGCGGGCGCACCACGCGCTGGACGACGCGCGCGTGCTGGCCGAGGCGTTCCGGCCGAGCCTGCGGGCCGCCGCGCGGGACGGCATCCGGCTGCCGCTCCTGGAGTGCCGGCCGCTCAAGGAGTGGTCCGAGAGCCCCGCGGCACCGCGGATCGGACGGCAGCCCGGTTCCGGTGGTCACGCGTCCGGCGGCTACCCGTCCGGTGGCTACCCGTCCGGGAGTTGGCGGCCTTCACGCAAACGCCCCGCATGCCCCTATCCCAACCCGGGTCGCTACGAAACGGACAAACCACTCAAGCAGGGTATGCGGGTCGCGTTCTCCGGGGACACGTCCGTCGACCGCGAGCTGCTGGAGGACCGTGCCGTCGAGGCCGGCCTGCATGTCGCGACGAGTCTGTCCCGGCTGACCAGCCTGCTCGTCACCAACGATCCGGACTCCAGTACGTCCAAGGTGGTCAAGGCCAAACAGTTCGGGACACCGGTGATCGACGAGGCGGCGTTCGGCCAGCTGCTGCGGGACGTGGCGCCGGCCTCCGAGAAGTGACCACGGAGGGCTGAAGAGGGGCCGGGGTCGCTGACGGACGTACGGGTGATTGCCGGGCGACTCGCCCGGCGCCCGCTCGCCCGCGCCGCGTCGGCACCTCACCCTGTGGCGCATGGCGAGATGCGAAGTGTGCGGCAACGACTACGGCATGACCTTCGAGGTGCACGCGCAGGGCGCGGTGCACGTCTTCGACTGTTTCTCCTGCGCGATCCACCGGATGGCCCCCATCTGCGAGCACTGTCGCGTGCAGATCATCGGCCAGGGCGTCGAGGTCGAGGGTCACTGGTTCTGCGGCGCGCACTGCGCCCGCGCGGAGGGCAAGGTGGGCATCATCGACAAGGTCTGAGAGCCGAGCGGAACGGTCCGGGAGCACACGTTCCCGTCGTGTCGACGCGCACCCCCCTGAATACGCCCCACGACCGAGTTGTACGGTCGTGGGGTGTACCGCTTCCTGTTGTCCCGGCAGTGGGTGATTCTCACCCTCGTGGCCCTCCTGCTCATCCCCACGATGATCAAGCTGGGCTTCTGGCAGCTGCACCGCCATGAGCACAAGGTCGCGCTGAACAAGGTCATCTCGCAGTCGCTGACGGCCACGCCGGTGCCCGCCGAGTCGGTCACCGCGCCGGGGCAGCACGTCGAGCACGCGGACCTGTACCGCCGGGTGACCGCGAAGGGCACCTTCGACACCGCGCACGAGGTCGTCGTGCGGCGCCGCACCAACGCCGCCGGCGAGGTCGGTTACCACGTCCTGACCCCCTTCGACCTGGACGACGGCCGGGTGCTCCTCGTCAACCGGGGCTGGATCGACTCCAACGGCTCACAGACCGCGTTCCCGAAGATCCCGGCGCCCGCGAAGGGCGAGATCACCGTCACCGGGCGGCTGATGCCCGACGAGACGACCGGCGACAGCGGCATCAAGAACATCCAGGGCCTGCCCGACCGCCAGGTCATGCTGATCAACAGCGAGCAGCAGGCCAAGAGCCTCGGCAAGCAGGTCCTCGGCGGGTACATCGAGCAGACCGCGCCCGCGCCCAAGGGTGACTCCCCCGAACTGATCCCCGACCCCGAGCACAACGACATCGGTCCGCACATGGCGTACGCGATCCAGTGGTGGCTCTTCTCCGCGGGCGTGCCCGTGGGCTGGCTGATCCTGGTCCGCCGGGAGCGCCGCGACCGGGCCGAGGCCACCGCCTCCACGACCGCGCCGGAAGCGACCGCGGTCGCCGCCTGACCCCTGGGCCGCCGCCCGGCGCGCCCGTACTTCCTCGGCCGGTGTCACCCGGTCGGCCCCCGACCCGATTGGCCCCGGCCTTCGCCGGGAACTCGCCCCACGTGCACCCACGTATCGAGGACTACGCGCTCATCGGGGACGAACAGACCGCCGCGCTGGTGGGCCGGGACGGATCCGTCGACTGGCTCTGTCTGCCACGGTTCGACTCGGCCGCCTGCTTCGCCGCGATCCTCGGCGACGAGAACCACGGTCGCTGGCGGATCTCACCCACGGGGGCGGGCCCCTGCACCCGGCGGGCGTACCGGCAGGACACGCTGGTGCTCGACTCCGAATGGGAGACGGACGAGGGCGCGGTCCGCGTGACCGACTTCATGCCACAACGCGAGCACGCCCCCGATCTCGTCCGCGTCGTCGAAGGACTCAGCGGCCGGGTGACGATGCACAGCACACTGCAACTGCGCTTCGACTACGGCTCCGTCGTGCCGTGGGTGCGCAGGGCGGACGGCCAGCGGGTGGCGGTCGCGGGCCCGGACTCGGTGTGGCTGCGCAGCGAACCCGCGGTACGCACCTGGGGCAAGGACTTCCGTACGCACTCGGAGTTCACCGTGGAGGCGGGCGAGAAGGTCGCCTTCGTCCTGACCTGGCATCCCTCGCACCAGTCGCGCCCGCCGCTCGTCGACCCGTACGAGGCACTGCGCTCCAGCGTCGAGGACTGGCAGGCCTGGGCGGCGCGCTGCCGTTACGACGGTCCACACCGCGACGCCGTCGTGCGCTCCCTGATCACCCTGAAGGCCCTCACCTTCGCCCCGACCGGCGGCATCGTCGCCGCCCCCACCACCTCGCTCCCTGAGGAACTCGGCGGCGTCCGCAACTGGGACTACCGCTACTGCTGGCTGCGCGACTCGACCCTCACCCTGGGCGCGCTCCTGTCGGCCGGGTACCACGAGGAGGCCGAGGCCTGGCGCGACTGGCTGCTGCGCGCGGTCGCGGGCGACCCCGCGGACCTGCAGATCATGTACGGCCTCTCCGGTGAGCGCCGGCTGCCCGAGTTCGAGCTGTCGTGGCTGCCCGGCTTCGGGGGCTCGTACCCGGTCCGGATCGGCAACGAGGCCGTCAAGCAGCTCCAACTGGACGTGTACGGCGAGGTCATCGACTCGCTCTCGCTGGCCCGGCGCTCGGGCCTGCCGTCCAAGCCGCACATGTGGCGCCTGCAGTGCGCCCTGATGGAGTTCCTGCGGAACGCCTGGCGGCAGCCGGACGAGGGGATCTGGGAGGTGCGCGGCCCACGCCGGCACTTCGTGTACTCGAAGGTGATGGCGTGGGTCGCGGCCGACCGCGCCGTCCGGGCGCTGGAGAACGAACCGGAGCTCGGCGGCGACCTGGAGGGCTGGCGCACGATGCGCGAAGAGGTGCACAAGGAGGTGTGCGAGCACGGCTTCGACAGCGAACGCAACACCTTCACGCAGTCCTACGGGTCACGCGAACTGGACGCGTCACTGCTGCTCATCCCCCGCGTCGGTTTCCTGCCGCCCGACGATCCCCGGGTCGTCGGCACCATCGACGCGGTGCGCGCCGATCTCGAACGCGAGGGCTTCCTGCTGCGCCGCTACAGCGACGAGGGCGTCGACGTCGACGGGCTGCCGGGCGGCGAGGGCACCTTCCTCGTCTGCTCGTTCTGGCTCGCGGACGCGCTGCACATGACGGGCCGTACGAAGGACGCCCGCGAGCTGTTCGAACGGCTGCTCGGCCTGGCCAACGACGTGGGGCTGCTGTCCGAGGAGTACGACCCCGTCGCGCGCCGCCAGCTCGGCAACTTCCCGCAGGCGTTCAGCCACCTCGGCCTGGTGGGGACCGCCTTCAACCTGTTCGGTGAAGCGCATCCGGGAGGAGCCGGGACGACCGGATAGGGGAGGATGGGGGCCATGGATCTTGGACTGAAGGACCGTGTGTACGTCGTCACGGGAGCCACCCGTGGTCTGGGCAACGCGACCGCGCGCGAGCTCACCGCCGACGGCGCGAAGGTGATCGTCACGGGGCGCGACGAGAAGACCGCCGCCGACGCGGCGTCCGCGCTCGGACCGAACGCGGTCGGGGTGGCCGCCGACAACTCCGACCCGGGGACCCCGGACCGGCTGATCTCGGCGGCCCGTGAGCACTTCGGCGGCTTCGACGGCATCCTGATCAGCGTCGGCGGCCCGCCGCCCGGGTTCGTCGCGGACAACACGGACGAGCAGTGGACGGCCTCCTTCGAGTCCGTCTTCCTGGGCGCGGTCCGGCTGGCCCGCGCGGCCGCCGCGGAGCTCGGCGAGGGCGGTGTCATCGGCTTCGTGCTCTCCGGCTCGGTCTACGAGCCCATCCCGGGCCTGACCATCTCCAACGGTCTGCGCCCCGGTCTCGCCGGCTTCGCCAAGTCCCTCGCCGACGAACTGGGCCCGCGCGGCATCCGTGTCGTGGGCCTGCTCCCGGCCCGCATCGACACGGACCGCCTGCGCGAGCTCGACGGCCTCTCCGCCGACCCGGAGGCAACCCGCGCGGCCAACGAGTCGCGGATTCCGCTGCGCCGCTACGGCACCCCGGAGGAGTTCGGCCGCACGGCGGCGTTCCTGCTCTCGCCCGCCGCGTCGTATCTGACGGGCATCATGATGCCGGTGGACGGCGGCGTGCGGAGCGGGTTCTGAGTCCGCTCTGCGTCCGTCCGGACGCCACCTGGGGGCCTAACTCACCCTTTCGGCCCGGTGTTTGACCCCGCGGAGGCGTACCTCCGCGGGGAGCGCGGCGAGGCCCGCGGAGTCCCGGGCGTGCGCCAGGGCCTCCGTCGTCAGCAGGTGCAGCGCCTGCCCGGGATCGACATGGGGTTCCAGCAGGAGCTGGACCCGGGTCCCGGGAGCGCCGCGCCGCCCGGTCAGCTGGACCTCGGCCCGTTCGACACCGTCCAACCGCCCCGCCTCGGCGGCCAGTACACCCTCCAGGGCCCGCCCGCGCAGCAGCGCCCCTTCACCGTCGCCGGTGTCGACGAGCACCTCCGCGAGCCGGCGCCGCCGCAGTACGGCCGACAGCCACCACAGGCTGAGCAGGACGACGACGGCGAGAACGGCGATGACGGTCGGCCACCACCAGCCCTGGTCCCGCCACCGGGTCCGTTCGGCGGCGCTCAGCAGCACGTCGTGCCGCCCGTCGTGGATCCACCAGGAGGGCGGCCGCACGCCCAGTCCGACGGCGAGCACGGAGCCGCCGAGGACCAGCAGCGCGAGCCCGACGATGCCCAGCAGGACACGGTTGACGATCCTGAGCACCGCCCTCACCCCTTCCGGCCCGGACGCGCGACATGCACCGACAGGGCGGGCGTCCGGACGAGCCCGAGTCCCCGGATGCCGTCGGCGAGCGTGGCGTCCAGGTCGGCCCGTACGTCGTCGAGTGCGCGGAAGTGCGAGACCGCCCGCACGTCGACCTTCCTGCGCCCCATCCGTACCCGGACCGACCGCACCCCGGAGACCTCCATGGCCCGGTCGCGCAGCGCCGTCGCGGCGGCGCCCCGGTGCAGCCCGGCCCGTACGTCGGGATGGGTGCGCCGCATCGGCAGGACGTCACGCAGCCCCGGCGTCACCGCGAGGACGATCAGCCAGAGTCCCAGGACCGCGGCGAGGCCGGCGCCGACGAGCACCCAGGTGTCGTCCAGGGGCCGTTCGGCGAGCTGCCGGGCGAGGGACCTGCGCCAGTGCGAGGCGGGCCGGTGGGCACGTACGGCCGCGACGTCGTACAGCAGGACGCCCGCACCCACCAGGACCAGCAGCGCGACGATCCCCGCGGGGACGCGGCGCGCCGACCGGAACCGGCCCC
>LRTP01000035.1 GCA_001550305.1 Streptomyces diastatochromogenes
CTCCGCCCCCGTCCGCACCTGGTGCTCGCTCTCAACGGGGCCTGGTTCGTCCTTGCTGCCCATCTGTGATCCTTCCCGGCAGAGAACCCATCTCACGCCAACTCGGGTCACACCAGGCCAGACACACAAACTTCAAGACAGTCCCGATCCTGGGCGGCGGCGCCGACGCGGGCGGCACGGCCCTCATGGCCACGGGCGTCGGCGCTCCGCTCGGCGCGGCGCTGGACTACGCGGGCACGGGGCTGGCCATCTCCGGCGCCGCGACCACGATCGGGGCGGTGGCGGCTCCGAACATCGCGTATGCGGTGCAGAACGGTGACGGCGGGGGTGGCGGAGGTACGCCGCCCGAGGAGTCGTCCGACGGCAAGGACGCAGGCGCCGCCAGCCTCCGCTTCGAGCACAAAGGCCCGGACGGCAAGCCGCTGCTGACCGAGGAGAACGCCTACAAGGCGCTCGAGGGCGGTCCGGACGACACCACGGCGGAAGTCAACCCGGAATTGAAGGGAAAGAACGAGCAGGGCCAGAAGAACCCGGACGTGAAGCTGCTGGACCGCCAGGGGAACCTCGCCGGTTTCCGCGAGGTCAAGACGATCGCGAACCCCAAGCAGGCGAGGTTCATGGAGCAGCTGTCGAGTGCCACCAAACAGCTCAAAGCCAAGGGAGCGAAGATCAATGAGATCTTCTTCCAGGTACCCAAGGGATCGGATGCCTACAAATGGCTGGGGGACTGGCAGAAGCAGCCGGGCCGGGACATCTCCAAGTGGCGCGGGTACACCGTCCGCATCGTGGACGACACCGGCGAGGAACTCGGCACCTATGACCTGGGGGATTCCGGCCTCCATGACCTGGGCAAGGGCGGCGGAGGCGGCGGAGGCGGCTCCGGGATCACGGACGCGGAGAGCACCGGGATGTTGAACAAGGAGAGGGCGATGGAGGCGGAGGGCTTCTGACGTCCTCCCCCGGCAGGGGGCGCCGCGCCGCGCCTCCTGCCGGACCGTTCAACGAGACAAGGAAAAACCGTGCCGGACTCCGCAAGCCTCATCTGCTGGGATTGTTCCCTGGTGCTGGACCTGGGCTGGTTCCGCCAGTCCGCCATGCCGCGGAGGATCTTCACGGAGTCCGGTCTTGCCGAGTCCGATCCGGTCGCGGCCGCGGCGGTCTGGAAATTCCTGGCCGAGCACGTGTACCACCGGGTGGAACTGGCCGGGGAGCAGTCCCCCTGGGACCACGTCGATCAGGACTTCACCAACATCGATGGGGACCTGGCGGACTCGCCCTCGCTCGTCCAGTACGTCGAGGACGACTGGGACGGTCGGCATCTGCTGGTGCGCCCCAGGCCGCTGTGCGCGGCGGTGCGTGCCGTGCTGGCCTCCTTGGAACAGGCCAGGGAGTCCGGGCAGTGGACCGTTCACCCGGCTGAGGAGAAGGCGGTCGAAGAACTGCTGCCCCTCGCCCGGTGGCCCCTGCAGGCCGGACGGCGAGCGGACGACGCGGAAGTGCTGGCGCGTGCGGCGGCGGTACGGCGGGCCCGCGCCGCCTTCGACCGC
>LRTP01000350.1 GCA_001550305.1 Streptomyces diastatochromogenes
GACGCGGGGTGGAGCAGCTCGGTAGCTCGCTGGGCTCATAACCCAGAGGTCGCAGGTTCAAATCCTGTCCCCGCTACTGAAACCTGAGGGGCCGACACGATGTGTCGGCCCCTCAGGCGTGTCCAGCCCCGAGGCACGCGGCACTGCAGCACACCCGCCGGACAGGCCGAACTACGCCGTCAGCGACCGTGCTCGCCGGGCGCGAGCAGGCTGGTCACTTTGGCGCCGGTTTCGTTCCGATGTTCCTCAACTCCCACGTCGTCAGAGGACGTCGTAGGTCAGGTGCGTCGCGGTCGAGGTCGGGGTCACGCTCCGCTGCGCCAGTATGCGCGGTGCTCCGCCGGTGAACAGTGGCGTCCCCGCGCCCAGCACGACGGGTGCCAGGTGCAGAGACAGAGAGTCGACGAGTCCGGAGTCGAGCGCCGAGCCGATCGTGGCGCCGCCGCCCATGAGGACAACGTCGAGTTCCTTGCCGCAGTCCGACGACGCCGCCTCGGCAAGCTCGCGGGCGGTGGCGACGGCGTCGAACAGACCGGTGGTGACGAACGTCCAGTCGAGGTCGGTGAGCCGCACCGACTCCGGCGGCGAGCTCGTCACGACGACGAACGCGGGCTTGCCGACCTCGCCGGCACCGTAGCCGGTCTTGTCGTCCCAGCCGTTCGGTCCGTCGACCAGGTCGAAGAGCCGGCGGCCGAGGACGACGGCACCCGAGCGGGCGGTCCCCTCTCGCAGGACCCGGCGGTCGTCGGGGTCGCCGGAGAACGCCCAGGTGTGCAGGGCCTCGCCGCCGGCGCCCAGAGCGCTGTCCGGGCCGGGGCCGGGCAAGAAGAGCCTGGCCCTCTTGCCTGCCGCACAGGCCGCCTGAGCTGCCCAGACTGTCGCCAGGCACCCTCTGCTCCGGGGTGCATGATCCAGGCGAGCCAGCGTTCGGCGACCCATGCGAATTACGTTCGGGGCGTGGCCGCGAGTGAGGGCCGATCCGCCCGAGAGACGAGACCCGGGAGCGCAGCTGCCGGACGATGGCTGTGCTGTAATGAAGCCCCGCGTCCGGTCTCGCGGGTCACCGACGCTCCCTGTCCTGCTGGTCCGCCGCTCCGGCTGAAAAACCTGCACCTTGGCCCGGCACTCGCGGTGGTGAATCCACGCGAGCAGAAGGTCCCGCTTGTGCTCGGACTCCTCTGGCGTGACGATCTGGGCCAGGCCGAGGACGAGGGACACCACAAGCGTCGTAACCACTTCGGCGACCACGACTCATCTCCACATCGACCTTCATCTACAGTGCTGAGGCAGCAACGGTGAACACTCGTGGGCAGGGTGGAGACGAGGTCGGCATTCCGATGCAGGTAGCGGTCGAGCATCCCGATATGTCAGAAGACGCGCGCTTGGCTGCCTACGGCACTGTCTCCACCTCACTCGCCCTGCGAAGTGATCACCGGCTGGGCGAGCTTGTGGATGCCGCCGTGCCGCTCGGCTCCGGTATCGGCGGGAAGTCCGCGCTGCTGGAGGTTGACGGGAAGCCGGTCTTCGTGAAGCGGGTGCCGCTCACGGATATGGAGCGGCTGCCGGAGCATGTACGGTCCACGGCCAACCTGTTCGGGCTTCCCACCTTCTGCCAGTACGGCGTCGGTGGGCCCGGTTTCGGGGCGTGGCGGGAGCTCGCCGTTCACACCATGACGACGAACTGGGTGCTCGGAGGGCAGTACCAAGGGTTCCCGATGATGTACCACTGGCGCGTGCTGCCAGACACGGCCGCGCTCCCCCAAGAACTCGCGGACGTGGAGCGGGCCGTGGCCTATTGGGGAGGACGGACGGAGGTACGCCGTCGTATCGAGGCCCTTCAACAATCCTCTGCGAGCCTCGCGCTGTTCCTGGAGTACATCCCTCAGACCCTGCACGAGTGGTTCACCGAGCAGCTACAGGCTGGCGAAGAGCCTGCTGACCGGGCTTGCTCCCTGGTGGAGGGCGAGCTGGAGGCCGGCACGTCCTTCATGAACGCTCGCGGGCTCCTGCACTTTGACGCCCACTTTCAGAACATCCTGACCGACGGCCGACGCCTTTACTTTGCCGACTATGGCCTCGCCCTCTCCTCCCAATTTGATCTGTCACCGTCCGAGACCAGTTTCTTCGAACTGCACCGGACCTACGATCGCTGTTACACACGCAGCTGGCTGGTGAACTGGCTGATCACAGCACTATACGGATACGAGCGGAAAGAACGCGTGGCGCTTATTCACGCATGTGCGGATGGGGAGGACCCGCCGGACGGACCGCGGGAGGCCAGGGCGATCCTCTCCCGTCATGCACCGCTCGCCGCAGTACTGACGGACTTCTACGTCAAGATCCAGGACGAGAGCAGGGAAACCCCGTACCCGCTGAAGGCGCTCCGCCAGGCCCTCGATTCCGCAGGTCTCGGAGGCCCCGGCGTCCCCGACGTCCCCGACGGGCCTACGCGGGGTTAGCCATCCGATTCGCCAGAGGAGGTCCTCACCACGCGGCCGCTCACTGTCGGTTAACCGCCAGTTGCGCTACCTTGCGGCCTTCCTTGCGGCGTTCGGAAGGCTTGGCCAGGAACTCATGTACGGCCCTGGAGTCAAACGGAGAGGGCATCGGCCTCCATCGGTCGATCTCGGGATCGCCATAGAGCTCAAGCAACGCCGACAGGTCGGACTCGACCCACTCTCTCACCAGTATGCCGTCTCCTGATAACCGAATGCTTGGCGGGGGAACGAGCTCACGCTGGCTGGGGCTTCGCCGGACAACACAGTGGCACTCTGGCCACCGACACACGACACCGTCCATGCCGTCAAAACTCGCGAACAACACGGGCTCGATGAGCACCCAACCGCTGCCCGAACTCGTCAACAAACGCTCTCACATGAAGGATCAGGCACACGTTCCGTAAGGACGACCAAAGCGGTTCGACTTCGTCCTCAGAGGTGAGCGACGACGTTCAACCAGCCCAGCCCGCGGTGTTCGAGTGCGACTCATACAAGTAGCGGGTGTTGCGGCCCCATTTCTCGCCGGTGATGCGTTCGTACGTGCGGTCCGGTGTTTCGATGGTCCGCGTGCGCGATGATTTCAGTTACGGGACCGGGGACGGCGCTCACCCGGAACATCGGTGCCCGCTGCATTGGTCAGGATCGCGCTCGCGACGACATCGAAGAGATGATCGGCGCGTGGGGCGAGCGAGGGTTGATCGCTGAGCCACGCGAGCGCCGCTACCAGCGCGAACAGATCGGTGCCATCGATGTCGGTCCGCGCTATGCCCACGGCCTGGGCACGGGCGAGGAGCCGCGCACCGGCCGCGCGCAGGGTGACGCACGAAGCGTGGAGTGCGGACTCGGTGTCCTCGATGGCGGCTGCCATCAGCACGGTCACGCCCCGATACTCCGTTGTCCACGCGACGCAGTCGCGTAGCCACGAAACGAGAGCATCTTCGGGCGAGCTCGCCGTCTCCAGCTCGCCTGCCCGTGCCGTCATCTCGTCGAAGCTCGTGCGGAGCAGAGCCTCGAGCAGCGCCTCGCGCGTCGGAAAGTGACGCAGCAGCGTCGCGAGCCCGACGTCGGCCCTGCGCGCGATGTCGCGCAGCGATACGTCGACGCCTTGCTCGGTGATGGCGGTGCCCGCAGCTGCGAGCACGTGGTCGCGGTTCTTCCTGGCGTCGGCCCGCATCTGCCCCTCTTGACTATCTGGATCAGTGATCCGGATATATGGATCACTGATCCGGTAAGTGTATCCCCGACAGGGGCAGGAGAAAAATGATGCCGAGGCACACGATGAGGGCGATCCGGGTGCATGAGCACGGTGGCCCTGAAGTTCTGCGTTGCGACGAGGTGCCGACGCCCGAGCCGAGGCCGGGTGAGGTGCTCGTTCGCGTCCACGCGATTGGTGTCAATCCTCCGGACTGGTACCTGCGCGACGGGCTGACCATCCTGCCTCCGGAGACGAGGCCGAAGTTCAGCTTGCCCGTGATCCCGGGGACGGACGTGTCGGGCGTCGTCGAGGCCGTCGCCGCGGATGTGGACGGTCTCGAGGTAGGTGATGAAGTCTTCGGTCTTCTGCGTTTTCCCAGCTTCGATGGCAGCGCATACGCCGAGTACGTGGCCGCGCCCGCGTCGGACCTCGCACGCAAGCCTGCCGACATCGACCACGTGCACGCCGCCGGGGCGCCCATGGCCGGGCTCACCGCGTGGCAGTTCCTGATCGAGGTCGGACACGATCACCCGTCCCCCTTCCAGGAGGCGCAGCATCGCCCGATGACACTCGGCGCCGACACGAGGGTGCTCATCAATGGCGCCGCGGGCGGCGTGGGGCACTTCGCGCTACAGCTGGCGAAATGGAAGGGTGCACATGTCATCGCGGTGGCATCGGGCGCGCATGAGTCGTTCCTGCGCGAGCTCGGCGCCGACCAGTTCATCGACTACACCAAGAGCCGTCCCGAGGAACTCGTGCACGACATCGACCTCGTTCTCGACGCCGTCGGTGGCCGTGACAGCAGTCGCTTCCTGCGCACGCTCAAGCGCGGCAGCGCCCTGTACCCGGTGTTCTTCGGCGACTACGACGACGACGAAGTCGCGAAGCTGGGCGTCACAGTCTCGGGCACCCAGGTCCGCTCGAACGGCGCGCAACTCGCTGAACTGGGGCGCCTGCTCGACGCAGGCACGGTTCGCGTCGCGATAGACAGCACGTTTCCGCTCGCGGATGCCCGAGCGGCACACGAACGCGCCGCCCAGGGGCATATCCAAGGCAAGATCGTACTCACGGTCGCTTAGGAACGAGCCGTTTCATAGGCACGTCCGGCACTCGCCCTCGGGGCGCTGGTGGCCATCGACACGCCGATGCGGAAGCTTCGGGGCCCGTCTCCCGACCAGGTGGCCGCAATGATCGCAGCCGCGAACCGAGTGCCCAGTTCGATAGGCTCGGTTGGCCGCAAGGGATCGCCGAGACGCTCGCATTCCTGATGCCCGACGGCGCCGCGTACACCACCAGCGGCACATCACCGTCGGGTGCTGCTAGGGCGCGTATCGAGTCGTGATCAATGTGCCTTCTAGTCTCGTGAGTCAGGAATCCTGTTCAGATAGCTGGCGAGACGTTCGAGGATCTCGTCTGCGGTCTTCGTCCAGACGTAGGGCTTCGGGTCGGTGTTCCATGCGGCGATCCAGTTGCGGATGTCCTTCTCCAGGGCTTGCACGGACCGGTGAACGCCTCGCCGTATCTGTTTGTTGTTCAGTTCGGCGAACCATCGCTCGACGAGGTTCAGCCAGGACGAGCCAGTCGGTGTGAAGTGCAGGTGGAACCGGGGGTGGGCCAGGAGCCACTTCTTGATGGCAGGAGTCTTGTGGGTAGCGTAGTTATCGCAGATGAGGTGGACATCCAGGCCGGCAGGTACCTCTTTGTCGAGCTTGATCAGGAACTTCTTGAACTCCTCGGCCCGATGCCTGCGGTGCGGAGAGCCGATCACTTTGCCGGTCGCGACCTCCAGGGCCGCGAACAAGGTGGTGGTGCCGGCGCGCACATGGTCGTGAGTCGCCCTCTCGGGAACCCCCGGCATCATCGGCAGCACCGGCTGGGACCGGTCCAGGGCCTGGATCTGCGACTTCTCGTCCACACAGAACACCAATGCCCGCTCGGGCGGGTCCAGACAGAGGCCGACGACATCGTGGACCTCGTCGATGAAGTACGGATCGGTCGACAGCTTGAAGGTCTCAGACCGGTGCGGCTGCAGGCCGAACGCCCGCCAGATCCGTGACACCGACGACTGTGAGAGGCCCATCTCTTTCGCCATCGACCGTGTCGACCAGTGCGTTGCGTTCTTCGGAGTGGATTCCAGCGTCCTGGCGGCCACCGCGGCGACCTGTTCGTCCGTCACTGTCCTGGGGCCACCGGAACGTGGCATGTCACCCAGACCGGCGATCCGGTACTGCACGAACCTGGCCCGCCAACGGCCCACCGCATGCGGCGTGGAACCGAGTTGAGCCGCCACGTCCTTGTTCGAGGCACCCTCCGCGCAAGCCAGGATGATCCGACACCGCAAGGCCCACGCCTGCGGCGTGGAACGACCCCGCACCCACCCCTCAAGTGCGGCCCGTTCCTCGTCCGACAGCGTCAACTCGGCCTTCGGCCGCCCCATCCGTGCCATACGACAAGCCTATACATATGAACAAAATTCCCGACTCAGAAGACTAGGGCGTGTGTCGGAAGTGCTCTAGGTTGGCTGACGTGAGTGGGCGGGGGCGGAGTTATCGATATGTCGGACCGGTCGAGCTGAAGGTCGTGGTCCGACCTGGTGACGGCGGGCGTCGGATCGGCTCGGCGGCTGACTTCGGTGGCTGGATCGTGGAGCAATCGGCTGCCGAGCTGGCCGAACCGTTCACCTTCGTAGTCGGCATGGACGGTGTGCTGCGGCTAGCGCCGCGGCGGAGCGAGCACGTGGCCTGTGCCGGCGGAGACACGGTTCTGAGTGCCGGCGAGATCAGCTTCATGCGCGAGGCAGACCGGTGGACCGTGAGCGAGGTCAGCAACCAGTCCACCGGGTACTGCCCGGACGTCAGCTCCTGGGCGGAGGTCGCCCGTGCTCTGGACGCTGTAGAGCTCCAGCGGCCTTCCGGCTTCACCCACGAGGTTGTATTCCGGCGGTGCCCCGACTGCCAGGAGCACAACGTCGTGCGCGAGGACGACTTCGTCTGCGTCTTCTGCGGCAGCGATCTGCCCGCGGCATGGAACGTGGATCCCACTGTGTGACAGCCGAGGGTCACAGCCACTCGTTGATGGCAGCGACGAGGACGGTCGCCTCGTAGCGGACGGCGAGCTTGTCGTAGCGCGTGGCGACAGCGCGGTGTCTCCTGAGTCGGTTGATTCCGCACTCGACCGCATGGCGCTCGCGGTAGTCCGCCGGGTCGAAGCGCGGAGGTCGGCCGCCACGGGAGCCGAGCTTCTGGCGGTTGCGTGCCTGGTCGGCCTTGTCCGGGATGGTGCATCGGATCCTGCGGTGGCGCAGGTAGGCGCGGTTCTTGCGGGAGGCGTACGCTTTGTCCGCCCGCACGCGATCGGGGCGGCCGCGTGGCCGGCCCGGCCCGAGACGGGGCACGCGAACCTTTGCCAACACGGGTTCGAACTGCGGGGAGTCTCCACGCTGTCCTGCCGTCACAACGATCGACATGGGCTTCTGACCTTGCTCAACGGCCAGGTGCAGCTTGGTGGTGGACCCGCCGCGCGACCTTCCTAGCCCGTGATCACGGGGCTCGGTGCACACGCCACCCGGTGGTTCCTTCTGCAGGTTGCCCTGCTTGCGGGCTCCGGCCGCGTGCTGGTGGGCACGGCAGACCGTGGAGTCGACGCTCAGGTCCCACGTGATCGCACCCTTCGCATCGGCCAGTGACTGGAGCCTGGTGAGGATCCGGTGCCAGGTGCCGTTCCGCTGCCATCGGCGGAACAGGTCGTAGACCCGGCCCCACGGCCCGTACTCGACAGGTACATCCCGCCACGGAACACCAGTACGGACTCGGAACCGTATGCCGTCGATCAGCTGCCGCCGAGGCCAGACGGGCGGACGCCCCGCCCTGACACCCTTCGGCAACAGCGGCTCCAGCACCGCCCACTACTCGTCCGTGAGATCTCCCCGCCCCATGAACCGTGATCATTCACAGCCCAAGATCCACTTTCGATACACGGCCTAGAAGGGCGAGGGCCCGTCAATTCCCGCCCGCTCCAGGAACAGCCCTTCGTAGTGCTGCAGCAGCTCCATGTCGAAGTCGACCTCCGGAGCCGTTCCGTCCTCCTTGAAACTGCTGAGAAGAAGCTGCGTCCAGCGCTGTTCGACAGCCGACCACACCACCAGGTGCGAGGGCGCGAAGAACACCCACATGGCGTCGATCTCGTCTGGCAGCGTCGGGGCAGTCAAGGTGTGCGCGATTAGCGGGTCGAGGCATTCCACGTAGGGCCGGTCGAAAAAGTGGGACACGATGAACACCACCCGCGCCCTGTCGGGCGAGGACTTGTCCCGCAACTGCTTTGCGGCCTTTGCGAACATCGACTGGGCTGCTTCGACGACATCGTTCGCTGACACGAACGTCGACCAATGAGTGCCTGGCTCTTCACCTCGCTCCAGTGCCCGCGAGGCCGCTGCGTCGTGCTCGCGGAAGTCACCAGGTATCGACTTCACCTCGAAGTCGGCGAACTCGACACCGTTGCGACCGAGCAGCGACGACAGTGCGTCGCTGTCCGCGTCCGCCACGCGGTAGACGAGATCCACGCCGCCGTGGACGTCTACGGCGACCGGCACAATGCCGAGATAGTCGGTCGTCAGCATCGCCGCGAGATGCTCGCCCGCGGCCAGCTTCAGCTTCTTCAGGTCGCCCGCCGATACGTGCGCCGACAGCGCCTCCGTCGCCCGGTCCATCAGTTCGTAGGTGATGGCGATGACGTGGGTGCCGATGGCTCCGTCGAGGCTCTTGGCGCTGTCGTCTGTCATGGGCGCGAGTGTGGCAGCACCGCGACGCGGTCGCGACGGGTTTCGGGGCCAACCGGCAGGCGCGTATGTTGAGGTGTCGCACATTCCTCCGGGGTGGCGGAAGCCCTGTAACCGGCTGGTCGCCGAGGCCGGCGGAACCTGGAGCCGATACGCCCCCGGCGACCACTGAGCGTCGTGGCGTCCTGGATGAGGCCACTCGCCTGTCAGTCCTGCTGGATAGGGTCCGCATCCGCAGCCCATCCCGGAAGGACTCTCATATGACGACGTTTGACGAGCTCACCGCCTGGGCCGGCACTGGGAACGTTACGAGGGCAGAGCCGACAGTCGTGTCAGGCTGGCAGATCCCCGACGATCAGAAAGCACTACTGGTTGATGTCGGGGTTCCCATCGTTGATCAGTTGATTGAGTACGTATCGTTCCAGGGGGAGGCGGATCCAGCACTCCAGACGTCAGCCGGTAGGTCGCTCTACCGCCTCACCCAGAATCACCATGGCGACCTCGTGCCCGGGCTGCAATGGTCGTTCGGCGTCGAACCCGGCACAGGGACGGTCTACTACGTCCTTCCTCAAGGCGAGGCATGGTTCGCCAACTCCTCCATCGACCTGTGGCTGCGGACCCTGCACCACTACGGCCTGCACGTCAGCGAGTCGGAGATCCTCAGCGATCCGGATGACCGCGAGGACGAAGCCCTGGCCGAACTCAGCATGCTCGCTGACGAACTCAAGAAGATCGATTCACGTGCCTTCGACGGCTACAACGGGTTCATCTGGGCCGAGTTCCTCGACCGCTGGCTCTGGTAGTTACTCGCGGGGCCAGCCACGATGCCCATGCGATCACTCACCGTGTCCGGCGCGCCAGGCGGCTCGCGAATACGCGACACCTCAACATGCGAGCCCACCAGTCCCAAGGCCGAATACTGCGACTCTCGAATACCGACACTTCACCAGTGCCTAGACCCCGGCGACGACTCGGCGGAGCTCAGCCCCCGGATACCGCGCGCCGCCCACACGCACGCCGTGGTGCACCATCACCCGCACCCAGAGCACCCCCGCGGATACGAATGGGACGACACCTGGCGCTTGATCTGCGCGCCGCCCACGGAACCCGCTGACCAACACCACTACACCCGGCCCCGTCCGGGATCTCCCCCCATGCCTGCGGGGCGGGCGTCGGCACCGGCTGCCCCGCAGCACCACCCCACTCACCTGCTCACGAAGGGACCCTCGTGCACGATGCGCACGCCCGCTTCTCTGATGGGGCGGACCGATGCCGCGTTGAATGTGCTGATAGGAGTACCACAGACTGTGGCCATCGCCGCTGGAGCCGCTTTGATCGCGCTGGTGGACTACCGCGTCATGCTGGCGGTGATGGGGGCCCTGATGGCCACCTCGGCGCTCTACCTGGCGACCCGCACCACTCACCAGCCGATCGAGACAGTAGTCACCGCGCGGCTGGCGCAAGAGCCCGGCGAAGGGACGCAGACAACAGCACCGCCGCACCGCAGGTGACACCAAGGTCCGAGAGCATGGCTGCGGGCGGTGGCGGTTAGGGTCCGCGGGTGTTGAGCAAACCCGGGTGGACGGTGCACTTCGTGGGCCGCGACTTGCCCACGCCCACGACTATGCATTCTTTCCTGGACGTACGGCCCGGCGACCTGGTGTCGTGGCTCGATGAGGCAGGCCTGCCGGACGGCCTGCCGTTCCTGCTCTCGCCGCGGTTCGAGTACGACGTCGCGCTCAACTCGTATTTTTTTCAGAGGGCGTTCCTGTCCGAGTGGCGTCTGCTACCGCCAGCAGAACCAGGAGTACGGATCGGTGTAGGAACGATAGTGCGACTTGGCGCCGTCGCCATATTGAAGGGAACAGGCGTCATCAACGCTGACGTCTTCATCCCCGACGCGGAGGCCGGAGCCTGCTACAGAGCTGGGCGAACAACGCCACCCCCACGTGTTCGGATACCGCTTCTGCGCGTACTTCGTGCCTTGCTGCTGGCAGTACCTCTCGAAGTTCGGGCTTCCCAGTGTCTGGGCGGTATCGGGTACAGGCAGCTGCCCCGGATCGGTCTGCGGGGGTATGTCTGCGGGATTCGTTTGTATTGGGGGCGGAAGTGGGGTGGGCGTCGATGCCGTTACGGCCGTGGGTGTGGACGGGGTCGGGACAGGAGTTGTGGTCGGTGCGGTGGGTGTCACATGGCTGGGTGTGACTGGCGGTGTGGTGGAGGGCAAGGCTGTCGTGGTCAGGTGCAGCATGGTGGCGATCCAGGCCGCTGTGTCGTGGGTGACGGCGTCCTTGTAGTGAAGGTGTGGGCAGTAGGGGCTGAAGGGGACGCACAGGGCGAGTTTCACCTTTGAAAAGCCGGTGCATATGGGGTCCATTGGAAGGCACCAACTGCGCAGGCGGCCGAGCATGTTGTCGGGCAGCGGTGGATAGGACGGCCATAGCGCACCAGGTGCTTGGGCGGTCTCTGGCTCTACGTTGATCACATCCCCCGGACGGTGATGAGGGTCGCCGAAGAGCGCGATCGCATAAGTATGGTGGAGCAGGGCCTGGTCGGCAGGGTCCGAGCCGGAGAGTCCTGCGTATGTTTCGCGCACCACTTGAGCGCCTTGTGAGTAGCCAGCGACTGCGATCTTCGTGTTGGGACAGTGGTGCCGCAGCAGATAGAGCTTGTTGATCAGTTGTTGCTTGCCTTGAGCGACGCTCTGGCTGTACGTGGCGCCTAGAAACTGGCCTCGCAGGTCGTCCCCGATGCTCTCGGCGACGTAGTCGACTTGGTCCTGCGATGTGCCGTAAGGCTTCAGGTCATCGGCGAGTTGATTCATCGTCGGGCTGTTGGTTGTGGGCAGGCCGGTGCCCCCGCTCGGTCGTGTCTCGTCCGAGCCGCCAACGGTGACCAGTATCGTCGCCGTACACGTCGGCAGCAGTTCACCTTCGGAAGCGACCGGGCCAGCCGGGTCTTGGGAAGACGCGATCCATATGCCAAAGGCAACGCCAGCCGCGGCGATGGCCAGCGCGGTGGCGATGGTTATCCGCTTCCTGCTGTGCGGTCTTCCGGTCTCTCCCACATGAGGTGTACGGCTGTTTCGCATGCCTCCACCGCCCCTGTCTGGAAGCCCGACACCTCGATCGGTCACCCGACATGAGAGCCAATTCATTATTCATCCAATTGTGGGCGGTCAAGTCCTGATGGTGAAACCTGTTCGGCAGAACTCGTTACGTTCAGTTTCGATGCCGGATCTGAACGTACGCCCGTGAGGCCTACGTTGACCTCGCAGTTCGACCCTCCCACCGAGGCCAGGCGGATCTGGTCGTCGCTCTACGACAGCTACCCGCAGATCGCGGCCGCCCTGGCCGCTTTCTTCGACCGTGCCGGCCCTCGTGTCCCACTCGCGCGGGCGGGCCTCCGCGAGTCGCCGAGAAACGGCGTTGTCGGTGGGCTCTGCCAGGGTGTGCGTCGTGGATGAATTGGTGGAGCGTGTCGACAGTCAAGATCGCGTGCTGGGGGTGGTCAGCCGTCGGGAGGCCATCCGGGAGGGTTGGCTGCACCGGGTCGCCGTGACGGTGTGTCGTGATGATCGTGGCCGGATCCTCGTCCACCGGCGGTCGGAGCAGGTATCGCGCTTTCCCGGGCTCTATGAGGTCGAGGTTGGTGGCGCCGCAAATGTCGGCGAGTCCTATGAACAGGCCGCCGCGCGGGAGCTGGCCGAAGAGCTGGGCATTCGTGCGCTGCCGCGCCTGCTGTTCACGTTCATCAACCGCAGCGGCTTGAGCCCACACTGGCTCGGCGTGCACGAAGCCGTGGTGCCGGACGCCGTGGTCCCCGATCCCGATGAGGTCGCCTGGCATAGCTGGCTGACCGAGCCGGAGCTCGACTCGGCCCTGTTGGAGTGGCGCTTCACCCCCGACAGCCACGAAGCCTTCAGCCGGTATCTCGCGTTCCGGACCGCGCGGTCCTGACCTTGCCCGCTTCTCGGGCTGGGGTGCCTGCTTGCAGCCGAAGCACGGAACACGTCAACAGCGATGCGGGCTCAGCGCTTCAAGAAAGGCCAGGTCGGGGTGGGAGATTAACGACAACCATCGTGCTAGATGGCACCCGTTGGACCACACCACCAGGAGGAACCAGTGTCATACCCGCAACCGCTCACCCCCGAGGAGAAACTCGCCGACGCGAAGAAGCAGCTGAGCCTCCCGCGTATCATCGTGATCTGCGGCTCCACCCGTTTCATGACCGAGATGACCGAGGCCGATCTGCGGGAGACCAAAGCCGGAAAGATTGTCGTCAAACCGGGTTGCGACATGAAGTCGCCGCACGAACTCTGGTCCGGTCCTGTCGAGGCCGAGGCGCTGAAGGTTCGACTCGACGATCTGCACCGAGCGAAGATCCGGCTCGCTGATGAGGTGTTCGTAGTCGGCGACTACATCGGAGACAGCACCCGAGCCGAAATCGCCTACGCCCGGTCGCTGGGCAAACCCGTGCGGTTCACGCACCCCGAAGTCGACCCCGACGCCTGACCGCCCACCCCCACACCTTCCGCAGGCACCCCTTGGAATTGATCATCTAGGGCTCATGACCGTCTGGCTGCTGAGCTAAGACGTCATCTCAATTGGTGATTGCTTGCGGAGATAGTCTCTGGCAGATGGGTTGCGATGGCGGTTGAATGCCTTGGTGAGTGACTACTGGACACCCGCCCATCACGCGGTCGAGCACGACGATGCGGAGGCCCTGGCCCGGTTGCTGGCCGACGGCGCTGATCCCGACGAGGTCTTCAGCAACATGACGCTGCTGACGCACGCCATCGATGCCGAGGGCGACGGATCCCTGCAGAGCGGTGAGCCACTGACCATTCACATCACTGCTGTGCTGCTGGCCTTCGGCGCTGAACCGGAGCTCGCGGATCCAGACGGTCACACCCCCCTGGACATGGCCGCCCACTACGGTCATGACCTGGCGGTGAATCTGCTGCGGGCCCACATCAGCAGGCGAGCCGCCGGTAGCAGATGAGGGTGCAGGCGATGCTTGTGAAGGCGAGGAAGTGCTCGGCTTTGCGCTCGTAGCGGCGGTGGAGACGGCGGCAGCCGGCGAGCCAGGACATGGTCCGTTCGATGGTCCGACGGTGACGCCCCAATCGCTGCGAGGTCTCAACTCCCCTGCGGGCGATGCGGTGCCCAATTCCCCGCTTGGATAACCATCGCCGCAGGTGAGCGTAGTCGTAGCCCTTGTCGGCATGGAGCTTGCCGGGCCTGCGACGACGGGGGCCTCGGCGCGAGCGGACCGGGGGTATGCCCTTCACGAGCGGAATCAGGGCCTGGCTGTCATGGACGTTGGCACCGGAAATCCCTACAGACAGGGGCAGACCGCTCCGCTCGGTGACCAGGTGGATCTTTGAGCCGTACTTGCCCCGATCGACAGGATTCGGACCCGTCAACTCCCCCTTTTTTGCGCCCGCATGTTCACTGAATCGATCGCGCAACGGGACCAGTCCAGTCCGCCGCGGGAGCCCAATACGTCGAGTACGAGGCGGTGCAACTTGGCCCACACCCGCGCCTTCGTCCACTCGGTGAACCGGCGGTGAGCAGTGGCACCAGACGGCCCGAAAGAAGCCGCGGGCAGTTGCTGCCACGTGCAGCCCGACGTTGCCACGAACACGATCGCGGCCAGCACTTCACGGTCACCGTGCCTTCGCCGACCACCGCCCTGAGGCCGCGTGGGTGCCTCCGGAGCCACCCGCTGGAACAGCTCCCACAACTCGTCCGGCACCAGCCGCTCAACGATTCCCACCACAACCTACAGCCTACCGAGGCAGCCAATTGAGATGGCTTCTAATACTGCAACGGTGCTTGCCGTGACTGCTGGCCAGCTCCGTCGTTGGTGTGGGTATGGGTGGGGACCTTGCGGATGTCAGGTTGTGGGCGGGTGAACTG
>LRTP01000351.1 GCA_001550305.1 Streptomyces diastatochromogenes
CGACCACGCCCACCGCCGCCGTGCCGTGGCGCCCGGCGGCCCAGGTGAGGACGGCGGCGCCGGCCGGGGCCGCGGAGTAGTGCAACGTCCAGAACGCCGAGGTGACCCGTCCGAGCAGATGTTCCGGAGTCACCTCCTGCCGCAGCGACATGGAGCACGTGCCCGCCACGCTCCCGAAGCCCAGGAAGACCGCGGTCAGGGCGGCGACGGCCGGCACGCTGCGGGCCCAGCCCAGACCCGCCAGCGCGCATCCGCACACCGCCACCGAACCGATCCAAGTCGGGCCGAAGCCCAGGCGCCGACGCACCCGGGCCACCAGGAGCGCCCCGGCGATCGTGCCGAGCGCGCCGACCGCGAACACGGTGCCGACCGCGGTGTCGTCGCGGCCGAGATCGTGCTTGAGGTGGTAGATCAGCAGGTCGTTCAGGCCGAGTGTCAGGAAACTGAAGAAGGACAGCAGGACGGTCAGCACGCGCAGCACCGGATGCCGGACCAGGAAGGACACCCCGGCGAGCAGATCCGTCCACAGCCGCCGGACCGCTCCCGTTCCGGCCACGGGTCCCGGTGCGGGGCGTGTGGTGCCCTTGAATCGTACGAAGCCGACGCAGGCGGCCGACACACCGAAGCTCGCCGCGTCCACGCCGACGGCGGCGGCCGGCCCGAGCCACGCCGCCACCAGCCCCGCGCACACCGGACCGGCCACCCCGGCCGCCGCCGCGGTCGCGTTCAGCCTGCCGTTGGCCTCCGTGATCCGCTCGACGCCGACGAGGTTGCGGACGACGGTGACGTAGGCGACGGAGAACAGCATGCCGACGGCCTCGCACAGCGGCAGGACCACGTAGAGCAGCCAGATCCGTGGTCCGAAGACCCAGACCAGCGGAATCACCGCGTACAGCGCCATACGGACCAGATCGCAGGTCACCAGCAGCTTCCTGCGGTCCACCCGGTCGACGACGACCCCGGCGAAGACCCCGGCCACGACCGAGGCCGCCCCGCCGACGGCCGTCAACAGGCCCATCCGCGCGACGGATCCCGTCGCGTGCAGCACGAGCAGCGGCAGGGCGATCAGCGCGAAGGAGTCCCCGAGGACCGAAAGGGTCTGCGCGACCCAGAAGACACCGAAGTCACGGTCCCGCCGCAGCGGTTGTGGGGTGCCTTCGTCAACAGTGCCTTCTGCGGCCCGCTCCGAAGGCCTGGCCCCTCTCCCACGCCGCGCCCTGTACGTCATCGTGTCGGCCCCCGTCACCCGATCCACTCGTCGACCAGCCTAGGCGGGACGGGTGCGCGGATGCACACGTGACTGAATCTGCACAGCGAATGCGCAACTGCGGCACGGGTGGGTTCTATTGGTACGGAGTTGTCCTGGTCGGAGCCGCCGTGGCAATGGCTGTCGGATTCCTGTGCCGGGCTACATGTAGAGAAGCTGCCCTGAATTCGTGTGCATGCGTGCATGGATGAGTAGCCAAATGTTGCAACTGCCGCGCTGGAAACGCCGAACGATTGGATGCCGGGCACCCTCCGTGATTTGATCCTTCGCGCCGAAGGGATCGCGCCAAGACGTCCGGAAACGGATGGCGCGCGCCTGCGGTCGCGGCCCACCGGCTATCCCCAGCCTGGCCGCTCCCCCTTGTGGAACATCCATACGAAGGGCAGTTTCATCATGAACTCCGCTCCCCAGGTTCAGACCCTTGAAATCTCTGACGCCGAGCTCGACACCGTCTCCGGCGGCCTGAGCCCGCAGGTCGGCATGGCCGCCGGCCCCACGGCGATCAGCAGCTCGGACCTCGTGGGTCAGTTCGGCGCGGTCAAGGACGAGGTCCTGGACACCGTCGGCCAGTACCACCAGGTCGGCCTGACCGTCTCCTTCTGATCGTCAGATCGCGGGACTTCCTCATCGCGGGATCGCTGACACCAGCAGCCTGACCGCCGATCGACGTCCACAGCGACAAGCCCCCTGCCCGCGGGTCCGCGCCGGTAGGGGGCTTGATCGTCAGGGGCTGCTGTTCCTTCCCTGGGTCTTGTCGGAGATCTTGGTGAGCTGGGCTTTCCCGAGCGAAGTACGTCCGGTTGCCACCCGGCGGCAAGGTCTCGCTCGAAGCGTTGGCTGCGTGGGTGGCAGACGCTGCGCCGTCTTGGTACGAGCGATATCACTCGGCTGCGGTCGTGGTGCTCGCTGTACTCCACTGCTGTACAGCGGTCACGGGATCAGGAAAGCCGCCCGGCCTCGTGAAGCGCGTCGAAAGCCATCTCGTCGACGGCCGAGACTCGGTCCCGATCGGCGTAGCGGAACCACGCCTTCTCGACGATCTCCCTCGACGGGGTCAGCTCACCGCGGTGATCGGCGGTGTAACAGATCATGCGGAAAGGGCCGTGATCCGGATGGCCCTCGCCGATCTCGAACGTGCCGAAGTGCACCATGGAACCGGGGTCGATCGCCGCCTGCAGTTCCTCGCTGATCTCCCGCACCAGGGTCTCGCCGTCGGACTCGCCCGGCTCACGATGACCGCCCGGGAAGTAGAAGCGATCTCTGCCGTGACTACGCGTCACCAACACCCGGTCGTCCCGAACCAGGATCCACGCCACCTTCTCCGGCACACCGCTGCCATTCGCCATGGCTCGGGACCGTATCGGAGGGCATCGTTTGCGTCGGCACCGTCCGCACACTGAGCTTGGGAAGCTTGGGATTTCTGGGGGCGACTACCGCACTGACCTGTGGCGGAGCGCCGTCGGCGCCTGGTGGGTGGTCGACTGGTTCCCCCGTGTTCCCCGTGGTTCCCTGCACGATCTGGCACAGGTCTGGCACGGGCTTCTTCGCCCCGAGGCCACGGCTGAAGGGCGCACCGAAGGTAAGGCCTCCCACCTCGGCCTGTAGGTCGGTCAATCCCGCTCTTCGAGTTGGGCCTTCCACGCGAAGGCTCCCGCAGTGAGAGTGGCCCGTGATCCGGTCCGCCACCTGTCAGTGATGTCGGTCCAGCCGTGAAGGGAGGCGCTCCGGGCGCCGTCCTCTGATGCGCGGTCGTAGAAGAGGCTGAACTTGAAGACCCGGCCGTCGTCGGAGATGACTTGGCCATCTTCGTGGTCGGGGCCCTCTGGCAGGAGGTCGACGACAACCGTCCGGTCCGGATCGAGCCCCTGGCCCCTCAGAACCTCCCGCAACCTCTCCCAGAGGTCGTACTCGCTGGTGCGTAGGAGATCGGTGCACTGAACGACGATGCTTGACACCATGACCTCATGATCGGTCCTGGCTGCGGCAAAGGAAAGCGGCGGGCAGCGTCAGAGCGGAGTGCCGACGATGAGGCGATGTGACGCTACACCTTCTGATCCCCCGGAGGGACGATACCGGACAGGGTCGTCTACTGAGGTTGCGGTACGGAGCTGCTGTACAACTGCACCGCGGGCGCTTGGAGGAGATCAGAAGCGGGCGCTCAGTGGCCTCATGGTGCACGATGTGGCGTCGGTAGGTTCCGCTGGGAGGATGGGATGTCGTCGCTCGACCGCCTAAGGGCGCTGCTGGGTAAGCCGGTGACTTGGGGTTGGGCCACGCCGCGTCTTTGTACGGCGTCCGAGCAGTACCTCGGGGTCGAATTGCCCTCGGATTACAAAGCGTTCCTTGATCTGTACGGGCCGGGGAGCATCGACGGTTACCTGTCGCTGAGCCGGCCTCTGGAAGCCGACGCCACCGAGTTGGAGCGGTTGTGGTCGATGGAGGACTGGCGCCGGGCGCGACTCAGTGCCCCGGACCTGTATCCGTATCCCTTCCACCCCGATCCCGGCGGCCTCATCTTCTGGGGTTCGGACGAGCATGGCAGCGAGTACTACTTCCTCGCGATCGAGCCGGACCCTGATGAGTGGCGCATCGTCGTCAGCAGCGAGTGCAACAGTTGGTTCGAGACCGCGGGCACCTTCTGCGACTTCCTCGTGCGCTGCTTCGACCGCATCGACCGGCCACCTTTCATGGCCCGCGCATGGCCCACCCCTGATGCCCGCTACCACTCCCATGCCTGATGCAGCGCTCGCATCGTCCAGCTCGGCATGTGGCTGACACCCGCTTTAGGAGCGAGGTGGGGCGAGTGCCGCTCTGACCTGCGAAACTTCCACGTGGGCGGACAGAGGATCAGTCCCCCGTCGGCCACCGCTGTTCCCCGTGGTTCCCCGCTGGATCTGGTACGGGTGTGGCACGGGTGTGGCACGGAGAACTTCTGATCCGGAGCTCTGGAGAGTGCCCTTTACGACCCCGCGAAGGCCCGATGTACTCTGCCGTCCGGAGGAGTTGGTGTAACGGGCGAACACCAAGGGTGCGCATGAAATTGGGTATGGCCAGTCAGCTCCGACGCGAGTGGAGAGGGGGCCTCCGCCACGTTGCACTCCACCTTGGGGCCATGCACGTGAGCGGTGTGATCTTGCTGTTCACCTTCTTGATACCTCCGGCCTGGGCTCTCGACGCCTACGGCGCAGCACCGGCCGACGATCCCACGGCAGATGTACCCCCTTTCATGATCCTTGCTGCGCTGCTGTTCGCTTGCGTGGGCTTCCACCTGGTCGTGCAGATTCCCTCTGGACTGCTGGGTACCTGGCTGGGTCGGAATCGTGGTGGCTTGGTCACCTATGCGATCGCCCTGGTGATTGCGGGTACCCTCACTGCCCTGGTCCTGGGGGCAGTCCTTCACGTCGAGAGTGCCAGGGCATTCATGGGACTGTGGGCAGACTTCATGCTGCGCGGCTCACTTGGGCTGGTGGGCTATGGGGTGGTGAGCTGCGTACTTTTGAGGCAACGCCGAGTTCGCTCAGTGTGACATCGGCGAAGCATTCGCGATGCGAGGTCGGTGGAGTTTCAAGGGCCGCGTCAGCTTGGTCAGCGGTCTTGAAAACCGTCGTGGCAGCGATGTCACCGTGGGTTCAAATCCCACACCCACCGCAGGTGAACGGCCCCTGACCAGGTAAATCGGTCAGGGGCCGTTGCGTTGCATAGTGCTCGTGAGTACCCGCGGTTCACCGTTGTTCCCCGCTCGATCGGGCACGACTGGGGCACGACGCCTTCTGATCCGTAGCTCTAGAGGGAACGTTCATTCGCGGTCATACAGGTTGTCACTCGCCCGCTGACGGGCGGCTCGGGTCAGCTGCAGTCGGGGAGGTTGCTGTACTTCTCTGCTGTATCGGGCACCAGCAAGTGGTCTACCGCGGCAGGTAGTCCGTGCTTACCGTGATCGCTCCTAGGAGCTGGTATCCGCACGTCTTCGCTCCCGCCAGGAGGGTGCCGGCGTAGAACCCATGCGTCGCGCCGGAGGGGTAGTCGACGGTCATCTCCAACGTGTGGGTGGTAAAGCCGGGGAGGTTCCCGAGGACAGCGTCACCGCTGACCCACTGGGCGGTGGACGACTGGGTCGCCGGGTGCCAAGTCATGATCAAGTGATGCCACGACCCACCATTGAACTTCCACCAGACGGTGGGCGCCGCGCCCTTGCGGTTACTCGGCGGAACCATCTGGTAATCGAAGAACACCCCGGAAAGCGGTGCCGATTTGGCGTTGCGCACGGTGGTGTACGTGACCAGGTTCTGTCCGGCCTTCGTGGAGGTTGGCATCTTCGACAGGTTGCCGGAACCGGTGATCTCGCCGTATGCGCAGGTCGGTTTGGAACTGACGGAAGCCGCCGCTGCTGTCTGGACTGTGCCGGGAGGCATGGTCAGCACGCTCACACCTGCGGCCACGGCTGCGAGTCCCCACCTGAAAAGCCTCATGAATCCTCCGCTTCACGCCGTGCCATCACGAGGGTGAGCAGATCGTACGACCCTCAACTACGGCGCCAGCAAGAACCCTGCACCGATCCAACAGCCCTGCGCACACGGCTTCGGAGGCCCCTTCGCCTCATACGCAACGTGCTGGTCACCGGGCTGCGCATACCCGCTCAACGGCTACTTGCCCACGGATAGGCCACGGGGGAGGACAACCGCCTTGTAAGTTCGATCCCGCAGCCGCCCTGGAGCTCTTAGGTCCTCGTTCGTCGGGCACGTTCGGTTGCTCAAGGCTGCCTGCGTACGCCGTCGTTGATGTCAGCTAGTGATGTCAGGTTGGATGGTGCGATGGAACGTGTTGAGGCAGAGCTGTTCACGAACGGTGGGAACAACGCTGTGGTGCGCCTGCCTCCGCGCCGGTTCCCCGGCGTCTTGATCCAGGGTGACTCCCTCTCCGTCATCCGCAGCGAAGTTGCCGAAGTCCTTGAAGCCTGCGACCAGGGCGACCTCGCCGGGGCACGGGAAACCGCCGGCCTTCTGCTGGCTGACTTCGACGAGTTGCTGGCGCGGTACACCGCCGCGCTGGATGCCCACCAGATCCTGCGGCCGTACTGACCGCACGGCTCTGACCTTTGAGGGCTGGATCGCTGCTTTGTAAGGGCGGACGTGTTCGATCGCGGGAACACCCAGGTCACTCCGGCTGTAGCGCCACCCCAGCTCAACGCTGCATCTCGACTGCGGCAAACCGTCATTGACCATGATTGACCGCACGATGTGGCAGGGCTGTGGCACGAGGACTGCTGGTCTAGTGGAGTTCTCGCCGGGCACCTGGGATGCCGGGCGGTGTTTGAACGTCAGCGCTTACCTGGCCACCCAAGGTCATCACGTTGAGGGTCGCAGAGTTCTCGTTGGCGATTGCGCTCTCTACACGGGCGACCAAGGTCGTGAACGCTTCTCTCTCCGAGAGACCTGAGTAGGGCCCGACCTTGGTTTCGAAGTAGATCCGCTCATGCCCAAGGAGCTGTTCGGTCGACCTGTAGTTCTTCCACTGTTCGCGGTAGCGGTACACGCTCTCCAAGGAGACGGAGCCGACAACGATCAAGCTCAGCACCGTAGCGGTAAGTTTCGCGAACGACAGGTCAAGGTTGACTAACACCGGGACCAAGGCTCCTCCGACGACGGATATCGTCCTCATCCGGAGATGCATAGCCTTCGTCGTAACGGCCTTCTTGTCGTACCACTTCTGGTACTGAGACAGCCTCCCCTCCACATAGTCCTGCGCCGCGGCCACAGGCCGGGAGGCAGCGGGGTGAGCTTCGAGTGACTGCCCGTCATCCGTTCCCGACATGCGTAGGAGTACATCGGTGGTGGAACGGCGCAGTCAACTCGGCAGTTGAACCCCGGGGCACCAGTTTGGAAGATCGCGTACGCGGACGTGCCGTGACCTGGCGAGAGCCTGGCCTGCGCGGTTCCGAGCGGGTTGCCGTGACTCCCCGTCGTTCCCCGTGCGATACCTGCTCATCGGGCACGCAGGGGGCACGCGTGGCTCTCTGCCGTGTTGTCAGCCCGCCAGCGCCCCAGAGCTGTCCCGGGCCCTGTTCGGCTCTCATGTAGTGCTCTGAGCCGTTCCGGCGATCACGGCCCTGGAGATCGGCCGCTGCGCGGCGCATCTGTGGTCGCTGTCGTCCACTCTGGTCCGCCTTCGTCCGCCGTCGTTGGTGTCAGGTCCCGATGTCAGACATCAGCGGGCCGCTTGACAGCCAGCTTCATTGGTCCGCCCGCCACAGCCCGAAGGCGGTTGCTTGGTCAGGTGAGGCGCCATCCCGTCGATGTGTTAGAAGTGAGGCTTGACGCCGGGGCGGCGGGCGCAAACCGCCTTGGTAGAGACGTGGAAGGTGATCGCGCTGGCGTTGCGAATGGTGCCTCGCCAGGTGGTAGCGCTGGTCGGCTGGGTCTCGTAGACGTACACACCGCTGCTGACGAAGTTGTCGGCAGTGATGCCACCGCCCGTGACCACGGTTCCGGACGGGCAGGTGGCGGTGACGGTGCAGAAGCTGTCGGGAGCGCACGTCGCGGAGTTGGATACCTGCACGTAGCGGACGGGTGGCTTGGGTTTCTGGTGAGCGGAAGTGGCCGCGACAGCGGGAGTGCCGGTGCTCAAGGCGAAGAGAGCCGGCAGGGCAGTGAGGCCGGCGGCCACCACCCCTTTGCAGCGGAGAAGCGGACCGAAGCGGCGTCCAGCGCGCATGGCTGACCTGCTTTCTATGTCGAACTACGCACTACTCGGGCAGTCTTGGCGGCCCCAAGCGGGGCGGCTCCCTCATGGTGCGCTGGACACACCGCGAAACAGGACAGACGCGCCAATATGACCATCTTCTTGGCCTAATTGTTTCAAGCCTGGCCCGCTGGGTCATAGGCCAGTAGCGACGTAGTTTGACCGCACGCAGGTGCGGATGCGTTCCCGGCTGCACCGGCTGACGACCTCGACCACCACTTACCTCAGCTTCCATCTCGTACGCCGCAACGGGCCCGCACTCGCGCACGGCGCCCCCGCCATCCCGGTGTCGGCCGATCCCCGCCGGAGGCACTGCTTTGACCGTAGGCCGCCCTATGCGGTGATCGACTAGGCCGCGGCTGCTGTCCGACTGATGGGCTGGTGCGGGATCAGTGGGCCGTACGAACGCCCGTGCATCAGGCTGCGTCGGACTGCATGCCGCCGCCACCACCACGATGCGGCCTCTTGAGGTGACACAAAGCGTCTTTGATCTGCTCTGTTGGGGATCATCGTTCGTCCCCGTGCCCGTGTTGGAATGTGGCCGCTGCGTGCGGCGACGGGCGGGCGGCGACGTGCGGCCGGTGGCGAAGACATGGAGGCAGCGCGGCGGCGACCGACCGGCGCCGCCGCGCTTGGCGCGGCCCTCGGGTCTTGATCCGATCTACTGGTGTAGGCAACCGGGTGGAAACGGGGTGCGGCGGGGCCCCGGTAGCGGAGCGTTGGGATCTTGTTGCTGTTGCCTCTTCCCCATCCTGAGGCCGGATCGTGGTGGCGGTGGTGTGCGGGCCGGGAGCGGCCGTTGATGCGCTTGGGCGGAGTGTGCGGCGGTCGGGTTGGCGATGATCGATGAGCGCCGTTGGCCACCGGGCTAGCGAGCGCAGCGAGCCTTGAACCAGTAGAGAAAGTTGTAACTCAGTACTCGGTGTAGGGCTGTGTCCGATCCCGGGTGATGCTTGACAGTTCGGTCCCAGCTGATGGTTGACAGTGGCCGTGATCGGGTTTTCTGTGCGCGTCGTTGCGGCGCGTGTGGGGAGGCCGGGATTGGCGCTGGTGGAGTTGTCGGTTGTCGAGCAGAGATACCGGGCTGTGCTTGCGGTGCTGGCGGGTGCGACGGTGACGGAGGTCGCTGCGTCGCTTGGTGTGTCGCGGCAGACGGTCAGCGGGTGGAAGTCCCGGTATGCCGCTTCGGGTCTGGCCGGGCTGGCGGACCGTTCGCGCAGGCCGGCGTCGTGTCCGCATCAGGCTTCTGCCGAGGTGGAGGCGGCGGTGTGCGAGCTGCGGCGCAAGCATCCCCGGTGGGGGCCGCGGCGGATCGCTCATGTGCTGGAGCGGTCCGGGGTGGTGAGTCCGGTGCCGTCGCGGATGACCGTGTATCGGATTCTGGTCCGGCATGGGCTGGTGGAGCCGGGGGTGCGGCGCCGGAAGCGGTCGGATTACAAGCGCTGGCAGCGGGATGCTCCGATGCAGCTGTGGCAGATGGACATCGTCGGCGGGGTGATGCTCGTCGACCCGGTCACTGGGGAGTTGTCCGAGGCCAAGGTCGTGACCGGGGTGGATGACCATTCCCGGTACTGCGTGATCGCGTCGGTGGTCGAGCGGGCGACCGGGAGGGCGGTGTGCTCGGCGTTCGCCGGGGCCTTGCAGGCGTTCGGGGTGCCGGAGGAGGTGCTGACGGACAACGGGAAGCAGTTCACCGACCGGTTCGGGCAGGGTGGTGAGGTGTTGTTCGACCGGATCTGCCGGGAGAACGGGATCGCGCACCGGCTGACCCAGCCGGCGTCGCCGACCACGACGGGCAAGGTCGAGCGGTTCCATCAGACGCTGCGGCGTGAACTCCTGGACGACTGCGGTGCGTTCGAGAGCATCGGGGCGGCTCAGGCAGCGCTTGATGCGTGGGTCGAGGAATACAACTCCTCGCGGCCGCATCAGGCGCTGGACATGGACTCTCCTGCCGACCGGTTCACCCCGGTGCCCGAGCAGGAGCGGGACGTACTGGGCCTGAGGGTGCCCGGCGTGCTGGCGCTGGTCCCGCAGCAGCGGACAGCTCCGCCTGCGGTGCCGGATCCCGCCGAGGTGGCGCCTGTTCCTGTCGGTCCGCCGAAGGTGGTTCCGGCAGTGGTGCCGGTGGAGCCCGGTGGGCCGGTGGAGTTCGAGCGGGTGGTGCCTGCGAGCGGGAATCTGCAGGTCGCGGGCAAACAGTTCTGGCTGGGGCCGGCCCGCTCGGGGCTGACGGTGACGTTCTGGGCCGACACCTCGGTGATCCATCTGCTGATCGCGGGAGCACGGATCAAGACCGTGCGTTCGCACTTGTCGGTGGCGGATCTGGGACGGCTGGCCGGCCGGGGCGGTCGTGCTGCCGGAGCGGCCCCGCTTCCCGCCGACGACGGGGCCGCGTTCGAGGTGGACCGGGTCGTGAACAACAGCGGCCTGGTGGGCCTGGGCGGACGCCAGGTGCTGGCCGCGGAGATCCTGGGCGGCCGCCAGGTGGGCATCCGCATCGACGAAGAGACGCTGTCGTTCTTCGATCCGTCCTCACGGGAACTGCTGCGGGTGCGGCCCAACCCGCTGAGCGGCGAAGAAGTCCGTCGCTTGCGGGGCCTGCGTCCGGCCGGACCGCCACCGCGTCCGGGCGTCGAGCCGGTGCGGGTGCAGCGGCGGATCAGCACAACGGGCACGATCATGGTCTGTCGGCAGGTCGTCTCGCTCGGCCGGACGTATGCAGGACAGACCGTGACCGCACACGTGTCGGACTCCACGATCACCATCGACCTGGACGGCCAGGTCCGGGTGATCCGGCGCACGACCGACATCCCTGTCCGTAACGTGAAAGCGAACAAGCCCCACGGGGCTCCCTATGTTGTCTAGGCCCACCGTCAAGCATCACGTGGGACCAGAACGTCAGACATCAGCTGGGATCCGACAGCGCTTGCTCAGGCGTCGAAGTCGTACTCCAGGATGTAAGAGGCAGCGTCAAGAGTCATCTCGTTGATCTCGACAGGGCGGCCTTCGTCCGCGAACGCAGTGCGGCAGATGAGGATCACGGGAGTACCTGCGGAGATGCTCAACTGTGCCGCTTCGTGCTTCGTGGGCATGCGTGAGCGGATCTCCTCGCGGAAGTGCACTGGCTTGTAACCGAGTTCGGCCAGCCGTGCGTAAGTACCGCCTGGACCTGTGTCCTCCTGCGTGATGGCCGAACCAGCGACCACGGACGTGGGCAAGTAGCTCGTCGCGAGCAGAACGGGCTTCCCGTCCAGGACGAACCGCCTACGCCTCACGCATACGGTGTCCTCACCCGCAAGATCCAGGACTTGCCCGATCCGCTCTGGCGCTGATTCCTCAGAAACCGTCACCTGGTCCACGACAAGCGAGCGGTTGTCGATGTCCGCAGACCAAATCGATCGACCGCTGCCCCACTGATCTTGCGCCAGCCGCTGAATGCCTCGGCGGCGCAGTGGGCGGAAGTTGCGCACGAACACGCCGGCACCCTTGCGGGACTCAGCGACGCCCTCATCCCTCAGAACACCCAGGGCCTGACGAGCCGTCATGCGAGCCACGCCATGCGTGGCCATCAGCTCGTTCTCTCCCGGAAGCCGATCACCGGGACCGTACTCGCCCGCTTGGATCGCCTCCCGTAGAGAGTCCGCGATCCGCTGGTACTTGGGCCGGCGGTCGTCGTCGGTGTTGGCCATTCCGGAGCCCTCCTCTCTTCTCTAGACAGCCTAGGCCATAGGTACACGGCCCGCCCTGTGCGTGTAGCCGCAATCCAGCGCGTTCAACATCTCTAGACAGATTCCCTTGACGTCTCTAGACATGTGCGCTCCATGGAGATGTCTAGAGAGGTCGCGACGGGTGGCCTCACGAAACGAGGGATGTACACATGCCGTCGTTCAAGATCGATGTCTCGACCGCTGTGGTGTTCGTGGCGACCGCGCCGGAACCGAAGGTGAAGAACTTCGCGACCGGTGAGCGGGCCGTGAACCAGGAAGGTCAGCCCATGTCGACCGTGAGTCTGCTGGTCTCCGACGAGGGGGAGGGCAACCTCCTCAAGGTCTCGATCCCCGAGAACGGCTACCCGGAAGGTCTCGCGCCTGGCATGCCGGTTCAGGTCATCGGCCTGAAGGCGCGTGACTGGGAGAACGTGGTCAAGGGCGAGAAGCGCTCGGGTATCGCGTTCAGTGCGGTTGCGGTCACCCCGCTGGGGGCCTGATCATGGCCGACCTGACGATGTGGCTGGAGGCTTCGGGCGCCTTAGCGGGTGCCGGTGGTCTCGGTGTCGCGAAGTTCCGCGCGCCGCGCGTGTACTGGTCGTTCGTCGGACTGCCGGCGGCCTGGGGTCGCTTCACCCTGTCCTACCGCTCGACGATGGACGTGTGCGGGCTGGCGGTGCAGCCGTCGGGACTGCGGGCGTTCATGGTCCGCAACGTCGCCCGGCGCGAGGTGCAGCCGGTGCCGCCGAAGATCCGCCGGGTCCGCGGGACGTCCACCGGTCTGCGGGTCACCCTGCGGCTCCCCGCGGGCCTGGAGCCGGCGGACGTGGTCGCCTCCTCGGAACGGCTGCGCCACGCCTGGGGCGTGCACTCGGTCACCGTGATCGAGACGAAGCCCGGGTTCGTGGAACTGCGCATGACCGGGTACGACGTACTGCGCCGGGTGCGGATGCCGCGCAAGGCACAGCCTCACGACATGACCGTCCCGGTGGCGCTGCGTGAGGACGGAACCGCGTTCGTCCGCGACTACCGCAAGGTCCCGATGGCCCTCACGCTGGGCGCCAACCAATCGGGCAAGTCCATGTTCCAACGCAACCTGGTCAAGGGCCTGGCCCAACTGCCGGTGGCGCTGGCGGGGATCGACTGCAAACGCGGTGTCGAACAGTCCGCCTACGCGCCGCGCCTGTCGGCCCTGGCCACCGATCCGGACCGTGCCGCCGCGCTGCTCGATGTCCTGGTGGCAGAGATGGAATCCCGCTTCGACCTGCTGAGCCTGTACGGCGTCTCGGACCTGTGGGAGCTGCCGGAGAAGGTACGGCCGGTGCCGATCGTGCTCCTCGTCGACGAGATCGCGGAACTCTTCCTGATCTCCTCGAAGAAGGATGAGGAGCGCCGCGAACGGCTGGTGACGGCATTGATCCGGCTGGCACAGATGGCCCGTGCCGCCGGGATCTACCTGGAGATCTGCGGGCAGCGCTTCGGCTCCGAACTCGGCAAGGGCGCCACCATGCTCCGTGCCCAGCTCACCGGGCGTGTAGTGCACCGCGTCAACGACAAGCAGACCGCCGAAATGGGCCTCGGTGACGTCGCCCCGGAAGCGGTCCCGATGGTCACGACGATCCCGCCGGACAAGGCCGGTCTGGCGGTCGCCGCGGACTCCTCCGGTGGCTGGTCCCGCATCCGTACCCCGATGACGACACAGGCCGAAGCTACGGCGGTCTGCCGGGAGTTCGCCCACCTGGTCCCGGACCTGCCCGCGCTCGACCCGTTCCGCCCGCACGTCCCGGCCGGCTCGACGCCGCAGAGCGTGCCGCCGCTGGTCAAGCCGGTACCGGTCCCCGAGCAGCAGCCCTGTTCCACCCCGGTGGCGCGACCGCTTCGCGCCAGGTCCCTACCCCGGCCATGCCGGAAACCGGAAGGACTCCGATGCCTCACAAGCCCTGGTTTGAATTCGACCCGGTCGAACGAGACGACGCCAACCGGCTCGGGTTCCTGTACGAGGCCCTGCTCAATCACCTGCACTTCAACCCGGTGATGGACGACTTCACCGCAGCCCTGAACGGTGCTCTGAACGCTGAGTTCGCCCACCGCGCGGAGGGCGCTTACCCGCCCGCCGGGCACGGCTACCCGAGCGCGGACCGGTGAGCGGCATGTGCGAGCACTGCGAGGACTTCCACCGCACGGTGCTGATGCTCGGCTCCCTGGCCCTGTACGCCGACCTGTACGGCGCCGACCACGCCTTCGTGGAAGCGATCGGCCCGTCCATCGCGGCATCCCTTCCCGAGCCCCCGCCGGGTCTGTTCCCGCCCGGCTTCGACCCCACCGACGGCCCCGAGTACCCCGGCGAGGAGTGACCCGTGGCCACCAAGAAAACGCCCCCACGCCCCGCGCCGGCTCCGCCCAAGTGCGGTCCGTGCGACGGCACCGGGGAGGTCGCCACCACGGTCCACGTGGGCCGCAAGCGCCGCGCCGTCGGCAAACAGGCCGGTATCTGCCTGGCCTGCTTCGGCACCGGCGAAGCCACCACCGACTGAACCGCCGGGGCTCGGGCGGCCGGACACCGCACCCGGCCCGCCCCCCGGCCCGACCCCCCGCGAAGGAGGTGAGGACATGTCCCGCTCGATCCGACCGGACGCCGTACTCGTACAGGCCGTGATCGCCGGTGCGCTGTCCTTCGCCCACCTGCACGACCTTGCCGATGCCGCCGGGCAGACCGGATGGAAGGCATGGGCCTACCCCATCAGCGTCGATCTGCTGCTGGTGGCCGCATGGCGCCGGCTGCGGACCGCCCGCAAGGACCGGTCTGCGTGGACCTGGTTCGTGATCGCCCTGTTCGCCTCGCTCGGCGCGAACATCGCCACCGCCGGACTCCTCGACCTGCACAACGTTCCGGCCTGGCTGTGCATCCTCGTCGCCGGCTGGCCCGCGCTCGCCTTCCTCGGCGGCACCCTCCTCGTCCACGCACCCAGCGACACCCCGGCCCCTGCCGAGCCTCGTACACAGCCTGTGGACGAACAACCGGCCGTCACCGAGGTCGACATGCACCGCGCCGACACCCCGGCCCCGGAGCTTCCGCCCGCACTTCCCGAACCCGCCGCGCCTGCGGTGACGGTGCCGGCCGCGCTCCTGGACCACGCCCGAAAGATCGCCGAATCGCACCAAGCCACGACCGGGGCCCCGATGGCCGCGGACGCTCTTTCCGCCCGGCTCGGACTGCCCGGCCCGATGACGGCCGCGATCGCCGCCGAACTCCAACTCACCTGACCAGAAGGGACAGACATGCCCGTCTACCGGCGCTTCCGCAACGTGATCCGTATCGGCCCCGTCGAGGTCGGCACCTACTTCGACGGCCGCGGACGCAACCGGCACACGGCGGCCTGCACCGCCCCCGGCTGCGGCTTCTCCACCGACTACAACGACCGCGCCGCCGCCGAACTCGCCGCCCGCACGCACCGCTGCCAGCCCTAGGAGACCCCGATGGACGTTCCGCTCTGGCTCGCCCTGATCGTCATCGGCTGGCTCGGCGTCAAGCTCGCCCGCCCGCCCTGGTGGCTCGTAGCCGTGCTCCTGCTCGGCGGCTACCTCCTCGCCCACAGCTTCCTCGGCCCCGCCGTCGGCGCGGCCGTCAAGTAGCCCCACCCGAAGGGAGAAAAGCTCGTGTTCACCCCGAAGTACCCGACGCCCGACACCGCCCCGCCCCCGGCGGCCCCCATGCCGGCCCCGGCCGCGAACACCCCGGTGACCTCGGCCCCCGCCCCGGCTCCGGTATCGCAGGCCCCGGCACGGCCCACCGTCCAGCTCACGCCCGGCACCGTCGTCGCCCTCGTCGGTGGCGGTACCGCTGTGGTCCTCGTTGTGGGCGCGGTCCTGGTCTCGCTGCTCCTGGCGGTCGCCATCACCGGCGTTTCCGTCGCCCTGGTCGCGGTCGTGCTCCGCCTGCTGCTCAAGGACCTGCACAACCGCTAACCGGCCCCCGGAGCGGCCTCGGTCGCCAAACTTCCGCCGCTCCGGGCGCCTCACCACCTTCCAGATCCAACGGACCGAAAGGGAAGCCCCATCATGCCTCAGCGCGCCCAGAACACACCCGTCTGCCGTGACTGCGACGGCTTCGCCACTGCCGCCATCACCACCGGCACCCGTGACCGCAACGGCTCGCGGACCACCCTCCGTGTCATCTGCCGGACCTGCCAGGGCACGGGCCACACCGCCCCCGTCGCCGTCCTCGCCCGGACGGGACGGTGACGGCCGTGGCTCTCCTCGACTGGCGCTTCCCCGAGCACTTCGACCACACCGGCGACCAGCCGTGCGTGATCTGCACCAAGCCCACCCCGCTGCGCTCCGACCGGGGCAGGCCCGTCCACAAGGTCTGTGCCGAGGACTGGATCGACCGCCACAGCAACAACACGGAGGACCAGTGATGGCCGGGGCACGACCGCGCGTTCTGGACCTGTACTCCTGCTCCGGTGGCGCCGGCAAGGGCTACGAGTGGGCCGGGTTCGAGGTCGATGGCTGCGACATCGCCGACCGCCCCCGCTACCCCTTCCCCTACCACCGGGGTGACGCCCTCGGATACCTCGCCCGCTTGATCGCCACGGGCGAGATCGAGCGCTACAGCCTCGTCCACGCCTCTCCGCCCTGCCAGGCCGGTTGCGGCCTGACCGTGGGCACCAACCAGTCCCAGGGCTGGGGCGGCACCCACGTCGACCTGGTGGCGCCCACCCGCGAACTCCTTGACCGCACCGGGCTGCCGTACGTGATCGAGCAGCCGAACGGACGCGCGAGGATCCGCAAGGACCTGTCCCTGTGCGGAGAGATGTTCGGCCTGGGCGTGCTGCGGCACCGGAACTTCGAACTCGGCCGCTGGGGCGTCATGCAGCCGGCCCACCCCCGCCACCGTGGCTACGTGCGCGGCTGGCGCCACGGTGTCTACCGCGACGACCCCTATGTGGCGGCGTATGGCGACGGCGGCGGCAAGGCCACCGTCCCGGAGATGCAGCACGCGATGGGCATCACTTGGACCGACGTCCACGAGGAACTCACCGAAGCCATCCCGCCCGCCTACACGCGGTGGATCGGCACCGCCTTCATGACCGCCCGGCAAGAGGTGATCGTGTGACCGACACCGCCACCGCGGCGGGTCTCGACCCGGCCACCCTCGGCGACGTGCTGAGGGTGGCCGGCTCGGCCGACTTCGACCGCTGGCAGGACCAGATCCGCCGCACCGGCGGCTGCTCCGACCCGATCCGCCTCACCGGCGCGACGAAGACGATCGACCCGACCACCAAAACTGTTCTCCACTCCTACACGACCGAGCACGAGCCGGGCGGCATGCTCCGGGTGGCCTGCGGCAACCGCCGTGCCTCGCGCTGCCCGGCCTGTGCCTGGACCTACGCCGGCGACACCTACCACCTGATCCGCGCCGGACTGACCGGAGATCCGGACAAGGGCACCCCGCACACCGTGCGCGATCACCCCCGCGTCTTCGCCACCCTCACCGCACCCTCGTTCGGGCCCGTCCACAACCGCCCCGGCAACCGGCCCTGCCGCTGCGGCCACCGCCACCTGGAGGACGCGCCCGAACTCGGCACCCCGCTCGACCCGACCACCTACGACTACGCGGGCGCCGTGCTGTGGAACAACCACGCCTCCGACCTGTGGCGCTACTTCACGATCTACCTCCGCCGCGAGATCGCAAAGCGAGCCGGCCTCACCCAGAAGGACGCCCACGAACAGTCCCGCGTCTCCTTCGGCAAGGTCGCCGAATACCAGAAGCGCGGCGCCGTCCACTTCCACGCCGTGATCCGCTTCGACGGACCGGACGGACCCGACACCCCGCCCCCGTACTGGGCCACCCTCGACCTACTCACCGACGCCATCCGCGCCGCCGCTGCCCGCGTCGCGGTCGACGTACCCCCGGCCCGATACCGGCCGGACCCCAACCAACCGGCCCGCACTCAGCCGGCTCGGGTCCTGCGCTGGGGCGCACAGCTCGACGTCCAGCAGATCAAAGCCTTCGGCGACGGCGAGGAACTCACCGAACAGGCCGTGGCCTCCTACGTCGCCAAGTACGCCACCAAGGCAGCCGAGACCACCGGTGCCGTGGACCGCCGGATCGGCAACAAGGAAGCCCTCGTGCTGCTCGACGTGCCCGACCACCCCCGCCGGCTGATGGAAGCCTGCCTCGACCTGCACACGCTCTACCCCGACCGGAAGCTACGGGACTGGGCCCACATGCTCGGCTTCCGCGGCCACTTCTCCACCAAGTCCCGCCGCTACTCCACCACCCTCGGCGCGCTGCGCCAGGTCCGCGCCGACTACCGCGCTGCCCAGCAACGCGCCGCCCTCGGCCTCCCCGAGCCCGACGACAACCCGGAGGCAACCACCCTCGTGCTCTCCCACTGGACCTACGCCGGCCACGGCTACACCCCCGGCGAATCCTGGCTCGCCGCCAACATCCACCGGGACATCCAACTCAACCGCGAAACCGCACGTGAAGCGCTCGCCGACTTGAACGGAGGTGATCTCGATGACTCGCAAGGTTGAGCGGACAACCCGCAAGCCGGTCATGACGAAGGATGAGTGGATCGCAAAGCACCTTCGCCATGCGCCGGCGCGGGATGAGGAGTGGGTACACCGCCTCCTTGTTCTGCAAGGGAGGGCCTAGCTGTGGCTGCTCCCAGGGTTGCGGTCTACACGCGAATCTCCCGGGACGATGAGGGCGAGGGGCTCGGGGTCGCGCGGCAGCGTCAGGATTGCGAACGCTTGACGGATCTCCGGGGATGGGCTGTTGCCAAGATCTATGAGGACAACGATGTATCCGCGTACAAGCGGAACGTTCGGCGACCTGAGTTCGAGTTGATGTTGAGCGACTTAGCGGACGGGCTGGTTGACGGAGTCGTGGCCTATGACCTCGATCGGCTCGCCCGCCAGCCGAAAGACCTCGAGCGCCTCATCGATCTGTATGACGCGCGCAGGCGGCGCGTGTTCGCCACCGTCACCAACGACGTGAACTTGGGCACGGCCGACGGTCGAACCATGGCACGCGTCATGGTGGCGTTCGCCAACAAGTCGTCTCACGACGCGTCCCGCCGTATTCAGCGCAAGCACCTTGAACTCGCGCGACAGGGGAAGTCCAGCGGCGGGCCGGCTCCCTACGGATGGCAGAGAGACGGACGCAAGGTCGACGCCGTTGCCGCAGAGCACATCCGCGCTGCGCAGAAGCAGTTGCTGGCTGGCGTACGGATTGGAACCATCCGCACGGACTGGCAGCGTCGAGGGTTGGTCCATCCCCGAGAGGGCACTACTCGGCTCCCTCATCACCTTGTGGAACGCATGCTGACCAACCCGCGACTATGCGGCTACCGCACCTACCGGGGCGAAGTCCTCCTCGACGACGACGGACACCCGGTCATCGGCGCGTGGGAGCCGATCAACACCGTCGAAGAATGGGAGGCGGTGTGCGCTGTGGTCGCGGAACGCAAGAAGAAGCAACCTGGTCGCTCGCTGGCTCGGAAGTATCTGCTGTCCGGGATCGTCCGCTGCGGACTCTGCCACGCCAAGATTCGAGGCCAGGTGAACAGGCGCCGGAACCCGAACTCCAAGTGTGCCAGTTTCAGCTATCAGTGCTCCGTGGTGAATGGCGGCTGCGGCAGGGTGGGACGTGCTGGGGAAGCTGTCGACGAGTTCGTCATCAGCCTCGTCCTTGCCGAGCAGCGGGAGAGAGCTGCAAGCACCACCGTTCAAGAGAGCGAGCCGTGGCCCAACGCGTCCGAGCTCGCTGATGTTGAGGCGGACATTGCTGCCCTGACGCAGGCTGCAAAGGCCAAAAAGATCACCGTCTCGACCCTGTTGCAGCTTCTGCCGGATCTAGAATGGCGGCGAGACGAATTGAAGCTAGAGCGTGGACGTTTCAGCAAGGCACGGCAGCAGACCGCTTCTCTGAGCGTCGACACTCTTGAGGACTTTCTGTCTCTCCCGCTTGAACGCCAGCAAGCGTTGATCCTGCATAGCCTCTCGACAATCTTGATTCACCCGGTGGGGAGGGGAGCGCGCAGGTTCGACCCGAGCTTGATCGAGCCCGTGTGGCGCTGACCACAACCTGATTCGCCTATCACTGACCCTGGACGCGAGGCCGTGCCCCTGCCGGCCTCGCTTCCGCCGTTCCTCCGCATCGGCTGTCGCGCTGACCTGCGTGTATGAGGCGTTCGCAACTACCCTCATTCAGTCAACTACGCCTGGAGTGTTCTGCCTCCGGTGCATAAGTCGGGAGAGGCACCCAAGGCGAACAAGGAAGCGCTCTGACCTGCGGTTCCGTAACCGTCTCCGCAGGCTGAACGCGTCAGCCGCTGCCCGTCCCCGAACGGCGACTCGGTCCCGCGGGGGATGGAGAAGGCCCCCGGCAGTGGTTCAGTGCCGGGGGCCCTCTCAATACGTGCTCGACCGTACGCGGCGTACCGCGCGTCCTCGCTAGAACGTGCCCAGCTTGATGATCGACAGGATCGCGATCAGCTGGATCGCCGACGCGGCCAGTGCCTTCGGCCACGGGAGGTCGTGGGACCTGCTGACCATGAGGGTCAGCAGGGCGCCCGCCGCGACCCAGGTCGCCCAGCCGAGGAGCTGCACGAAGGACGCGTCGCCGCCGAAGAACATGGCGACGATCAGGCGCGGGGTGTCCGTGATGGACATGATCAGCATGGAGAGGCCGACCGTGGGCTGCCATGCCCCGTCGCCGCCCAGCTGACGAGCCAGGGTGTGGGTGACCACGCCCAGGATGAACGTGCTGATGACTATCGCCACGGCCGTCGTCAGGACGATCGGGACGGCGTTGGAGAGGGTGGCGTTTATGGCGTCCTTGCGGGCGCCGTCGAAGCCGAAGACGGCCAGCAGGCCGTAGAGGAACGTCACGATCAGGGCCGGGGCCCACATCGTGTAGTCGCGCATCTGCAGGAAGGTGTGGTTGGGGGCCGTGACGATGCCCCTCAGCAGGTCCTTCCAGTGCAGACGGGGGCCGATCGGCGGGGCCGCCGCCTGGCCGGCGCGGTAGGTCCCGCCCTGGGTGTAGGGGTCCTCGCCGACCGAGAAGGCCTGGGTGTGACCAGGGCTGTTCGCCGCGTACGGGTCGGGGCCCTGCTGCGGGTGACCGTCGCCGAAGTACTCGGGCTCGCCGTGGCCGCCGGCTCCGCCACCGTTCGCCTGGGGCCAGCCCGGCTGTCCGCCGCTGTGCTGCCGCCCGCCGCCGTACTGCTGACCCCCGTACGGCTGCTGCTGCGAGGGCGCGGGCGGGTAGCCGTACGGCTGCTGGCCTCCCTGGGGAGCCTGCTGTCCGTACGACGGTCGGTGTTGTTGCGGTCGCGCTTGCGGGGCTCGGTCGTCCCGGCCGCGTCCGATCCTGAATCCAGCCACGTAATCGAACGTACCTGGTCCCGCACTGTGACGTGCGGGGTGCGGGCCATCGGAGGGGGGTTTGGGTCCGAGCTGTGACATCCCCTAAGGGGAGGAGCACGGGTGTCCCTTACGGGGCACGGCCCCGGGTTCCGCGGGAGGGCGGAAGCCGGGCCCGTGGGTGCGGGCCCGACTGAAGGACCAGTAGTCGTGCGAGGAGCCGGCCGGGTCGGCGAACAGAAGACCTTGAAAGGGGGCCAAGGGTGGTACGAGAGTTTGATCAATTCCTGAGGTGGGTGTCGCTGGTGGTTCGGGAGTCCATTCCAAGGAACTCGGACGTGGAGAACGTGACCGTCGGCTTCGCCGTCACCAGCGCCTCCTTGCTGCCCGCGTACACCGCGACCGTGTCCTTCGTCTCCCCGTCGTAGGTCCGTACGACCAGGTCCGCCCGCCCGTCCCCGGTGAAGTCGGCGACGGCCAGGACCCGGGTGGTGCCCCGGGCCGGTGGCGGCACGGTCACCATCCCCGTCGCGGACAGTCCGGACGTACGACCCCGCAGGATCCGCAACTCCGCTCCGCTGGAGACGAGTTCGCTCACGCCGTCCCCGTCGAAGTCCCCGGCGTCCAGCACCGACCCGGGGGTGCTGATGCTGTCGGGTACGGCGGTGGGGAGGTCGTAGCGCAGATACGTTCCGTCCATCGAGCCGACCGCCGCGTCGAGCGCGCGGCCCCTGCCGAAGCGGCCGAGGGCGACGTCGATGCCGCTGGGCAGGGCGGTGCCGGTGCGGGTGGGGCCGGCCGGGCCGCCGAGGACGAGCGCGGACGTGGCGGGGCCTTCCGCCGTACGGACGAGAAGGTCGTCGTAGCCGTCGCGGTTCACGTCGAGGGCGGGGCCGGTGGGCACGGTTCCGGGTGAGGGGAGGGGCCTGCCCGCCGCGCGCGGGGCGCCCTTCCTGGTGAACGGGCCGCGCAGATAGCTGAGTCGGCCGTCCGAGGCGTGCACGACCAGGTCCTCGGCGCCGTCGCCGTCGAAGTCGCCGCACACGGGCTGGTCGGGCCAGTCGTTGCCGGCGCGGGCCCCCTCCGGGATGACCAGCTTGACCGCCTTGCCGGTGAGGCCGGCCGGGGAGCCGAAGAGGATCTGGAGGGGGACGGGGGGCCGGCCCTGGCCGTCGTACGGCGGGTCCGTCGACACGACGAGATCGGTGAAGCCGTCCCTGTCCAGGTCGCAGCTCGCCTCCGCGTCGAAGACGGCGGGCGACTGGCCCTTCGTACGGGCCGCTTGGCGCGCCGGGGTGAGCAACTGCCGTGCGCCGGGCGCGAGTCCATGCGTGGCTCCGGTTCCGTAGACGATCCCGATGCCCGCGTCGTCGCCGTGGGCGTCGTCGGGGCTCTTGACCAGGTCGTTGAGGACCAGGTCGCGACGGCCGTCGCCGTTGAAGTCGTCGGCGGACTTGCCGCCCTTGCCGCGGGGGACGGGGAGTTGGGCGGGAGCCTTGGCGACGGTCACGGGTTCATGTCGCGCGGAACCGGTGTTCCCGGTGCCGGCGCATCCCCCGAGCAGCAGTACGCAGCTGACCGCCGCGGCCCGTACACCGGCTTTTCGCTCGCCCACCGTTCACCTCATCCGCCCCATGGACAACAACCTCGCCATGATGCGCCGGATTCGACGGGAGCGGAATTGGAGCGACACCGGAGTGGCACCGGAGCCGCATCGGAGCGGTATCGGGGCGGTGTCGCCAGCTCGGAAAGGGCTGTGTGTCAGCGATGAGTTTTACAGAATTGTTGACAATATTGAGCGGCTCAATTTACGTTCGCAAGGACCGGACAAACGGGGGCGGCACCCGGCGTGAAGAGTGGCCCGCGAGCCCCTGACCAGCCGTTTTGGCCGCCTTATGGCTGCCGTGAACAGGGAGAAGGCTTGCTGTGAAGCACAGGGCAGTGAAGCGCAGGACCGTCGTCATGGGTATCGGCGTGACCGCCGGAGCCGCCGCAGCCGGTGGCTTCGCCTTGAGCGCGAACGCGTCGAGCACGGGCGCGAAGTCCTCGGGTGCGTCGGATTCCCTGGTCTTCGACAAGGACGCCTACACCGAGCTGACGACGACCATCGCGGACGCCGACGGCACCGATCACACGGTGGTGTACCACTTCTGGAAGGCCCTCACCTACGTCGCGAGTCCGGTGGACGCGAAGTACCAGAGCCTGAACGTCAGTGTCCCCGTCAAGATCGACGGCAAGGCCGTGGACGCGACGAACGCTCCGATCGTCTTCGCCAACGCGGTGGGCGGCTACATGCCGTCGTCCGTGGCGGACGCCACCGGCGTGGGCGGCGCCGAGATGACCGGCGGCATGCCCACGGGCGTCGTCGGCGGCAGTGCCTCTCCCAGCGCGTCCGCCGGCCCCTCGGCCTCCAGCAGCGCCGGCACGGGCGAGGTGCAGTCCGGCGGCAACGCGATGGTGAACGCCCAGGGCGGGATGGTCAACCTCGGGAAGCTGGGCCTGGCGGCGGGTTACGTCGTCGTGGAGCCCGGCGCGCGCGGCCGGACCCTCACCGACTCCGCCGGCACGTACTACGGCACCGCCCCGGCCGCCATCGTCGACCTGAAGGCCGCGGTCCGCTACGTCCGCGCCAACAAGGGAGTCATCCCGGGCAACACCGACCGGATCGTCTCCACCGGTACGAGCGCGGGGGGCGCCCTGTCCTCCCTGCTCGGTGCGTCCGGCGACAGCCCGATCTACGACAAGTACCTCAAGGAGCTGGGCGCCGCCGACGCGTCCGACGCGATCTTCGCCACCGGCGCCTGGTGCCCCATCACGGACCTCGAGCACGCCGACGGCGCGTACGAGTTCAACTGGGGCACCAACGTCACGGCGAGCACCGGCAAGGTCGTCGACCAGACGGTGTCGAAGGCGCTGCGGGCCCAGTTCGCGGAGTACCAGGCATCCCTGAGGCTGCGGGGTCTGAACGGCTTCGGCCCGCTCACGGCCCGCAACTACGACGACTACCTGGTGGAGACCTACCTCCAGCCGTCCGCCACGAAGTACCTGGCGGCGCTGTCGGAGGCCGACCGTGCGACGTACCTGGCCGCGAACACCTTCATCACGTGGTCCGGCGGCAGGGCGACCTTCACCTGGGCCGACTTCCTCACCCACGTCGGCGCGCGGAAGAAGACGACACCGGCCTTCGACGCGTTCGACCTGTCCGCGGGCGAGAACAACGAGTTCGGCGCCGGCACCACCGAGGCGCGGCACTTCACGGCGTACGGCGCGAAGAACGACACCACCGGCCTCAGCACCAAGCGGGTCGCGAGCGACATCCCCGAGAAGCTCGACCTGATGAACCCGATGCACCACATCGGGGAGGAGAACCCCGGCCGGTCGAGGCACTGGTGGATCCGCCTCGGCACGAAGGACTCCGACACCTCGCTGACGGTGTCCGCCAACCTCGCCGCGGCGCTGGACGACCTGGGTGACGACGTCAATCACCTCTACTACTGGGACGAGGGCCACGGCTCGAACGTCGACCCGGGTGACTTCCTCACGTGGATCGCGAAGGTGACGGGCGACTCGAAGCGGCGGCGCTCCGCGAAGTAGCACCGTCCCACCACGACGCCGGGCCCGTACGCCATCGGGCTCGGCGTCGCGCCGTCCCAAGGGATCCTCGCCCCCGCCGCCCCTACCCTGCTCCAAGCTCTCGGCTTCGCTCGAGCGGGCGGGACCCCCTCATCCCCAGGGGCTCCGCCCCTTCAACCTCACGGGAGGGGCGGGGAAACGCCGGACGCCGGTGGGCGAGAAGCTCGGCCCACCGGCGTCCGGATGATCACGTCGGTTACTTCACCGGCTCGGGCTCCGGCTCACTCTCCGTCTCCGCCGCCCCCGCCGGGTCGACCGGCGTCTTGACGGAGTCGAGAAGGAGCTGGGCCACGTCCACGACCTGGACGGACTCCTTGGCCTGGCCGTCGTTCTTCTTGCCGTTGACCGAGTCGGTCAGCATCACGAGGCAGAACGGGCAGGCCGTGGAAACGATGTCCGGGTTCAGCGAAAGAGCCTCGTCGACGCGCTCGTTGTTGATGCGCTTGCCGATCCGCTCCTCCATCCACATCCGCGCACCACCGGCACCGCAGCAGAAGCCGCGTTCCTTGTGGCGGTGCATCTCCTGCTGACGCAGGCCCGGGACGGCCGACATGATCTCGCGCGGCGGCGTGTAGATCTTGTTGTGGCGGCCCAGGTAGCAGGGGTCGTGGTAGGTGATGAGGCCGTCCACCGGGGTGACCGGCAGCAGCTTGCCCTCGTCGATGAGGTGCTGGAGCAGCTGGGTGTGGTGGATGACCTCGTAGTCGCCGCCGAGCTGCGGGTACTCGTTGCCGATGGTGTTGAGGCAGTGCGGGCAGGTCGCGACGATCTTCTTCGCCGACTTCGGCTTCTTCGTCGACTCGTCCTCGTCGTCCTCGCCGAAGGCCATGTTCAGCGCGGCGACGTTCTCCATGCCGAGTTCCTGGAACAGGGGCTCGTTGCCGAGACGACGCGCGGAGTCACCGGTGCACTTCTCGTCGCCGCCCATGATGGCGAACTTGACGCCCGCCATGTGCAGGAGCTCCGCGAAGGCCTTCGTGGTCTTCTTGGCGCGGTCCTCCAGGGCGCCGGCGCAGCCGACCCAGTACAGGTACTCGACCTCGGACAGGTCCTCGATGTCGCGTCCGACGACCGGGATCTCGAAGTCGACTTCCTTCGTCCACTCGAGGCGCTGCTTCTTGGCCAGACCCCAGGGGTTGCCCTTCTTCTCCAGGTTCTTGAGCATCGTGCCCGCCTCGGACGGGAACGCGCTCTCGATCATCACCTGGTAGCGGCGCATGTCGACGATGTGGTCGATGTGCTCGATGTCGACCGGGCACTGCTCGACGCACGCGCCGCACGTGGTGCAGGACCACAGCACGTCGGGGTCGATGACGCCGTTCTCCTCGAACGTGCCGATCAGGGGGCGCTCGGCCTCGGCGAGCGCGGCGGCGGGCACGTCGGCCAGCTGCTCCGCCGACGCCTTCTCCTCGCCCTCCATGGTCTTGCCGCCGCCCGCGAGCAGGTAGGGCGCCTTGGCGTGCGCGTGGTCGCGCAGCGACATGATGAGGAGCTTGGGGGAGAGCGGCTTGCCCGTGTTCCAGGCGGGGCACTGCGACTGGCAGCGGCCGCACTCGGTGCACGTGGAGAAGTCCAGCAGGCCCTTCCAGGAGAACTGCTCGACCTGGCTGACACCGAAGACGTCGTCCTCGCCCGGGTCGGTGAAGTCGATGGCCTTGCCGTCACTCGTCATCGGCAGCAGCGCGCCGAGGGCGGTCTCGCCCTTCGCGTTCCGCTTGAACCAGATGTTCGGGAAGGCGAGGAAGCGGTGCCAGGCGACGCCCATGTCCGTCTTGAGGGAGACCGTGATCATCCAGATGAAGGACGTCCCGATCTTGATCATCGCGGTGAGGTAGATCAGGTTCTGGAGCGTCCCGACGCTCGTCCCCTTGAAGGCGGCGACGATCGGGTACGAGGCGAAGTACGCGGCCTCGTAGCCGTGCACGTCGGCGAGGGCACCCTCCAGGCCGCGCAGGGTCATGATCGCGAGGCCGATGATGAGGATGACCGACTCGACGAAGTAGGCCTGGCCGACGTTGGACCCGGCGAAGCGGGACTTGCGGCCCGGCCGGTCGGGCCGGGACAGCTGGCGGATCACGATGAGCGTGAGGATGCCGAGGGTCGTCATCAGGCCGATGAACTCGACGAAGATCTCGTACGGCAGCCAGTGCCCGATGATGGGCAGCGCCCAGTCGGCCTGGAAGAGCTGCCCGAAGGCGTTCACCAGCGTGGCGACGAGGGAGAAGAAGCCGACCGCCACGAACCAGTGCGCGACGCCGACCACCCCCCACCGGTTCATCCGGGTGTGGCCGAGGAACTCCCGGACCACCGTGACGGTGCGCGCGGTCCAGTCGTCCGTGCGGGTGCCCGCGGGGACGTCCTGGCCGAGCCGTACGAACCGGTAGATCTGCGCGATGGCGCGGGAGAACAGCGCCACGCCGACCACGGCGAGTACCAGCGACACAATGATCGCGGCGAGTTGCATTCGGGGGCTCCTCGGGCCTGCGAGGGAGGGAGCTGAAGGCCGACCTTCAGCCGATTACTAAGCGGTAACTTATGCAGTCCGTCTGAGACTACCCATATCTTCCGCCGCACTGTAGCCAGCGGTGCGGTGATCTGCGTCGCTGAGGTCCACCTGAGTCGCCGAAGTCACCGACCGGCCGTTGCGCACGTCACCGGCCGACAGCTGCCGGGGTCTCCGGCCGACACGTAAACCCGATCGTGCTATCTGCGGTGTATTTACGACATTTAACACTAAATTGGCGGCGTGCTGTACGGAATCGCCGCCGCCACCTCCGCCCTGCTCCTCGCCGCCCTCCTCGCCGCCCTGCTGCGGCTCCTCGCCCTGCGCCTCGGCGTGGTCGAACGCCGGAGGGCACGCGCGGTGCCGCTGCTCGGCGGGGTCGCGGTGGTGGCGGTCACGGCCTTCGTCGCCGGGGTCGGCGATTGGACGGACGTGGCGCCGCTGGGGTCGGCGGCCGGGCGGCTGCTGGCCGCCGGGATCGGGGTCGGCGTCCTCGGACTCGTCGTGGACCTGTGGCCCCCGCCGACCCTTGTGCGGGTTCCGCTCCAGGCGGCCGTCGTGACCGGCGCCGCCGCGCTGACCGTGCCGTACGACGAACTCGGCCCGGTGGTCGGGGTGGTGGCCGTCGGCTGGATCGCCCTCGCCACCCATGCCTTCACCTCGCTCGATCACGCCGACGGAGTGATGGGGACGGTCGCGGTGGTGACCGCCTTCGCGCTGAGCGGCTGCGCGGCCGCCGAGGTCATGGACGGGCTCGCGGCGCTGCTGAGCGTGCTGGCCGCCGCGCTGACCGGGTTCCTGATGCACAACTGGCCCCCGGCCCGGATCGTGCCGGGGCGCTGCGGCGCGCTGTTCGTCGGGTTCGTGCTGACCTCGGCGGCGGTACTGGTCCACGCCGGGCGGGCGGCCGGGTCGAGCGTGGGCGCCGGGTTCGCGCTGACGGCCGTGGCGACCGCCGACGCCGTACTGGTGCTGGTGTCGCGGCGGCGGGCCGGGCGTCCGCTGCTGCGCGGCGCCCCCGATCATCTGGTCCACCGGCTGCGACGCCTCGGTGTCACGCCCCAGGGCGCCGCGGTCGTCGTGGGGGTCACCGGCTTCGCGGGTGCACTCGTCGGGATGCTGATCGACATGGGATGGGTGAGCGCGACGGCGGCGTTGTGGGTGGCGGGGGGCGTCGGTGTCGCCGTGCTCGCGCTGCTTCGGATCCCCACTTACGGGGGACGGCATGTCCCCGCGTACGGGAGTCGGTTGACCGTGAAGCCGCAGGTCGGAGCACGTGTACAAGCACACCTGCGTGTAAGCAAGAGATAAGACTTGAGCCCCCATGACTCATGTCTGTTGACCCAGCAATGAGTGTGGTGCACACTTGAGTCCGTTCCACTCAAGTCATTGCTGGAGGAATTGAAATGGCACGTGCGGTCGGCATCGACCTGGGCACGACTAACTCCGTCGTCAGCGTTCTTGAAGGCGGCGAGCCCACCGTCATCACCAACGCAGAGGGCGCCAGGACCACGCCGTCCGTCGTCGCCTTCGCCAAGAACGGCGAGGTGCTCGTCGGCGAGGTCGCCAAGCGCCAGGCGGTCACGAACGTGGACCGGACCATCCGCTCAGTGAAGCGTCACATGGGCACGGACTGGAAGATCGAGCTCGACGGGAAGAACTTCAACCCGCAGCAGATGAGCGCCTTCATCCTGCAGAAGCTGAAGCGCGACGCCGAGGCCTACCTGGGCGAGAAGGTCACGGACGCGGTCATCACCGTCCCGGCCTACTTCAACGACTCCGAGCGCCAGGCGACGAAGGAGGCCGGCGAGATCGCGGGCCTGAACGTCCTGCGCATCGTGAACGAGCCCACGGCCGCCGCCCTCGCGTACGGCCTGGACAAGGACGACCAGACGATCCTCGTCTTCGACCTCGGTGGCGGCACCTTCGACGTGTCCCTCCTGGAGATCGGTGACGGCGTCGTCGAGGTGAAGGCCACCAACGGCGACAACCACCTCGGTGGTGACGACTGGGACCAGCGTGTCGTCGACTACCTGGTGCAGCAGTTCCGCTCCGGTCACGGTGTGGACCTCGCCAAGGACAAGATGGCGCTCCAGCGTCTGCGTGAAGCCGCCGAGAAGGCGAAGATCGAGCTGTCCTCGTCCACCGAGACCTCGATCAACCTGCCCTACATCACGGCCTCCGCCGAGGGCCCGCTGCACCTGGACGAGAAGCTCACGCGCGCCCAGTTCCAGCAGCTCACCGCGGACCTTCTGGAGCGCTGCAAGACGCCGTTCCACAACGTCATCAAGGACGCGGGCATCAACCTCTCCGAGATCGACCACGTCGTTCTCGTCGGTGGCTCCACCCGCATGCCCGCCGTCGCCGAGCTCGTCAAGGAGCTGACCGGCGGTCAGGACGCCAACAAGGGCGTCAACCCGGACGAGGTCGTCGCCATCGGCGCCGCCCTGCAGGCCGGTGTCCTCAAGGGTGAGGTCAAGGACGTCCTGCTCCTCGACGTCACCCCGCTGTCCCTCGGCATCGAGACCAAGGGCGGCATCATGACGAAGCTCATCGAGCGGAACACGACGATCCCGACCAAGCGGTCCGAGATCTTCACCACCGCCGAGGACAACCAGCCGTCCGTCCAGATCCAGGTCTACCAGGGCGAGCGCGAGATCGCGGCGTACAACAAGAAGCTCGGGATGTTCGAGCTGACCGGTCTGCCGCCGGCCCCGCGCGGTGTCCCGCAGATCGAGGTCGCCTTCGACATCGACGCCAACGGCATCATGCACGTGACCGCGAAGGACCTGGGCACGGGCAAGGAGCAGAAGATGACCGTCACCGGCGGCTCCTCGCTGCCGAAGGACGAGGTCGACCGGATGCGCCAGGAGGCCGAGCAGTACGCGGACGAGGACCACAAGCGCCGCGAGGCCGCCGAGACCCGCAACCAGGGCGAGCAGCTCGTCTACCAGACCGAGAAGTTCCTCAAGGACAACGAGGACAAGGTCCCGGGTGACGTCAAGACCGAGGTCGAGGCGTCCATCGCCGAGCTGAAGGAGAAGCTCAAGGGCGAGGACACCGCCGAGATCCGCACCGCCACGGAGAAGGTCGCCGCGGTCTCGCAGAAGCTCGGCCAGGCCATGTACGCCGACGCCCAGGCCGCGCAGGCCGCCGGTGGCGCCGATGGTGCCCCCGGTGCCGAGCAGGCCAAGGCCGATGACGACGTCGTCGACGCCGAGATCGTCGACGAGGAGCGCAAGGACGGTGCCGCGTGACGGAGGAGACCCCGGGCTTCGACGAGAAGCCTGACGTCCCCTCCGGCGCCACCCCTGACGACGCCGAGCCGCAGGCCGCCACCCCCTCCACGGAGGAGGCGGCGGCCCCGGCCGGGGACGCATCAGCAGCACAGATGGCCGGTCTGACCGCACAGCTGGACCAGGTCCGTACGGCGCTCGGCGAGCGCACGATGGACCTCCAGCGGCTCCAGGCCGAGTACCAGAACTACCGCCGCCGGGTCGAGCGCGACCGGATCGCGGTCAAGGAGATCGCCATCGCGAACCTCCTGACCGAGCTCCTGCCCGTGCTCGACAACATCGCCCGCGCGCGGGACCACGGCGAACTGGTCGGCGGCTTCAAGTCGGTGGCCGAGTCGCTGGAGACCGTCGCGGCGAAGATGGGCCTCCAGCAGTTCGGCAAGGAGGGCGAGCCCTTCGACCCGATGATCCACGAGGCCCTGATGCACTCGTACGCGCCGGACGTCACGGAGACGACGTGCGTGGCGATTCTGCAGCCGGGGTATCGCATCGGCGAGCGCACCATCCGCCCCGCGCGGGTGGCGGTCGCCGAACCCCAGCCCGGGGCGCAGACCGGCAAGGCGGACTCCCAGGATTCCGCCGAGGCGGCCGACGACAAGGAGAGCGGTGGCCCGGACGAGGGCTGACGTTGAACGCATGAGAGAGGAGGGGCGTCGAGGATGAGCACCAAGGACTTCATCGAGAAGGACTTCTACAAGGTCCTCGGCGTCCCCAAGGACGCCACCGAGGCTGAGATCAAGAAGGCGTACCGGAAGCTCGCCCGCGAGTTCCACCCGGACGCCAACAAGGGCAACGCCAAGGCCGAGGAGCGCTTCAAGGAGATCTCCGAGGCGAACGACGTGCTCGGAGACCCCAAGAAGCGCAAGGAGTACGACGAGGCACGCGCCCTCTTCGGCAACGGCGGCTTCCGTCCGGGTCCCGGCGCGGGCGGCGGCAACTTCAACTTCGACCTGGGCGACCTCTTCGGAGGCGGCGCCCAGGGCGGAGCGGGCGGTGCCGGTGGCTTCGGCGGCGGCATCGGTGACGTCTTCGGGGGCCTGTTCAACCGCGGCGGCGCGGGCACGGGTACGCGGACCCAGCCCCGGCGCGGCCAGGACATCGACACCGAGGTGACGCTCAGCTTCACCGAGGCGGTGGACGGCGCGACGGTCCCGCTGCGGATGACGTCCCAGGCGCCCTGCAAGGCCTGTTCGGGCACCGGCGACGCGAACGGCACACCGCGCGTGTGCCCGACGTGCGTCGGCACCGGCCAGGTCGCGCGCGGCTCCGGCGGCGGCTTCTCGCTCACGGACCCCTGCCCGGACTGCAAGGGCCGCGGTCTCATCGCGGAGAACCCCTGCGAGATCTGCCACGGCAGCGGCCGTGCCAAGTCCTCGCGCACGATGCAGGTGCGCATCCCGGCGGGAGTGAGCGACAGCCAGCGCATCCGCCTCCGCGGCAAGGGCGCACCCGGCGAACGGGGCGGCCCGGCAGGCGACCTGTACGTCACGGTCCACGTGGACGCCCACCCCGTCTTCGGCCGCAAGGGCGACAACCTCACCGTCACCGTGCCCGTCACCTTCGCGGAGGCGGCACTCGGCGGCGAGGTGCGCGTACCGACCCTGGGCGGCCCCCCGGTCACCCTGAAACTGCCCCCGGGCACGCCCAACGGCCGTACGATGCGGGCCCGCGGCAAGGGTGCCGTCCGCAAGGACGGTACGCGAGGCGACCTCCTCGTCACCGTCGAGGTCGCGGTCCCCACGGACGTGTCGGGCAAGGCTCGCGACGCCCTGGAGGCGTATCGCGAGGCAACCGCGGGCGAGGACCCACGGGCGGAGCTGTTCCAGGCCGCGAAGGGAGCATGAGCAGATGGACGGCCGTCGTCGAAACCCCTATGAACTGACCGAGGAGACCCCGGTCTACGTCATCTCGGTGGCGGCCCAGCTCTCCGGCCTGCACCCGCAGACCCTGCGTCAGTACGACCGCCTCGGCCTGGTCTCCCCGGACCGCACCGCCGGCCGGGGCCGGCGCTACTCGGCCCGCGACATCGAACTGCTCCGCACGGTGCAGGCGCTGTCCCAGGACGAGGGCATCAACCTGGCCGGCATCAAGCGCATCATCGAGCTGGAGAACCAGGTGGCCGCCCTCCAGTCCCGCGTCGCGGAACTGGAATCGGCCCTGGACGGCGCCGCTGCCGCGATGCAGCAGCGCGAGGCCGCGGTGCACGCCTCGTACCGCCGCGACCTGGTCCCGTACCAGGAGGTCCAGCAGACGAGCGCGCTGGTGGTCTGGCGGCCGAAGCGGCAGTCGGACTAGCTCCCACGTACCGAAGGGGGTGGAGAGGTCGTCGACCTCTCCACCCCCTTCGGCGTTCCTCGGCTCACCGCGCCGGTTCGGTGACCGTCCAGTCGCCGGTGGGGTGAGGTCGAGTCCGTTTTCTTCGGTGTGTCAGAGAAGGTGGTGTTCACGTAGAACTGCCGCTTGTACACCGGTGATGCGCAGCTGCTCGCGGCGGAGGCGGGCGCCCCCGAGACGGCGAGCAGGCCCCCGGTGGTGGCGATCGTCGGCGTCGCGGCGAACGCCGGTCCGCTCCGCCCAACTGGTCTCGTGCTTCCCCTGTTTCGTGCTGCGACGTGTGCGGCCACCTTCGAGACTCTCGGACGTGGGGGAGGGTTGTATGCCGCCGGGGAGCGAGTGACGCAAGTCAATCAGAGAGGTTCTGTGGAAGTGGCGGCGCACCCCCTTCCCATCGTGTTCACTTGGGGAACACAGAATGCTGTTGCCATCTCGTTAAGTGGTTACTCCTTGACGCTGAGGTGATCGCCGCGTTGGCTTTCAGCCACCTGGGTCGCAAAGCAGCTACCTCGCCCGGAAGGCACCTGATGTGAACACTCGTAACACCCGGCTTCGTCGTACCGCCATAGCCCTGGCCTGCTCCGCGATGACCGTCTCCCTTGCCGCCTGCGGTGTCGTGGACGGGATCGGCGGCAGCAGCACCAAGGCGAGCCCGACCAAGGGTGACGACATCACGGTTGGTCTGCTCCTCCCGGAGAAGGCCAACACCCGTTACGAGAAGTTCGACTACCCGATCATCGAGCAGCAGGTCGCCAAGCTCACCAACAACAAGGGCAAGGTCGACTACGCCAACGCGGCTCAGGACGCCACCAAGCAGAGCCAGCAGTTCCAGCAGATGGTGGCCAACAAGGTCGACGTGATCCTCGTCGACGCGGTGGACTCCAAGGCCATCGCGAGCGACGTGCAGAAGGCCAAGGACGCGGGCATCCCCGTCATCGCCTACGACCGTCTGGCGCAGGGTCCGATCGACGCGTACATCTCCTTCGACAACGAGCTCGTCGGCCAGGTGCAGGGCAAGGCGCTCCTGGAGGCGCTGGGCACCGACGCCTCCTCGAAGAAGATCGTCATGATGAACGGCTCGCCCACCGACCCGAACGCGGCGCAGTTCAAGTCGGGCGCCCTGGGTGAGCTCAACGGCAAGGTCGTCATCTCCAAGACGTACGACACGAAGGACTGGGACCCGGCCGTCGGCAAGGCCAACATGGAGAAGGCCATCTCGGCCATCGGCCTCAGCAACATCGCCGGTGTCTACTCCGCCAACGACGGCCTCGCGGGCGCCGTCATCGACGCCATGAAGACCATGGGCGTCAGCAAGGTGCCGCCGGTGACCGGTCAGGACGCCGAGCTGGACGCGGTGCAGCGGATCGTCCGGGGCGAGCAGTACATGAGCGTCTACAAGTCCTACCCCGACGAGGCCTCCGCGGCCGCCGAGATGGCTGTGGCGAAGGTCCAGGGGCGGGGCATCGAGTTCGACGCGCTCACCCGCGACAAGGTCGACAGCCCCACGAACAAGAAGATCCCCTCCCAGCTGATGCCCGTGGTCGCCCTGACCAAGGCGAACATCAAGGAGACGGTGATCCAGGACGGCATCTACACCGTCAAGCAGATCTGCACCTCCTCGACCAAGGCGGACTGCACGGCGATCGGCCTCAAGTAGTCGTGGACTGACGTACTTCCCTGACGAACGCGCGGGAGCCCTGGGTGAGGGGCTCCCGCGCGTTCGGCGGATCAGGGGTCAGCGCCCCATCGACCGCCAGACTGCCCGGCGGCGCGTCGCCGTTGTCACTGGAGCGGCTGCGCCGCTCAGGGCCTGGAGCGCGGACAGCAGGACGATGAGGGAGACGGGTGGGTACGCGGCGGTCGCCGCTGTGACGGGCAGGCCCAGGAGCACGTACGCCAGGACGGAGAGCGTGCGGACGACGGGCCCGTTGCGCGCGGTCATCCGCTTCGGGGCGCAAGGGTCGTAGGTCACCTCGATCCGCTCCGGATCGGTCGCCACGAGCCGGCCGCCTCCTCTGAACGTCCGCTCCTCGCCTGCCGCATCGGTGAACGAGTGCCTCTTGACGAGCACTTCGCCGACGTGGTCGCTGTCCTTGTGGACGGCGAGGACGGTGATCCCGCGGCGGCGCAGCAGCCACCAGCACGGCGTCCCGCTCGAAGAGGGCCGTGGTACGGCGGGCGCGCAACACCAGTTCCGTCACGAAGAGCAACTTAAGACACCTGTACGCGTGTTCGGCAGTCCTGGCTCTCACGTCCCGGCTGAACCAATCCGGGCCCGCCGGTGTCTCAGAGGGCGACCGTGTTTGTCGTACTGGATGTGCTCGTCGTGCTGGAGGCGCCCGTGGCCATGATCGGCCTGTTCTGGATCACCAAGGAGAGCGTGTACGTGGGCGCCGAGCCCGAGGGGTACGGGCGCGGGGTGCGGCTCACCCCCGAGGGGCTTCAGGCCGTGGGCACGGGCCAGGAGGGGTTCTGGTCCTGGGCCGACGTCCGTGAGGTCACCGTTCACGACGTGCAGGTGCGCTCCAGTACCCGGTGGCTGGTGAACAACGTGATGGACACGGTCCTCGACATGGCGACGGGCGGCGGTGAGGCACCGCCCGCGTTCGAACTCCATGTACGGACGGACGAGGAGAAGGCCGAGCTGACGGTGTACACCGCGGCCGTCGGTGGCTACGTCCAGTCCGAGTACGAGCTGTCGGTGGCGCTGCTGAACCGTTTCGTGGACGGTACGGCGGACGTGGCGCGGCTGCTGGAGTGGGGAAGTGCCGAGGGCGACGGCGTGACGCCCTGGCGGGCGGCCCGCGAGGCCCTGCTCACGAGCTGGGCCTCGGCCTGAGATGTTCGAGGAGTGCGGCGAGCCCCTCCGGGGTGGTGGCGAGTACGGTGCCGGGTTCGTCGCTTTCCCGGAGGCGGATCGTTCCGTCCTCACCGCATCGGAGGTGATGCCGCCATGACCGCTCTTGCGCGCAACCAGGACCGAGACCGGGTCCGCAAGCTTCGCGAATACGCTCGCGCCGGCATTCCGATCCATGTCGGCATCGATGATTACGACGCTCAGGGATCGGTCACTCTGTGCACCGGCCCGCGCTCCGACAAGGCGGACTGGGAAGACATCCACCGCGTCTACCACGGCACCGACGTCACCATCCCCGAAGGCCCCGCCAAGGGGTTCGTGATCGGGGAGACGATCACCGGGCCCAAGCGGAGCTGAGCCCGCGCCCGCCCCCCCGGGGGATACCTTCCCCTCACGCCACCCGCGTGAACTCCACCGTCACCTCCGGTGGGCCCCCGGCCACGCCCCGGTAGATCCCCTTGTGCGGGGTGACGTCGTCGTAGTCGCGGCCGCGGCCGACCACGACGTGGGACTCGTCGGCCCGGGTGCTGTTGGTGGGGTCGTAGCCGGTCCAGTCGCCGGCCCAGTACTCGATCCAGGCGTGGCTCTGGCCGGCGACGGGGCGGTGGAGTTCGGCATCGCGTTCGGGGTGGAGGTAGCCCGAGACATAGCGGGTGGGCAGGCCCAGGCCGCGCAGGAGGGCCGCCGTCAGGTGGGTGATGTCCTGGCAGACGCCCGCGCCCTGCTCCCAGGCCTCCATGGCGCCGGTGTTCACGCCGGTGGCGCCGGGGAGGTACGAGACCTGGTCGGTGACCATGGCCGAGACCGCGACCGCCGTCTCGTGGGGGTCCAGGCCCGTCGACGCCGACCTCGCCCGCTCCACCAACTCCCGCGTCACCGTGGTACGGCCGGTCGGGGACGTGTACTCCAGGAGGCGGGAGTTCGCCGTCGTTCTGGCGACCTCCGCCCAGGTCGGCGCGGGAGCCTGCGGGCCCGGTGGGGCCGTTTCCACCAGGCTCGACGCCGTGATGGTCAGGTCCTCGTGCGGTTCCATCAGGTCGAAGCCCGTGACCTGGGTGCCCCAGTAGTCCCAGTACGACCAGGTGGGCGTGGTCGGGTTGACCGTGACCCTGGCGTCCAGGGTCGTCTGGCCGGGGAGCGTCAGGGGGGTCATGCGGACCTCGTTGTGGGAGGAGACCGCGGCCTGCGCGTACGAGACGCGGGTGGTGTGCCGGATCCGCAGCCGGCGTGTCACGGGACTGCTCATCGTGCTCACGCTCCTTCCTGGGCCCACTCGACGGGCCCCTGGTACGGGAAGAACCTCTCCGCCACCGCCTCCGCCGAGGCCGTGCACGCTTGTTGCAGGTCGCGGAGGAGCAAGGGGAGCTGTTCCTCCAGGGCCGCCAGGTCCAGGTATTCCAGGCGGGTTCTCATACGGCCTATCGGCCGGCGGGCCGGGTCCTGACGGGGGCGGCCGAGGGCGGCGAGGCACTCCTCAGCGGTGGTGAGCGCGTGCAGGGCCGACCGGGGGAAGTCCCGGTCGAGGAGAAGGAATTCGGCCACTCTCGGGGTGTCGCCGAAACCGCCGTACACCCGGGCATACGCCTCGTCCGCGCCGCTCGCGCTCAGCAGTGTCGGCCAGTCGGGGGCGTGGGCGGCGTCCAGCACGCGGACGGAGAGGAGCCGTACGGTCATGTCCACCCGCTCCAGGCTCCGGCCCAGCACCACGAAACGCCAGCTGTCGTCGCGGCTCATCGTGGAGTCCGCGAGGCCGAAGAAGAGGGCGGCCCGGCGGCGTACCAGCTCCAGGTACGCGTACGGGCCCGTACGGCGGGCCGCGAGGCGCTGGTCGGCCAGTGCGTGCCAGGTGGAGTTGAGGCACTCCCACATCTCGGAGGAGACGGCCTCGCGGGCGCTGCGGGCGTTGAGGCGGGCGGCTCCGAGCGCGCCCTCGATGGAGCAGGTGGAGCGGGCGTCGAAGGCGAGCTGGTCCAGGACCTGCTGCATGTCGACGCGTTCGGAGCCCGCGTCGACACCGAGGATGGCGTACAGGGAGCGGCAGGCCACGTCCTCGTCGCGCCAGGGGTCCTCCAGGAGGCGGTGGAGGTAGGCGTCGAGGATGCGGCCGGTGGCGTCCGCCCGCTCGACGTAACGGCCCGTCCAGGTCAGGGCCTCGGCTATGCGGGAGAGGATCACGTCGTTCACTGCTGCTGTGCCCCTTCCTGTACGACGCCACGGGCGCCGTCGGGTCCGAGCTGGCGCGGGACCACGTCCAACGCCGTGCCGCGGCCGTCGGGGTCCTCGGCGATCGGGGTGCCGTCCGTTCGAGCGAAGTCGAGAACTCGGGGGAGTTCGGCGGGGCCCTCCGCCAGCACCCAGGTGTCCTTGGAGCCGCCGCCCTGGCTGGAGTTGACGATGAGGTTGCCCTCCTGGAGGGCGACCCTGGTGAGGCCGCCGGGCAGTACCCAGACGTCCGTGCCGTCGTTGACGGCGAACGGGCGCAGGTCGATGTGGCGGGGCGCCATCCGGTCGCCCGCGAGGGTGGGCGAGGTGGAGAGCGCCACGGGCCGCTGCGCGATCCAGCCACGCGGGTCGGCGGCGACGGCCGCCCGGGTGCGCTCCAGGGTGTCCCGGTCGGCCTTGGGTCCGATGACGATGCCCTGGCCGCCCGCCCCGTCCACCGGCTTGATCACCAGCTGGTCGATCTGGTCGAGGACGGCGTCCAACTGGCCCGGTTCGTCCGGACGGTAGGACTCGACGTTCGGGAGAACGGGCTCCTCGCCGAGGTAGTACCGGATCAGATCGGGTACGTACGTGTAGAGGAGTTTGTCGTCGGCGATGCCGTTGCCCACGGCGTTGGCGAGCGTGACGGTGCCCGCCTGGGCGGCGCTGAGGATGCCCGGGCAGCCGATCACCGAATCGGGCCGGAAGTGCAGCGGATCGAGGAAGTCGTCGTCGAGCCGTCGGTATACGACATGCACCGGCATCTCGCCCCGCGTGGTCCGCATCCAGACACGGTTGTTCCGGCAGGCGAGATCGTGCCCCTCGACCAGCTGCACCCCCATCAGCCGTGCCAGCAGGGCGTGTTCGAAGTAGGCGGCGTTGCTGGGGCCGGGCGTGAGGACGACGACCCGCGGGTCGCCGACCCCGTCGGGCGCGGCGGCGCGCAGGGCCGCCAGAAGTCTCTGCGCGTAGCCGTCCACGGGGACGACGTGCTGTTCGGCGAAGAGGGACGGAAAGATCCTGGTCATCGCGCGCCGGTTCTCGATGACGTACGAGACCCCGGACGGCACGCGGACGTTGTCCTCCAGGACCCGGAAGTCCCCGGCCTCGTCCCGTACGAGATCGATGCCGGCGACGTGGATCCGTACGCCGCCGGGTGGCTCGATCCCGTGCGCCGCCCGGTGGAAATGGGGGGAGTTGAGCAGGAGACGCCAGGGCACGACCCCGTCCTCGAAGGCGCGGCCGGGCCCGTAGGCGTCGGAGAGGTAGGCCTCCAGGGCCCTCACCCGTTGGGAGACCCCTCGTTGGACGAGGTCCCATTCGAGGGCGTCGAGGATCCTGGGGACCAGGTCCAGCGGCCAGGGGCGCTCCTCGCCCGCGAAGGCGTAGGTCACGCCACGGTCGGTGAACGCGCGGGCCATCTGGTCGGCCCGGAAGCGCAGTTCACCCGGTTCGATCGGCTGCAGGGCGGCCAGTACCGGCTCATAGGCGGTCCTGACTTCACCCGGCCGCTCAAACATCTCGTCCCACGCATCGGCCAACGCGTACGCGTCAAATATGTCCGCCATGGCCCGACGGTAGGTGCGGTACGTAACGTACCGATCACTCGACGATTTCCGGCAGCTCACGCGATCCGGACAGGGGCCGCGGAGCCCTGGCCGGACGAGGAGTGTCCGGCCAGGGCGGGCCAGGACGCCGTGTCGTCCCGGTGAACCGGGTCCACCCTGGCACCGGGTCGCGCCCCCCGACCACCGTCATCTTGTTGCAGAGCGCCGTGCGGAGGTGGGGATATTTCCGTACGTACATGGGCGAGAGGGGGCGTGTGAAGGGCGCAGCCGTGTTGCGATGGCGGTCCGGTCCGCGCATAGTTGCGCTGCGGACGGCGCGGAGCGTCACCGTGCCGCAGTGTGAAGTGTTGCGCCAGGGAACGGTGCGCGGCGTCGCAGCGCCGAGGCTGTGGGGCGTCGCACTGCGGGAGGATGCCGGAGCCGGTGGGCGGGAGCCAGGGGTGGGAGATGGCCGGGCACGGGACGGACAGGCATCCGCACGGCGCTGACCGACTGTGCGAGACCGGGGACCGCGTGTATTCCCGGGCGGTGCGGCGCGGGCGGGTGCCGCGCGCGGACGCGGAAGCGGTGCCCTGTCTGCTGGAGTTGGCGTTGCTGCACCCCGACCCCGACGACATGGGGTGGCTGGTGCCGACCTCGCCGCAGGAGGTCATGACACGGCTGCTGCGCGGGGTCTACGAGGAGGTCAGCGCGAGCCAGACGCGGGTGGGCGACGCGGTGGCCGCGTTCGAGTGGTACGCCGGTCTGGGCGGGCGCGTCCAGGCACCCACGGAGGGCGTGGCGATCCGCGTGCTCGACGGACTGCCGCGGATCCGGGCGGCGATGGACGAGGCGACCGAGGCGTGCGCGACCGAGGTGCTCACCGTGCAGCCCGGCGGCATCCGTCGCGAGGACGAACTGTCCGAGGGGCTGCACCGGGCGTTGGAGATGCGCCGGCGGGGCGTGCGGATGCGCGATCTGTACACGCACGTGGCTCGGCACGGCCAGGGCCTGCACAACTACATGGAGCTGATGGGGGGAGCCGCGGAGGCCCGTACCCTCGACGAGGTCGTGGAGCGGCTTATCCTCTTCGACCGCAAAGTGGCGTTCATCCCAGCCAACTCCGACCGCACGATCGCGCTGGAGCTGCGGCACCCGGCACTGGTCGACTACCTGGTCACGGTCTTCGAGCGGCTGTGGCGCCTCGCGATCCCGCTCGCCGCGCCGCTCCCGGACACCGGCATCGACGGCATCACCCACCGCGAGCGGTCCATCGCGGCGCTGCTCGCCGAGGGACATCAGGACGCGGTGATCGCGGAGCGGCTGGGGATCAGCGTCCGTACCTGCCGGGCGCACATCGCGCGCCTCTCGGAGACCCTGGGCGCCGCGAGCCGCACCCAGCTGGGGGTGCGGATCGCCCAGGCGGGCCTGGACGGACCGCCGCGCGCCGCGGAACTGCTGCCGTTCAGTGCTCCGGGTCCAGAATCCCCGACCGCCCGATGAGGTAGCCGAGCTGGGCCCGGCTCTCGCTGCCGAGGGTGGCGGCGAGTTTGGCGATGTGCACGCGGGCGGTGCGGACGTTCATACCGAGGCGGTCGGCGATCACTGTGTCCGTATGGCCTTCGACGAGGAGGGCGGCTATGGCGCGTTGACGGGGTGTGATGCCGTTGTGGGACGGGCGCTGGACGGCTTCGGGGTACATGGGAGTGGCCAGGCGCCAGAGCCGGTCGAAGGTGGTCACGAAGTAGGAGACCAAGGCCGGGTGGCGGATTTCCAGGGCGAGGAACCCGTCTTTGTCGGCGGGGATGAAGGCGACGGTGCGGTCGACGACGATGAGCCGGTCGGTGATCTCGTCCAGGCTTCGAGCCTCGATGTCGCCGTTCAGCTGTTCGTAGCGGGCGAGAGTCATGGGTGAGTGGCGGAGCGTGTGCTGGTAGAGGGTGCGGATGCGGGCGCCGCGGTTCAGCAGGGCCTGGTCGCGACTCAGGGCGGTAGCCTCGGCCGTCGCATAGCGCTGACCGGTGTCGCCGGCGTAGGGCTGGATGGTGAGGAGTTCCCGGGATGCGTCGGCCATGGCTTCGGTGATGGCCCCGTTGATCCGCTCCGTACCGCTGAGGACCCTGATCGTCGGGGTGTCCGTGGCTGCCGTGCGCCGGCCGTCGATCCGCATCAGTGGCTCGAAGGCCGCGGTGAGTCTGGCCTCGCGTCGTCGTTCTTCCGCGACGCGTTCCTCGGAGGTCCGTAGCAACCGGTGGAGGGCGACAGCCGGGGCGACGGGCTCCAGCCAGTTCAGATCCTCGATGGCCGGGTGCACCAGCCCGAAGTCGACGAGGCAGGGCGCTTCGGAGGCGTCCGCGCTGCGTACGCGCCCTTCACGCAGGGCCCGTTCGTACAGCTCCGATCCCGCCGCGCACAGTTCTTCCACGCCGTGGGCCAGGTGCGGCGCGTCGGTCACCCCGCCGCTCCCTCCTGCTTGAGGATTCCCGATTCCGCTATGAGGTAGCCGAGTTGGGCGCGGCTGCCGCTGCCGAGAGCGGTGGCCAGCTTGGCTATGTGGGCGCGGCAGGTGCGGACGTTCATGCCGAGGCGGCGGGCGATGGCCTCGTCGACGTGGCCCTCCACGAGGAGCTTGGCGATGGAGTGCTGGATGTTGGTGATGCCGCCCAGGGCGGGTTCGTAGGGGGCGCCGGCGCTGAGCGGGACGGCGCGGTCCCACATGAACTCGAAGACCTTGATCAGATAGCGGACCAGGCCCGGGTGGCGAAGCTCCAGGGCGACCTGCTGGTCGTCGCGGGTGGGGATGAAGGCGACGCTCTCGTCGCAGACGATGAGACGCTCCACCAGCTCGTCGACGGTGCGGTATTCGACCTTGCCGTCCGAGAGCTGGGCCACATACGCCAGCTTCTCGGGACTGTGGCGGGCCGTGTGTTGGTACAGCGTCCGGATGCGCACACCACGTTCGATCAGAGGCCGGTCGCGCTCCAGGCCGAGAAGAAGGCTGCGCTCGGAACCGCGGTCGCTCGGCTGGATGGTGAGCATCTCGGTCTGGCACTGGGCCGTGGCCAGGTTGAGCGCCGCGTTGATCCGGTCCCCGCCCTCCAGCACCGTGATGGAGTGCGTGGGCGTGGCCTCTTGTGCGCTGAGGGCCATGAACGGCTCAAAAGCATCGCTCAGTTCGACCGACAGCCGTCTGCGCTCGGCGATCTCGCGCTCGATGGGGTTGAGTCGCTGAGCCAGGGCGACGAACGGGGGCACCGGACGGAGCCAGCTCGCGTCGTCGGGATCGGGGTGAAGGAGCGCGAGTTCCATCAAGCAGGGGGCGGGCGTCACGTCCGCGCGTGCGATTCGTCCGGTGCGCAGGGCGTTCGCGTAGAGGCGTCCACCTGCCTCGCACAGATCGGTCACCCCGTGGGGATGTGTCGCGTTAGTCTGATTTGTTGCCAAAACTCCACCCCCCAGGGTCCTGAACGTGCAGGAACATGATGCATCGATTATGTGGCCACGACGTGCCCGAATGAGCCATCGTCGTACTCGACGGGGGAAGACGGGACTTTCAAGTGAGGACGAAGCCGACTATGCGTAACAAAATGCTTCGCTCGGTGCTTGTCGCCGCCTTCTCCGCCGTGGTGGCATTCGGAGCTCTGGGCGGCCTCTCCGGCGCGAAGGGTGATGTCCGGGCGGACAGTCACTGGCCGGCGGCAGCAGCGGACATCCAGAACATCCACACGGTGAGTACGGCGGACGACGGCTCCGGGAGCTGACGTGACCACACCCCCCGACGATCGATCCTTCCGCCGAGAAATGGCCACCGCATACCGCTCCGGCTGGCACTTCATCGACCTGGCCACCGCCATTCCCCACAGTGGCGACTCGTTGATGGTGACGGTGTTCGGAGAGCCGGTCGTCGTCACCCGGGATGACGACGAGGACGTCCGGGCGTACCGGTGTCTGCGGCGCCCGCGCGGCGCGCCGCAGCCCGTGCGATGTGCCATTCGGTACGGAATGATCTTTGTGAACCTCGACCAGCGTGACCACCAGCTGGCCGAGCCGGAACTCCCGGACGTAAGGACCATCTCAGCCACCCCCCGCAGTGCCTGACGCGATTCCCCCGTCGTAGTAGATCGCGCAGGTACTTCCCCCCGCAGCGGCGTCACCGTGACCTGAACACGGTGACGCCGCTGCAGTTTTGGGCGAAAGATCCAGGTATCCGCCCATCTTCATGCCATCTCCACAACGGCTGAAACCAGCCGGGCCGCACACCCACGCCCGGTCGCCCGGACCCTGCGCGGGGGGCCGGTCAGCCGGATTCCGCGCCCGCGGTCGTTCAGCCGGGTCCCGCGTCCGAGGTTGGTCGGCCGTGTCCCGCGCCGGCGGCTGGTCGGCCGGGTCGCCCCCC
>LRTP01000352.1 GCA_001550305.1 Streptomyces diastatochromogenes
CGCTCGGGGTGTGGGGCGCGGTCAGCGGCGGCGCCGCGGCGGTCGGGCCGGTGCTCGGCGGGCTGCTCACCGAGGGGCCGGGCTGGCGGTGGATCTTCTTCGTGAACCTGCCGGTGAGCGTGGCGTCGGTGTGGCTGACGCTGCGGGTGGTGCCGGAGTCGCGCGGACCGCGGGGGATGCGCATCGACTGGGCGGGCACGGTCGCCTTCGCCTGCTTCGCGGGGGCGACGACGTACGGGGTGGTGCGGGCCGGGGCGGACGGCTGGACGTCGGGGGCGGTGACGGGATCGTTCGGGACGGCGGCGCTGGCGCTGGTCGCGTTCGTCCTCGTCGAGCGGCGGGTCGCCCACCCGCTCCTGGACCTGTCGCTGCTGCGCAAGCCCGCGTTCGTGGGCGTGATGGCGGGCGCGCTCGCCTTCAACGGGGTGGCGTTCGGTGTGATCCCGTACCTGTCCATCTGGATGCAGACCGTGCTGGGCATGAGCCCGGTGCGCGGCGGCCTCACCCTGCTCCCGCTGACCGGCGCGACGATGGTGGTCGCGATCCTCGCGGGGAAGCTGCTGCACGGGGTTCCGGCGCGGCTGACGATAGGCGGCGGGCTGCTCCTGGTCGGCTCGGGCGCGTTCTGCCAGGCCGTGCTGGACGCGGGTACGAGCTGGACGGTGCTGGTGCCGGGCCTCGTCCTGGTCGGCGTCGGCACGGGCTTGGTGTCCCCCGCCATCGCGGGCGCCGCGCTCGCCGCCGTACCGCCGGAGCGGGCGGGCATGGCGGGCGGCGCGGTGAACACGGTCCGCCAGCTGGGGTACGCGCTCGGGGTCGCCGTCTTCGGCACGGTGCTGACCTCCCGCATGCAGGACACGCTCTCGCACGACGCGGCCCACACCCTGGCCGGCGGCGGCGCCGGGGCACTGCGCGGCCCGCTCTCCGAACACGCCCTGCGGGCCGCGTTCGCCTCGGGGCTCGACTCGGCGTCGGTGGCGGCGGGCGTGACGGGGATGGTCGCCGGTGCGCTGGTACTGATGTTGGTGCGGACGCCGCGCGCTGTGACGGACACGGCCGAGGCACCGGCGAAGCGGGCGACGGCGTCCCGCGCATGACACCGGTGAGGGCCCGGTCATGACGCCGCCGGAGCCGGTCCCGGAGCCACCGGGACCGGCTCCGGCGGTAGCCGCACAGCACGGAATCGGAGATCCCGTGTCCGGTATTCGGCGTCGCCCGCCCCGTAGGAGGGTCGTACAGATTCCGTGGAGATTGCGGGGCCGAAACTTACGCGAGCGTAGGGAAGATGTCCGGTCCCTTCCCCTTGTGCGGGCATTTTCTCGACTGACCAGTGCATATGCCGCACCCTCCGGCGCTTCGACCCCTCTCCCGCCCGGCCGCTGGGTGGGGTAGCTTCCAAGGCGCTGTGCGGAGCGCCACTAGGAGCGGGATTGCGCGAGTTCACCAACCCTCCGTTGGCGTCGGCGCCGCCGGTGGGCGGCCTGGCCGACGTCGTGTTCGACCATGCCCAGGAAGACCCGCTGCGGGCCGCGTTCGGCCGCAAGGACGAGAACGAACAGTGGCGCGATGTGACGGCCGCCGAGTTCCGTGACGAGGTCCTCTCACTTGCCAAGGGACTCCTCGCCCAGGGAATCCGATTCGGCGACCGGGTCGCGATCATGTCCCGTACCCGCTACGAATGGACACTTTTCGACTACGCATTGTGGACGATCGGCGCCCACGTCGTCCCCATGTACTCGACGTCCTCGGCCGAGCAGGTCTTCTGGATGCTGCACGACGCGCAGGTGTCGGCCGCGGTGGTCGAGCACGAGGACCACGCGATGACCATCGCCACGGTGATCGACCGGCTGCCCCAGCTGCGCAAGCTCTGGCAACTGGACTCGGGCGCGGTGCAGGAGCTCTACGAGGCGGGCGCGGGCATCGACGACGAGGTGGTGCACCGGCACCGGCGCGCCGTCACCCCCGAGTCGATCGCGACGATCATCTACACCTCGGGCACCACGGGCCGCCCCAAGGGCTGCGTCATCTCGCACGCCAACTTCATGGCCGAGGCGAGCACGGTCATCGGGCTCATGGAACCGATCTTCACCTCCAAGCGCGACAACGGGGCGTCCACGCTGCTGTTCCTGCCGCTCGCGCATGTCTTCGGGCGGATGGTCCAGGTCGCGGGAGTCCTCGGGAAGGTCAAGCTGGGCCATCAGCCGCAGATGCACGCCGCCGTGCTGCTGCCCGACCTGGCCGCGTTCCAGCCGACGTTCATCCTGGCGGTGCCGTACATCTTCGAGAAGGTCTTCAACGCGGCCCGCCGCAAGGCCGAGAAGGACGGAAAGTCCGGAGCCTTCGAGAAGGCCGTGGAGGTCGCGGTCCGCTACGCGGACGCGATCGAGGCGAAGGCGTGGGGGATCGGCGCCGGGCCGTCGGCGAGCCTGCGGATGCAGCACCAGTTCTTCGACAAGGTCGTCTACACCAAGATGCGCGCCGCCATGGGCGGCCGGGTCAGACACGCGGTGTCGGGCGGCTCCGCGATGGACCGTCGACTCGGGCTGTTCTTCGCCGGCGCGGGCATCCAGATCTACGAGGGATACGGGCTCACCGAGACCACCGCCGCCGCGGTCGTCACCCCGCCCGAGCGGACCCGGTACGGGACGGTCGGCCAGGCCATTCCGGGCACGACCGTGCACATCGCGGACGACGGCGAGATCTGGCTGCACGGCGACAACATCTTCCAGGGCTATCTGAACGACCCCAAGGCCACCGACGCCGCACTGCACGACGGCTGGCTCGCCACCGGCGACCTCGGCACTCTCGATGAGGACGGCTTTCTCACCATCACCGGGCGCAAGAAGGAGATCCTGGTGACCTCCGGAGGCAAGAGTGTCTCGCCGGGCGTCCTGGAGGAGCGCGTGCGTGACCATCCGCTGGTCGCCCAGTGCATCGTGGTCGGCAACGACCGGCCGTACATCGCGGCGCTCGTCACCCTCGACTCCGAGGCCGTCGAACACTGGCTGCAGATGCGGGGCAAGGCGCGGCTGTCCCCGTCCGACCTGGTGCGCGACCCGGACCTGGAGACCGAGGTGCGGCGGGCGGTGGTCGCCGCGAACACCCTGGTCTCGCAGGCCGAGTCGATCCGTACGTTCCGGATACTGGCGAACCAGTTCACCGAGGAGCACGGGCTGCTGACGCCGTCGCTGAAGTTGAAGCGGAAGGCGATCGAGAACGCGTACGCGACGGAGGTGGAGGCGTTGTACCGGGCCTGAGCCCGCTGCAACGCCTCGGTCCGGCCAGTTGAGGCTCACCTCGACTAGTTGATGCTCACCTTGAAGATCTTGTCCGAGCCGTCCGCCGCTCCTCCGTTGTTGTCGCAGTTGGTGGTGGAGAGCCAGAGCTGGTCGGCGCCGGGCACCTTGGTGACCGTACGCAGGCGGCCGTAGGTGCCGACGTAGTACGCCGTCGGCGTGCCGACGTTCTCCGTGTCGCCGGTGATGGGGATGCGCCACAGCCGTTCGCCGCGCAGGGACGCCATGTAGACGACGTTGCGGACGATCGCGATGCCGCTGGGTGACGCCTCGGAGACGTTCCAGGTCGCCTTCGGGTTGGTCATCCCGGAGACGCTGCAGCTGCCCTCACAGGTCGGCCAGCCGTAGTTGGCGCCCGGTTTGATGAGGTTGAGTTCGTCCTTGGAGCTGTTGCCGAACTCCGCCTCCCACAGGCGGCCGTTGCGGTCGAAGGCGAGGCCCTGCGGGTTGCGGTGCCCGTAGCTGTAGACGTAGTTGCCGAACGGGTTGCCGGGGGCGGCCTTGCCGTCCGTCGTCATCCGCAGGATCTTGCCGTTCAACGACGTCTTGTCCTGGGCCAGGTCGGGTGTCTGGGCCTCGCCGGTGGAGACGTACAGATAGCCGTCGGGGCCGAAGGCGAGGCGTCCGCCGTTGTGGTAGCGGTTCTTCTTGATGCCCTGGAGGAGGATCGTGTAGCCGGTGAGGGAGCTGCCGTCGTAGGTCATGCGGACGACGCGGTTGCCCTCGGATGCCGTGTGCATGAAGTACACGTAGTGGTTGGTGGCCCACTTCGGGTCGACGGCCACGCCCAGCAGTCCGCCCTCGCCGTTCGTGGTGACGGCGTTCGGCACGGTGCCGACCTGGGTCCTCGTGCCGTCCTTGGTGACCTTCCAGACCCGGAAGTCGTCCCGCTCGGTGACCAGCGCCGTCTGCCCGTCGGGCATCCAGTACGTGCCCCAGGGGATCGTCCAGCCGCTGGAGACGGTCCCGATGGACGAGGGGACCCCGCCGTCGGTGGCACAGGCCTTGGTCGTGAAGGTGACCGTGTTGCTCTGCGGCGACACGTTGCCGGCCGCGTCGCGCGCCACCACGTTCAGCGTGTACGGGCTGTTGCAGGCGAGCCCGGTGAGCGTGGTCGACGTACCGGTGACGCTCTTGTAGACCGTCGTGTCGCTGCGTACGTCGTAGCCGACGACCGCCTTGTCGTCGGTCGAGGCGCCCCAGCTCAGGTCGGCGCTGGTGGCCGTGACGTTCGAGGAGGTGAGGGTGCCGGGTTTGCCGGGCGGGGTGGTGTCGGAGCTGGGCCGAGTCGTGCAGTCGACGACCGGGCTGGCCTGGGAGGCGTTGCCGGCGGCGTCGCGGGCGATGACGGTGAGGTTGTAGGTGGTGTTCGGACTCAGGCCGGTGAGCACCTTGGAGGTCGCGTCACCGGCCGCCTCGCCGAGCTTGTTGCCGTGCTCGTAGAGGTCGTACGCGGCCACGCCGACGTTGTCCGTGGAGGCACCCCAGGAAAGGGTGAGGCCGTCCTCGCCGATGGCCGAGCAGCTCGGCTGGCCCGGCCGCGAGGGTGCCTGGGTGTCGGCGGCGGTACCGACGCCGACACGGTCGAGGTTGGGGCCGCCGTTCGCCGTGGTGGCGGTCGCGCGGATCTTGTTGGAACCCGCGTCGAGCGGGACGTTCACACTCTTCGTCGCCCAGGTGTTCCAGTCGGTGGTGGCCGGGAAGGAGACACCGGAGGCGACGACCGTACCGTTGACGGAGAGGTCCATCGGGCGGTCGACGGTCGTGCCGTTGGCGTAGCGCAGGGCCAGCGAGGAGGTGCCGGCCGTGGCCGCGCTCACCGTGAACTCCACGTAGGAGCCGGTGATGTTGGTGTAGTCGACGAAGCCGGTGCCCGTGTAGCCGGTGTGGTTGGTGGCGACGGCGCCCTGCGAGATCGTGGCGTCCTCGGCCTGGTAGTCGGTGGCCGCCCGCGCCGCCGTGCCGGTCAGTGCGACGAGCGGCACGGCCAGGACGAGCGAGAGGCACCAGGGCAGCGTTCTGTTGAGTTTCATGGGTTCGTCCCCTCAGCCCGTGTACTGGGCGAAGACCTTGAGGTAGTCGTACGGCTGCTGCGACACGCCGCTGCAGGAGTCACCGTCGGAGCCGGAGCCGCAGGCCCGGTCGCGGTTCACGGACCAGTAGGTGAGGCGCCCGATGTGGTGCTGCTGGGCGTAGGCGAGCATGGTCTTGAAGTCGGCGACGCGGACCAGTTCACCGGAGTCGTCGGTCTTGCCGTTCATGGACGACAGGCCGATGTGCGCGTACGCCGTCGCGTCGCTGTATCCATAAGCCGACTTGACCCGTGCCTTCAGCCCCTCCATGGCCTGGGTGGTGAGCGTGCCCATGTTCGTGGTGCCGCCGCCGAAGTCGAACGGCATGATGCACCAGATGTCGTTCGCGAGGCCCGAGGCGGCGCCGCGCTTGATCATGTCGACGCCGGTGGAGTCCGGGCCGCTGGTCGTCGTGCCGAAGGTGATGATCGTTTTGAGCCCGGGGTGGCCGGCCTTCACGATCTTCAGCGCGTCGATCACCCGTTGTCTGACGGTGGCGTTGCTCCACTCGGTGCTCTCGATGTCGATGTCGATGACCTTGAGGCCGTAGGCGTTGACGACCTTCTGGTAGGCGCCCGCGAGCGCCGAGGCGCTGGAGCACTTCTCGCCGAGTTTGGCGCCGCTCCAGCCGCCGACGGAGACGACGACGTCACCGCCGGCCGCGCGGATCGCGTTGATCTTCGACTGGTCGTTGCCGCCGGTCAGCGGACGCGAGCCGTCCCACTTCGGGTTGCAGGAGCCGTCGGAGAGGACGAACGCGAGCGTGAACCACTTCACCCCGCTGGCCGTCATGACCGAGGTCGGGTTCTGCGGGCTGCCCCAGCCGAGGTACTCGTAGGGCGCCACCGCCATGCCGGGTGAGGCAGCGGCGGTCTTCAGGGCGGCGCTCACCGGCTTCACCCGGATCAGGCGCGTCTCCCCGGGGCGCAGGGTCGCGCTGTACGAGTCGGCGATCGTGCCCTTGTGCGAGCCCGACCGCAGGTCCGTGACGTCACCGGAGCCGGTGAAGCCGACCTGCGACCAGTTCACACCGACCGTGGAGTTGCCGGACGTGCCGGTGTTGAAGAGGGCGACGACGTACTGGCCGTCGCTCTCCTTCTTGCTCCAGACCTGCTTGACGCCGCTGTTCACGATCCGTTTCGCGGCGACGCCGTCCTGGTCGACACCGATGAGCCGGTCGTTCGTGAGCATCGGTTTGTCGACGGAGTCGAGGTTCGTCAGGTCCGTGCCGAGGAGCAGGGGCGCGCCCGCCATCGCCCACAGGGTGAAGTGCGAGCGGCGCTGGTCGGCGGTGAGGCCCGCCTGGTCGCCGTTGCCGATCTCCAGCGAGTCCAGGTCGTTCCAGCCCCCCGGGCCCGCGTACTGCTGCCAGTTGGCCGCCGAGGTGAAGCGGGCGGAGACGTGCGACCAGTCGGTCAGCGGATAGCCGCTGCCGTTCGCGCCCGAGCCGCAGTAGCACTCGACGTCGCCCTGCGTGCGCCAGCTGTTCGCCAGTGACTTCCAGGTGGAGGCGCCCGCGATCGGCAGGTTGTTGGAGAGGGCGAAGGTGATGGGCCGGCCGGTGGCGCGCAGCGCCTTGTCCCAGGCCTGGACGTCGGGGATGTCGGCGCTGCCCACCCCGTCGATCTTCAGGTAGTCGACTCCCCAGGAGGCGAACTGCTTGGCCCACGAGTTCACGAACTCCTGGGCGCCCGGCTTCCCGTAGTCGATGTAGTACATGTTCTTGCAGTTGTAGTTCTTCTCGGTCTTCGAGGTGTCCGCGATGTCGGCCGCGTGGTACGAGGTCCCCTCGATCGGTGTGTTCCTGGTGACGGCGTTCTTGGCGATGCCCGGCGTCACGTAGAAGCCGAACTTGAGCCCCTTGGAGTGGATGTAGTCGGCCAGCGCCTTGATCCCGGCGGGGAATTTGGTGGTGTCGACGGTCCAGCGTCCGTAGGAGTCGACGACGAATCCGTTCGCGTCGCACTTCTGCCAGAAGTCGTCGAGGTTGGTGTACACGAAGCCGTGGTCCTTGAGCCCGCTCGCGACGAGCGCGTCGGCCTGCGCCTTGATCTTCGCCTCGGTCGGCCAGCGGCGCACGAAGCTCCAGCTGCTCCAGCCCATGGCGGGTCGGAGGGCCTGGCCGTTGTCCGAGTACGTGTTGACGGTGGCCGCCGGGGTGGCGTACGACGTGCCGATCCAGGCCTCGTCGATCCGCAGCCGCTTGTAGCGGGTGGTGTCGGTGGACGCGGCCCAGGTGGTGTCCACTTCAAGGCGTACGTATCGGGCGTTGGCGGCGGTCAGGTCGATTCCCTGGATGCCCCGCCGACTGGCGAGCTGACCGGTCTTGACCGCGCTGCCCCAGGTGGACCCGTCGTTGCTGAGGAACACCTTGTAGTCCTTGATACGTGCGGACTGCTCGGTGTCGGAGCGCGGGTAGGCGACGGAGTCCTCGCGTTGGTTGAGGCCGATGTACTGGACCTTCTTCGCGCTGCCGAGGTCGAAGGTGAGGTTGACGGGCAGCGTCTTGTTGCTGTCCCAGTAGGTGAGGTAGTCGCCGTCGCCCGCGGCCGCCGCGCCGTGACCGCTCGCCGAGGCGCTCGCGGACATCGTGACGCCGGACGCGATGCCCTGGCGGCCGGCCGTGGTGACCTTGAAGACGGTGTCGTAGGGGTCCCAGTTCGCCAGGCCGGTCAGGGTGAGCACGCCGCCCGACTGGGACCACGAGACAGCCGCTCCCGTACGGAGGTTCGTGACGGAGGCGATGCGGTAGCCGTTGTCGCGGATGCGCAGGGTGCTCATGCTGGGCGGGGTCAGTACGTGGATGTACTGCAGGTCGGGGTCGGTCCTGCTGACCGTGGTGACGCCGTGGGCTCCGTCGTTCCAGAAGCCGGGCTTGAGGCCGCCGTACATGTAGCCGCCGCCCTCGGTGCCGTGCAGTGACTGCCAGATGGGGCCGAGATAGGAGTTGGCGAAGTTGTTGAAGGCCTCCTGGTTCGTCGGGAACTTGCCGTTGACCTGCGCGGTCTCGGCCATCAGGGCCTTCACGGAGGAGCCCGCGTTGGTGATCAGCCGACCGAGGGTGAGCATCTTGTCGACGGAGGGGTTGGAGCCGTCGTACCACCACGCTCCGCTCGACGGCAGCTTGAAGTCGGCTTCGGTGAGGCGGGGCTGGGCCGTGTAGACGGCCTGGGGGTAGTCGTAGGACGGGGTCATGCCCGTCTTCTGCTCATTGCTGATCATGTCCATGATCGGCGTATCTTCGTTGTTGTTGCTGAGCGTGTAGTTCGGACGCTTCTGCTGGATCTGCGCGTAGAGGTCGTGGCTCTCCCAGTACGCGTTGTCGTTGTCGATCCAGAAGCCGCCGAGGTCCGGATAGCGGTCCATGACCTCGAAGAAGTTGTCGTAGCTGAAGCGGCCGAAGCCGTCACGGGTGGTGAGGTCGACGTCCGTGCCCTTGTAGGCGGAGTACGCGGCCGAGTCGAGCCACTCGTGTCCGCCCTCGTTGTGCCACTGGGGGTCGTCGGTCATGTAGAGGATGACCTTGAGGCCCTTGGCCTTCGCGGCGGTGATGAGTTCGCCGAGGAAGTCCCGCTTGGTGGAGCAGCTGCCGGGGATCTTCGAGGGCCAGGGGCGGGCGTAGCCGAGGCGGCTGTGGAAGGTGGCGAGGACGAGGTACTGGGTGTGCAGTTTCTGGGCCTCGTTCACCCAGTAGTCCGGAGTCCAGCCGCCGTTGGTGACGTCGTTCTCCCAGGCGGTGCAGCTGGTGTGGGCGGGGGCGGTGCGTTCGCCCCAGTGCAGGAAGAGTCCGCTGACGGAGCCGCGCAGGAAGGCCTGGCGGGGGTTTTCGAGGTCGAGCGGTTTCCCACCTGTGTGCGGCCGCTGCACGGCCGTGGTCGCCATCGCCGTACTCTTGGCCGCCGTACCGCAGTTCTCACTGGAGCCGCCGGCGGAAACCCTCAGCGCGCCGCCCGAGGTGTTGTGACTGTCCGTCAGGCAGTAGCCGGTGACGTTCTGGAAGCCCACGTCGTGGGGCGAGTTGCTCCCCCGCTGGGCCGTGAACCGGGTGAGCCTGATCCCGTTCGCGGCGTTCGCGATGACGGCCGGGCGTCCGTCGTCGGCCGCGTACTTCACCGAGCTGTCCGTGAAGGTGATGTTGTCGGCGTTGTGGACGTACCAGCCGTAGGCGGGCCGCGTGCCGATGGCCTTCGGGTTGTAGTCGCCCGGGTCGTTGCTCGGCACGGCGGTGGACATGGTGCCGTTGCCGCCGGGGACGGTGATGTCGACGTTGGTGAAGGTGACCCCGTTGATCCGGTGGCCACTCTCGCCCCACAGCGTCGGGCTGAAGGACGGACTCACCCCGGTCGCCGTGATGTTGTCGTATGTGACGTCGCTGATCGAGCCGACGCCGGGACTGTTGCCGCAGCGCTTTCGGGTACCGATCTTCTGCATGATCGGCGAGTGGACGCCGGTCATGGTGATGTCGCGGTAGTGGACGTCGGAGATCTTCGCGCCGTCCATGGAGACCATGCCGAGCCCTGACTTGTTGGATCCCTCGATGCGTATCTTGGCGAACTGGTAGTCGGAGAAGTCTCCGCAGGTCTCGGACCCGAACATCAGGGCGTTGCAGCACACCGCCGACAGATACGAATCACTCACCCGCACATGGCCGTTGGGGAGCTTGGCGCCGAGCGCGTAGTCGCTCTTGAAGACGAGGGCGTCGTCGTTGGCCTTGATGTTGGCGTTCGTGAGCGTGACGTTGGTCGTGCTGATGATGTTCCAGCCGTCGCGGTCGCTCGCGGTGTCGATGGTCAGGTGGTCCGAGGTGACGTTCGTACAGCCGTTGATGAGGGCCGCGAAGTGGCCGCCGCGTCGCAGGGTGAGGCCGTCGCCGAGGCGCAGGCCGTCGCAGCGGGTCAGCGAGAGGATCTTGTCGGCCTCGCCGGACTTGGGGTTGCCGGTGATGAGGTTGCCGAGGCCGTCGATGACGCCCTCACCGACGAAGCCGATGTGTGTCAGCCGGTCGCCGTAGATCATCGCGTTGTGGAAGTGGCTGTGCCCGTAGTCCTGGTAGGCGTCGTTGGGGTTGGCCTCGGGCGGGTCGTAGGTGTCAGCGCTGGAGCCCTGGATCGTCGCGCCCTTGTCCACCTGAAGAGTGACCTCGCTCTTCATGTGGATGGTGTTCTTGGACTTGTACTGGCCGGCGGGGAAGCGGACGGTGCCGCCGCCCGCCGCGTTGGCGGCGGTGATGGCCTTGTTGATGGCGGGGGTGTCGTTGGTGGAGCCGTCGCCCTTGGCTCCGTAGTCGTGGACGTCGAAGACGGCGGCGTGGGGTGCGGTGGTGGACGTGTGCGCGATGGTGGACGTGTGCGCGGTGGTGGACGTGTGCGCGGTGGTGGACGTGTGCGCGGTGGTGGACGTGGGTGGGGTGGCGGTTCGGGGGGCCGCGAGGGCCTCGGGGTGGGTCAGGCCGAGTACGACGGCGAAGGCGAAGAACACGCTCGCCGCCCAACTCCGCTTTCTCATGGGGGGTTTCATGAAACGGCTCCTCATACCAGTTGGTAGCCGCGCAGGTTGGTCAGCAGCAGGTAGCAGTCCTGCAGGGACCCGGAGGTGTCGCCGAGGGACCGGTAGATGCCCCACTTGGGGCGCACCCGGTCGGCGAGAAAGGTGTCGACGCCCGTCCTGGACTTGTCGATGATCGTGGTCGAGCCGCTCTTGAGGATCCAGCGGACCGAGCCCGACGTGCCGTCACCGACCTTGATCTGGAAGTCGACGTCCGTCCACTTGTCGTGCAGCGGATCCAGGTCCGTGCGGCCGATGAGGATGTCGCCGATGGCGAGCTTCAGTTCGATGGTCTGCACGCCGTTCACCCGGCGCAGTGACTGCACGACGATCGGCGAGGTGCCGGTGCCCGGCTGCTTCATCTGCATGATGTGCGTGAAGGTCGTGGTCGCCTTCAGCGAGCTCGGGATGTACATCGAGTACGTGAGCCGCCAGGTCTGCCCGGCGGTCCACTTGAGATAACTGCCGGCGCTCGTACGCAGCCCGGTGACCTCCTGGCGCTGACGGTCGGTGGAGGTGTCGCGGTCGACGGTGTGCATGTTGAAGCGCCAGTTGTCGCCGGTGGCGAAGATGTGCGGCCGGCCCGCGGGGTGCGAGTCGGCGCGGTCGTCCTCGATCGTCTCGAAGGCGCCGAGCTTGTCGCCGCTCGCCGACGGCGACCACTTCAGCTGCCAGGAGGCGGCGGGGGCCGTCGCCGGGATGCCGACCGCGGCTCCGGCGGCGCCACCGAACGCCGCGCCGAACAGGGTCCTTCTGGTGGGGCTCATGGCTGACTCACCTCGTCCTGAGTGGGTGGGCTGTGAGCTGTTCGTTCATGATCAGAAAGGCGCCGAGGCCGTGGAAGTCGTTCGTGGCCCGGTCGCGGGCGATGTAGTACGCGTAGTCGCCGACATTGGTGCCGATGGAGATGTCGGTGAGGTTGGTGCGGCCGTCGGAGCCGACCGACATCCTGGCGAGGACGCCCTGGTAACCGCGTTGCGCCACGGACGCGTAGTGCGGGTCGAGGTAGCCCTGCTGGGCACCGCGCGAGAGGGCGTAGGTGAACATGCTGGAGCAGGACGTCTCGGTCCAGTTGTCGCCGCGGGCACCCTTGTCGATCACCTGGAACCAGCGGCCGGTGGCCGGGTCCTGGTACTTCTCCAGCCCGGCGGCCAACCTCCTGAAGATGCCCACGAGTTGGGGACGCCTGGGGTGGTTGACCGGGATCGCGTCGAGCACGTTGACGATCGCCATCGCGTACCATCCGACCGCCCGGCACCAGTGCTCCGGGGCGAGGCCGGTCGCCGGGTCGGCCCAGCTCGCCGTCTTCGACTCGTCGTAGGCGTGCTTCAACAGGCCGCTCGCCACCTGGAGGTGGTTGCCGTAGACGTAGAGCTGCTTGGCGGCCTCGTCGTTCGCGTAGGTCGCGTCCCCGAACTCCTTGCCGTACTCGACGAGGAACGGGTTCACCATGTAGACGCCGTCCGACCAGAGCTGGTGGGCCCGGCTGCTGGTGTCGGCGTGCCAGAAGCCTCCGTCGGAGGTGCGCGGGTAGGTGTTGAGACGGTTCCGGATCTTCAGGGCCGCCTTGCGGTAGCGGTCCTGGCCCGTCTCGTGGTGCAGGATCGTCAGGAGCCGGCCCGCCTGCATGCTGTCGAGACTGTTGAAGCTCTGGCCGATCGAACCGTCGCTCGACACGAAGCGGTCGACATAGCTCTTGATGTAGGTGAGATAGCGGGCGTCGTGCGTGCGCTGGTACGTGAGGTACTGGCCGTAGAGGTACAGCCCGACCGGGTACGACCAGCCGCCGATCGTGCTCGGGGTGTAGCGGGCCATGGTCGAGTCGATCAGGGCGACGGACCAGTCCTGGGCGGCGGCGGGCCTCCCCACAGGCCCTCGGGGTAACGGTGTCGGGGGTGCGGTGGCGGCCACCGTGGTCAGGCCGGCGGTGGTGAGCACGCCCGCCATCAGCGCTGCCCGCAGTCGTCGTCTCATGTTCCTCCCTCTCGGTAGGCGTAGGCGGAGTTCCTGAGCGGGGCCTCGTCGACGAGCGCGCGGACGAGGTGGTGGTCGGGTGCGTGGCGGCAGGCCGGGTCGGTGCGGGAGGCGTCGCCGGTGAGCGCGTACGCCTGGCAGCGGCAGCCGCCGAAGTCGGTCGTGCGCAGGGCGCAGCCGCGGCAGGGGTCCGGCATCCACGCCTCGCCCCGGTAGGCGTTGAAGGCCTTCGACTCGCGCCAGATCCAGTCGAGCCGGTGTGCGCGCACGTTCGGCGCGTCGAGTGCGGGGAGTGTCGCGGCGGAGGGGCACGGGAGCGCGGTGCCGTCCGGGGCGACGGTGAGGGAGACGGCGCCCCAGCCGCCCATGCAGGGTTTCGCGGTGGCGTCGAGCAGGTCCGGGGCGACCCAGACCAACTCCAAAGAACCGGTGAGTTGTTCGCGTCGGCGGCGCACGGTGACGCGAGCCTGTTCGACCTGATCCCGGGCCGGCAGCAGGGCGGCGCGGTTGCGGGCGGCCCAGCCGTAGTACTGCGTGTGGGCGAGCTCGATACGGTCGGCGCCCCAGGTGAGGGCGAGCGTGATCAGGTCGTCGACGGCGTCGATGTTGGCCCGGTGCAGCACGACGTTCAGACCGAGTGGCAGTCCTGTCGCCCGCACCAGCCGTGCGGCGCGCTCCTTGGCGGTGAACGCGCGGGCTCCCGCGATGCGTTCGGCGGCCTGGGCATCGGTGTGCTGTACGGAGAGCTGGACGCTGCGCAGTCCCGCGTCCAGCAGCTCCGCGAGCCGTCGCTCGTGCAGGGCCACACCGCTGGTGACGAGCTGGGTGTAGAGGCCCGCGGTGTCGGCGGCGGCGACGATCCGGGCGAGATCGCGCCTGAGGAGGGGTTCGCCTCCGGACAGGTGGGTCTGGACAACGCCCAGGTCAGCGGCTTGCTGAAAGACGTCGACCCATTGTTCGGTGGTCAGCTCTCTTGACCGACTGATCAGTTCGGTGGGGTTGGAGCAATACACGCAGCGCAGCGGGCAGCCGTGGGTGAGTTCGGCCAGCAGGGCCCAGGGGGGATCGACGGTCGAGGTCATCGCAGCCAGCCCTCCTCGTGCAACGCCGAGAGAAATCGGGGTACTTCGTCGGCCACCGGCGCGCCGGGGAACCGTTCGGCGAGCGCGGCGACGATCTCGGGCACCTCGCGCCTGCCGTCACAGAGCCGGACGACGCTCCCGGCGTGGCCGCGCAGGACGACGACGCGTTCGGGCATGAGCAGCAAGTCGGTGTCGCGAACGGGATCATGACGGAGCATCACAGTGTGGGCGAGGACGGGGCGCCAGGTCATGGCGGGCCCCCTGCGGGGCCGGGCACCACCGGGGCGTCCGTCTGCGCGGGTGCGCCGGGGTGGCGGCCCGGGATCTTCGTCGGCATCGACCCACCCGAGGTCCGCGCCTGCGCCGCCGCGCCCGAAGCCCCGGAAG
>LRTP01000353.1 GCA_001550305.1 Streptomyces diastatochromogenes
GGCGCCGGGGCGAGGCCCGGCGCGGCTCGGCTGCGCCCTGCGGCGGCCTCGAACAGGCCGTGGAGATGCTGGCCGCCCGCGGCTACGAACCGCACCTGGAAGGCGCCGAGGGGGCGACCGGGGCAGCCGCACGCGTTGTCCGTATGCGCAACTGCCCCTTCCATGCAGTCGCCGAACGCTTCCCACCGCTCGTCTGCGGCATGAATCTCGCGCTGCTGGAGGGGTTGCTCGGCACGGACGGTCCCGTCCACGCTCGCATGGACGCCCGGCCGGGTGACTGCTGCGTGGTGGTCGAGACTTCTAAAAACAATGGCGATTGACATAGAAAAGTGGGCCGTGCTGGGATGAGGCCATGACCGCATCCACGCATGCCGCCCGTCTCGCCCACCTCAACGTCGCCACGCTCCGCCACCCCCTCGACGACCCGCGCACGGCGCCGTTCGTCGAGATGCTCGACCCGGTCAACGCCTCCGCCGACACCGCGCCCGGCTTCGTGTGGCGACTCGTGGAGGAGGGGGCGGCCGACGCCACCGGCCTGCGCCCCGCGGGCGAGAACGTCATCGTCACCCTGTCGGTGTGGGAGACCCAGGAAGCCCTGTGGCACTTCACCTACCGCAGCGGGCACCTAGCGGCGATGCAGCGGCGCCGCGAATGGTTTGAACGGCACGTCGAGGCGCACCTGGTGCTCTGGTGGGTCCCCGCCGGTCACCTCCCGACCGTCGACGAGGCACTGGAGCGGCTGGCGGACCTGCGGGCGCACGGGCCGTCCCCCCGCGCGTTCACCTTCGCCTCCTCCTACACCGCAGGCGAGGCCGTCCAGCACCTTCAGGCCGCGCCGCCAACGCGGCCTGAAGCAATCAACTGATCCACAGGTCTTGACGATTACTCACTCTGATCCCTACTCCACGACGAACGGCGCATATCCAACCGGGACCTCGCTCACCTGAAGGTCAGAGAAGAGCAAGGCCAGGTTGTGCGCGTTGGACTCGATGCGCACCTCGTGGAAGTCGAGCCCGAGGGCCTTTGACCAGCGTCGGGTCGCCTCCGACTCGGGGAGGAGCTTGGCTCCTGGATAAAGGCAGTGCCACTTCACGCCCCAGACGTATCCGCCGAGGTCGAGGCCGGTTTCGTGGTCGATGAGCCGGTCGTCCAAAGAGACCCGCCAGGTCTCCGCCGGCACCGACGTCTCGCACCGCACCTCAACGCAGCACCTGAAGAGGTAGCGCAGGTGGGACGGCGTGATGCCGGTACGGGGATCAGCCGTCGCATGGACGATGACCTCGTAGTCGCGCATGTAGTTGGTGTACCCGTGGTGCACGACAGCGTGATCGAAGGTCTCGTCCAACATCTGTTCAAGTACGGCGGTATCCATGCCGCCCTTCTACCTCACGCGGCGAGACTCTCGACAACGAGATTCGCAGGCGTCAGGCGCAGTTGCCTCAGAGATCACCCGGACAAGTCCTAGCGGGAGGCGGGCAGCAAGCACCATCCAATGGTGAGCCGCGGGGCGGTGGACCACCTCTGAGCTCGCTGGGAAGCGCATACGGGGAAAATCCAGGGGAGCGGACGGCTGCGCGTTGCTACGGTCGGGCGCTATGAGCTGGCTCCCCGATGACTTCGTCCATCCCGTCCTGGTACCGCTGCCGGGCGGTGGTCATCACCTGCGGCCGATCCGGGAGGCGGACACCCCGCTCGACTATCCGGCTGTGATGGGTTCGCGCGAGCGGCTGTGGACCATCTTCGGCCCAGCCTGGGGCTGGCCCGCGGCCACCATGACCTACGAGGCCGACCAGGCCGACCTGTTGCGGCACGAGAAGGAGATCGCCGCACACCAGTCTTTCAACTACGCGCTGTTCGACGCGGCGGAGACAGCTCTCCTCGGCTGCGTCTACATCGATCCACCGGAGAGGGCCGGCGCGGACGGCGAGATCTCCTGGTGGGTGGTGGACGAGCTGGTGGGTGGCAAGGTCGAGGGGGCCCTCGACGAGCTGGTGCCGCAGTGGATCGCCGCCGACTGGCCGTTCGAGCAACCGCGCTTCCTCGGCCGCGAGATCTCCTGGTCGGACTGGCTCGCCCTGCCGGAGCACCCCGACGCGTAAGTAGCTTTTGTCTTAATGCTCTGGGGACTTGGTGCTCGAACGGCCGTCTCGATTGGGTGGTCGTCGGGTGCTCGGCGCATGCGAGGAGGTCCTCCTGAACAGCTCGCTGGTGTCGAATCACCGAGCATCGGGAGGCTCTGGTGTCGCAGTCTTGCGTGCCGATGCCCGTGCAGTCCACCGCGGGTACTCGGAAGTGCAACTGTCTGGCTCACCGGTTCGGAAACGCTGCCGACAATCGCCTGCGAGAGCGGCGGCATCCGAGCGACATGACGGACGCGGAGTGGGTGGTGGTGCGGCCGCTGCTGCCGGGTTGGATGCAGGGCCAGGGCGGGCAGCCGGAAGCGTACTGCCACCGGGCGATGCTGGACGCGATCGGCTATCTCGTGGACAACGGGATCAAGTGGCAAGTTATTGAGAATCGAGACAGGGCTGTGTCCTTTCGTTCGGTGGGGTGAGGTCGGTCCGACGCCCGTTGACTGCGTGCCTGTCCGGGCATTCCGGGCGGGTGTCAGTGGGTTCTGCGATCGTGTGCGTCGTGGATGAACTCGTGGAACGTGTTGACGCTCAGGACCGTGTGCTGGGGGTAGTCAGTCGGCGGGACGCCGTTCGGGAGGGCTGGCTGCACCGGGTCGGCGTGGTGGTGTGCCGCGATAGGCAAGGCCGTTTTCTCGTCCATCGGCGGGCCGAGCACCTGTCCCGTTTCCCAGGGCACTACGAACTCGGGGTCGGGGGTGCTGCGGGAGTCGGCGAGTCCTATGAGCAGGCAGCTGCCCGCGAGCTCAGCGAGGAGCTGGGAGTGCGGGCGACAGCGTGCCTTCGGTTCAAGTTCCTCAACCGGGGCGGGCTCAGCCCTCACTGGCTTGCGGTCTGTGACGCCGTGCTTCCGGAGATCGTCGCCCCCGATCCGGAAGAGGTGGCCTGGCACGGGTGGCTGACTGAGTCCGAGCTGCGGCGGGCTCTGCAGCAGTGGACCTTCACTCCTGATAGCCAGGCGGTTTTCGATCGGTATCTCGCTTGTCGTGCTGCCCCGGCTTCTGCGCAGGAACGGTGCTCATGAGCTGGGTCAGTGGGACGAAGGCGCCGGTCGGTCCGAGGTCCCTGGGAGTGGGGCCGGCGGGGGTGGGGGTGTCCGCGAGACGTTCGGCAAGGGCGGTGACGGCTTCGCGGTCTCCTTCGAGGGCTTCGCGTTCCTCGTCGGTGAGGTTGAGCTGTTCGAGCATTTCGTCGATGCCGTCCTTGACGGCTAGGAGCTGGCCGCGGCTTGAGGTCTTGGGGACGTAGAACGGGCAGCGGGCGCAGGCCAGCCGGTGGGGGCATTTGGCGAAGAAGTCGTAAGAGCAGTAGCCCGAGCAGTAGCCCTCACCCGGGTCGTAGTACTTCCACGGCTGCTCGCCGCTGGCGGCAGCGCCCGTGAGGATGGATTCACGGTCGATGAGGACCTGGATGGTGCGCACGTCCCGGGCGAAGTAGTCGGCCTTCTTGTAAGCCGCTGACAGCGTCCGCCGGAGGATCTTGGCGTAGTAGCGGGTGCTGGATGGATGCTTGTGTCCGAGCCATTGCTGCAGGTCAGCCAGAGACAGAGGGTCCTTGGCGTTCAGCAGTTGGGTGGCGATCGTGGCGCGAGCCCGATGGCTCGTAAGTGCGCCGCGGGAGTCGGACTCGGGGATGCCGGCCTTCGCGCAGAGAATCGCGATGAGCTTGTCATTGAGGTAGGCGGAGCCGATGAGCTGGGCGCGGTAGCAGAACAGGTGCTGGCGTCGCTGTCCGGTCTTGCGATCGGTGATGTCCGGCTGGGCAGGGCGAACATCCTTCCAGGCATCGATGAGCTCACCGACGATGGGGTCGACCGGCTTGGAGAATGCCGCCGTCGTCTTGTTCGCCGGAATGTGCAGCAGACAGACGCGGTAGGTCTCGCCGTTGTCGGGGTCGGTGGCCTGGTCCCAGCGGACGCATTCGAGTTCGAGTCGGCGGATCTCGTCCATCCGTAGCCCGCCGAACAACCACACCCCGACCAGGGCACGGATCATTTCGATCGGGTAGTGGTTCGCGTGCCATCCGGCAGCCTTCGCCCGCGGTGTCCCGTAGGCGCGCAAGTCGTCGGAGGTCAGCGTCAGTCCGGCGGCCATGAGCTTGGCCCAGGCGGCATCGTCGATGATCCGGGGGTCCGGGTCGCGACCGGCCCGGACCGACAGCGGCAGAGCCAGGACGCGGCGGGGATCGAACCTGGGGTGATCCATTCCCATTCGATCAGGTCGCAGAAGAAGCTGCGTATGGTGTCAACCCGTCCGGCCTTCCCGCTGGCGCTCAAGGGCTCGCCCCAGCCGGTGCGGTTGCGGTTGTGGCCGGCCCATTGACCACGAACCGCGATCACCGTGTCCGCGATGTACTCCGCGGCGATGTCACGCGTCCAGGCTTGTGGGCTCGTCGTCTCCGGGTGCCGTTCGGCCGCCCAGCGCCCGGCCACCAGCAGCAAGGGGAACTTGGTGCGGATGGTGCCGGGCTCGTTGGTGCTGAACTTCCGCCAGCGCAGGAACATCCCCAACCACTCCGGCGGGACCGAGGCCACGGTCTCCGGACGCGTTCCGCGCTGTTGGTGGCTGCCGGTGAGCGGCTCGGGGATGAAGCCGTTCGCCGCCAGGACCCAGGACATCTTGAAGAACCCGCGGGGCCGTGCGCTGGATGCCGGATGGTCGGCGACCAGGTCCTGCAGCAGTTCCAGAGTCACGTCCTTCAAGTGCGGGCTGCCGGCGCTGAGCAGGGCATCGAGCACCGAGGAATGGACCGGTTCCGGCTGCGATTTCGGTGAGGTCTCCCAGCGTTCCAGCAGCGTGCAGACCTGTTCCAGAGCAGGGTCGACGGCCCCGTGGCCGAAGAAGAAGTCGGCCAGCGGGCGCAGCTTGGGCATCCCGACGCGGTGGTGCAGTCGCCGGTGTCCGCCGAAGAGGTAGCCCCAAGCCACCAGGTGGGCCCGGCGCCGGTGACGGATCTCGCCCGTGACGGAGGCGACGAACACCTCCAGACCTGCTCGTCCCAGGCCCAGTAGGCCCAGTAGGCCCAGTAGGCCCGGGAGCGTCGGCCGACCTCCATCAGGAGCATGTTGCGGGCCGAGTCGGTCAGCGCGTTGCCCCACCGAGCCGAGCCCGCCTCCAGCGGATCGATCAGCCGGGCCAGAGGGACGCGGTTTCGCTCGTGGATCACCTGATGATCCAGCCCGGCCAGGCGGCTGAGGGCCGCCCGTTCTTCCGGTTTCAGAACTGGGCTCTGAGCTGCAGTTTTGGCACAGTACTGTGCAAGCGATGCAGGTGCTGGCGGTTGGGTCGCGCTCACTGGACTGCCGCCAGTGCTGCCAGCAAGTTCTCCCTGTCCTGCTGGATCGATGCGGACGCGCGGTGCAGCCGGGCAGCGAGCTCCCGGCCGGACAGATGGATGTATCGCATGGTGGTCGCCAAGTCTCGGTGGCCGGCGTACTGGGCGATCTGGTCGATGGTCCAGTCGGCGCGGGCCAGATCGGTCAGCCGCAGGTGCCGGAAGGTGTGGGTGGACAGTCGTGCGACACCGGCCCTGTGGGCGATGCCTTCGACGGTCTTTGACCAGGTGGAAGGCCCCACCGGCTTGCCGTAGTTGCGGTTGGAGGCGGACCGGAAGAGCGGTCCGTCGATACGGCCGAACATGCCGCGGCGTTCGTTGAGGTAGGCCACGGACAGCTCAGACGAGGTGACGCCGAAGGCGACTTCCCTGGCCCGCTGGAACTTGGTCGTCTCTGCCCGCAGATGGATCAGGCGGTGCACGTGCTCGAAGTCTCCGACAGCGAGTTGGACCAGCTCCTCGTGGCGCAAGGCACCGTCATAGGCGAGCGCGACCATGAGCCGGTTGCGTAGCGGCTGCGTGGCGCACGCAACAAGGACCCGCTGCCAGACGTTCTCGTTGGGGATCCAAGGTGCCTGCTCGAGGCGCCGCGCGAGCCCCTGCCGCGGACGACGGCCACGGCGGCTCGACTGTCCCCGGCGTACCGGATTCCGTTCGCGCAGCCCGTCTTCCACCAGGTACTCGTAGAAGGACCGCACGGCCACCAGACGTTGCTGGACGGTCGCGTTCGCCAGTCCCGTCTCCGGATGCAGCGGCGCCTTCGCTGATCGCTGGCGGGGCCGGTCGAGCATGTCCCAGATCCAGGCGGCAACCGTGTCCGCACCGGCCAGTACAGGATCTGTGCCTTCAACTGCACAGAATCGCAGGTGGTTTTCGACCGCCCGCCCGTACGCGTCGATCGTGTTGGAAGCCCGACCGATGTTCGCCATGAACTGCAGCCACCGTCGGGCCAGTTGATGTTCAGCGAGAGTGGGGAACCTGCCCCACGGGATGGGGGCCATGACAGCAGGCTAGCCCTGCTCGATTCCACATAAGGCGGGCGATGCTTGAACAGGTGGCTGCCGCTCACCATCGCCTGGCCCTGGTCTGGTCCGACGGCGGCTACACCGGCAGTCTGATCGAGCACGGCCTGGCCGCGTTCGCCCTGGTCCTGGCGATCGTCAAGCGCAGCGACAACATGAAGGGATTCGTGGTGCTGCCCAAGCGGTGGATCGTCGAGCGTCTTTTCGCGCACCTGATGCGAAGCTGCCGCCTGGCCCGCGACTTCGAGCGTCGTATCGCCAGTGCCGAGGCGATGATCTACTGGTCGATGGCCGCCCTCATGACCCGTCGCCTGGCCCGGCCACACCGGGGCCGAGGGTGAACCGGCCGGGTGCGGGCTCGGCCAGCCAGCCTCGGGCGACCAGGCGTTTCGCCTTCGACCGCAATGCCTCCACCCGCGCCGGCACCACGTCCATGCCGAACACTGCGGCCATTTCCTGGCAGGTCAGCGGCCCCTGGCCGAGACGGACACGGTCTGCGACGGCTTGAAGGATGCGCTGGTAGTCGACGGACAGCACCGAAGAGGCGACCTCCTCACGCCACACCGGCACCTGCGATCTCGGGTTGGCCGCATCAAGGGACGCCGGCTGCTTGTCCGCCTCCCGAGGCCCGGCGGCGGCTCGGGGGCCGGCGTCAGCGGCGCTGTCCGGAGCCAGAACCGTGTCGACCCGCCGCCGGGCGATCACCCACTCCTGCCATTCCTCCTCGGCCGCGGCCAACTCGGCCTGAATACGGTCGGTCTCCTCACGCAGGCCATCGACCCGACGCCGAGCAAAGAGCTCGTGCTGTTCCAGTAGTCCAACGACTGACGGCATTCGAGACCTCCCGGGGAACGACGACCTGACAGACCACTACTCCCACGGGTCTTACGCACCTGTCCGCAACCAGCGGAAACACGCCAATCACACCCGGAAAGACAACAGCTTCTTGAAGACCGAGGGCCCCGCGGGCACCGCCGATGAGGTCACCCAGATCCGCGCCCTCATCGGCGACATCCCGTCGCGGTCACATGCCCAGGCCGCCCACAGCGCCGCCCTGCCTTGCCTGGGACACGAGTTGGCGGCATCCGCTGAACTGCGGTCGTACCTTTGGTCACGCGCTTTCGGCCGGCCCGTGGCCCGGCAGGTGACTGTTCGGCGAGAGCGAGGCTGCTCCGGTCGAGCGGGCGTACTCGGTGGGAGTCTGGCCGTAGTGCTTCTTGAAGGTCCGGGTGAAGTGGCTGCTGTCCGCGAACTGCCAGTGTGCGGCGAGTTCCGAGATACTCAGGCGACCTGATGGCGCGGTGAGGGCGAGCCGGGCCTCTTGCAGTCGCCGGTGGCGGATGTAGGTGGCCACCTGTTCTCCCACCGCGGCGAACGCCCGGTGCAACGTACGGACGGAGACGTTGAGTTCACGCGCAAGCATCGCAGGAGAAAGCTCGGGATCAGCGAGCCGGCGGTCCGCGAGGTCCTTGGCTGCCTGGGTGAGCGCGGGAGCCAGCCGGGGTTCTACGTCGTCGAACCGGCCCTTCACCACCGCCTTGGCCAACTCGATCAGGGCGCCGTAGGTGGCCTCCACACCGGCTGGGCCGAGGTCGCCCACAGTTGCGTGGATCATGTCCGTGAGGGCCGTCAGCAGGCGTATCTCGGCCGAGTCCGCCGGGCCGGTGATGACCCGGTTCCCGAGCAGGGGTTTGAGCTCGCCGGGGGGCAGGACCAAGAACTTCGCCGTGAGGTGCGCCGTCGTCTCGAAGGCCGTCAGGCGTCCGACGTGCCGGACGAGGAACTGCCCGGCCGGTACGGTCTGCTCGCCGCGACCGGGCGGGCCGCCCAGAGTCCATGCGCCGCGCTGCACTACGTACATGGCCACCAGATCCTGATCGCCGCCCGGGGCGTCCGCGGTCCGGGTTGCCGACGCGGCGTGAAGATCGGCGATCGCCGCGCCGTGCACCTTGGCCACGTTGCCCTTGACCCGGAAGTCACCGATCGTGTCCGGGCTGAAGGCCGGCAGTTGGAAGACATCGTCGCCGATCTGCGTCTCCCACCCGCGCCGGAAGGCGTCGAGTCCCCGCGGTGCGGCGCCCGGGGCGGTCGAGTCCACTGCGAGCACCCCACGCGCGCCGTCGACCCCCGCTCCAGAACTGTGCATGACTCTCTGATCCCCTCACCGTCATTGCTTCAACGCCATCCTGTGGTGCTCGTGTTCCGCAGGACGTCACCGTGGCTCATGTGGGCACTGTGCCAATCTTCCTACAGACGACCCGCATGGCTACGGTCGAGGGGCAGAGCTGGTGCGTTCTGATTCGGCGGGATGAGCTGATCGCCTGCGTACGCGCCGCCGTGGCCGGTTCGCCCAGTCCGGCATTGAGAGACGCGGCCCCTGATGATCAGGCTGCTCGAAGCCTTTGATCACGAACAGGGGTCGCGTTCGCGTGCCTTCCCCCCAATCGGTGTTCTGCAACGCCACTGCGCGGACACCGATTCCACCTGCCCGGAACCGTCACAGCTCACCTGCCCGGCGGACGTGTTGGGCCGGATACCCGACCCCCGCCGGGTCCGGGGCCGCCGCTGCCGCCTGGGCTCCCTGCTCACACTGTGCATGGTCGCCGTTCTCGGCGGAGGCACGCACAGCTGCGACTTGTCATCGGCCGCCCGCCTGGACGCGGCGGGACTGTCACACGCCCTGCCATGCTGTGCGCCATGACAGCAGCCAAGGATTCGCCCGCTTCCGCCACCCCAGCGGCCACCATGGACGCCCTGTTATGGCGGTGGGTAGATCACGTCAATCGGAACGGTGAGAAGGGAATGATGCGGCCGGAATGGTTCGCGTGCGTCGGGGAGTTGGAACTGGCGGAGGAGGTCACCTGGTACGGGATGGCGACCGCCGGTCGATGGGTTCACGGCGGCCTGCTCTCCGGCCCCGGCAAGGCTCCGGTGTACGCGGGCTTCTACTGGTCTCAGGTGGGCGACGAACCGGCGGTGGCCCGGGTCAGCATGGTCGTCCTGCCGCTGGCGGATCCCGCCCGGATCGTCGCGGCCGACTGGAACGACGGATACAACGGCTACGAACCGTCGGCGCTGGACGGATACGCCGTCCTGTGCGGCAATCCGTTCGATCCGCTGCACCTCGACGGCCGCGATGCCGAGGCCGATCTCCGCGAGGTCAAGCGGATCATCGCGGCCGGCGACGGCCAGGGCCGCCGGGACAACTACGCCGAGATCGTCACCGATCCGGACCGCGGTGGCAATGCCCTGTTCTTCCCGGTCAATGAGGAAGAACGAGACGGCTACGAGGCACTGGAGGAGGACGGAACGGTCGTCTGCCTCGCCTTCATCGCCTACGACTTCCCCCTCTAGAGCGTGTCCGGTAGGTCGCCGCTTGGACTGCGCCGAAGCCCCTCGGCTGTACGGGTCGTACGCGTTGTCAGCCGCAGCGTGTGGTAGTCGCTGCGTGTGCAGTCACGTAGGGCCACGGGGGACCGTGGGTGGATTTTTAGGTCAGTCAGTGGTGAATGCGGTGGAGAAGCCATTCTTGATGTCTGTCGAGAATGTCCTCTGCCTGCAACAGGGCAGGATGGTCACGCTGACGGGCCGGATGTACCGCCGCTTCGCGCTGGCCCTCCAGGCGCTCGTCCATTTGAAAAACTCCTCGACCGCCTGGACGGAATTCGTGGCGTCGCGTCAGCCGGGCAGCATCACGCCCAGTAGCAGCAGGAGCGTCACGGGCAGAAGTGTGATCGTCAGTGCCGCTCCACTGGCCAGGATGCGGAGCGTTCTGAACGAGCGGCGGTGGGACGGGGCCCAGGCCACGGCGAACAGTGCGAGGGCCCAGTAGAGAACTGCTCCGTATTGGCCCATGCCCGCCTGCGCCCGCATCGCGCTGTATTCCAGGGCGAGGACCGGCAGGCCGAGCGCGGATGCCACCAGGGGGATCCTCCACCAGGTCGGCTGGTCTGCTCGGCGCTGAGGCGCGGCGTTCTGCGTCGTCATGAGAGCCACTTCATCAGCGCCGGCCGCCGCGGGCATCGGGGCGCGTACTTATGTGCGGCGTGTTCCGTCTGAGTAGGGGGCCCAGGTCGATGCCCGGGGGAGCGGCTCGCCGTGCGCGGACATACGGGCTGCGGCCCCTACGCGATCCGGACTCCACCGAGGAGGGGTGAGCGGCTGCACTGACGTGGTCCGGGCGGCGGTCACCGTCCGGACCAGGAGGGCCTACTCGCCGAACAGACGGGGCGGCCGCAGTGCCCCGGCGATCGCTCAGAGGTGGCCGTCCAGGAACTCCCGTACCTCGGCGATGGTCATGGGCCCCGTGCCGTGCGCCACCATCTCTCCCTCCTTCAGCAGGACGTAGGACGGGGCTCCGGTGATCCCGTATCGCTTGGTCGCGGACGGACAGCGCGTCATGTCGGTGCGGACGGCCGTCAGGCGGCCCGTGTACTCGTCTGCGATGTCACCCACGACAAGGTCCATCGCCCGGCAGGGCTCGATTGCCTTGGGCCATGTCCCGGTGAAGTATGCGAGGACCGGGACTCGGCTCATCCCGAGGATGAAATCGAACTCCGCGTCCTCACGGGGTTGGTGAACCCGCTTCGCCATGGAAGCTCCAGACCTCGCGTTCCGTCATTACATCCCCATCTTCCCCCGCGCGGTGCGGCAGGCTGAGTCCGGTCGGTCGTCCGGCTGACTGATGGGCCCGCATGTTCGAACGAGGCCGCTGTCTCCTGCGGCTGGTGATCTGCAGAGGGTTCGTTCCAGTCGGCTCAGCTGATAAGTGCTGGCTCGCGCCCCGAGTCGTGCCTCAAGATTCTCGGCGTGACAGACACGGGACCCACCGAAGACGAGACGCCGGACGGGCTGCTGGGCTGGTGCCTGGTGGCCAACGTGGCGCGAGAAACCGCGCACGGCGAGAGCGGCCTCGACATCCAGCACGGCACGAAGCACTTCCGCACAGGTGCCCTGCTGTGGCTCCCGCCCGTCCGCTGGGACCCCGGCCACGGTCGCTGGCCTGCGGTGGGCCGGCACCGAGGCAACAGCCGCCGGTACGTCAACATGATCGTACGCGCGGACGACCTGGAGAACTTCCGGGTCAAGGGCGTCTACAGCGAAGCTCTGGTGCGCAGCCTCAACGGTTACGAGCACGACCCGGCCGCCCCGCGGACCCTGCAGAACCCGTGGACCCGCGAGCGGGCCCAGAGCTGGGCGGACGGCCGGAACCGCCACCGGGAGCCACTCTTCATCGAAGACCACCCCTACGCCCACCCGCGGATCTCCGTTCCCAACCCTCCGCCGGCAGAGATCCAGATCGACGGTGAGACCCTCCACCTCGCCCGCTACGGCACCAGAGGAGCCCACTACAGCCGCATGCTCCCTCCCGTGGAACGGACCCCCGAGCCGTGATCCGCACGTTCGAACGATAGGGCGGGCAAGTCGGCGTCACGGGTGGGGAATTACGTGACGTTCCACACCGTCGGCGGCGAAGACCAGCGGGAGCTCGACCTGGCGCAGGGCCCAGGTCAGAGCGCCGGTGGTGGTGTCGTGGCCGGCGATGAGCAGGGTCATGGTGCGGCTGCGGATCTGCTCGTCGCTCTGGACGGCTTCGCTGGGGTCTGTCGGAGGCCGGGTGATGAACGGGGTGAATAACCTTGCGCAGACCCCTAGGCGTACCGACTAGTCGGTACTAGCCTCTGGCCACGCTCTCGGAGCCGGGCGCAGCGCGCCCCCGTCGCCCCGACACAACCCGGTTTCCGTATCCCCAGAAGGAGCCGTATGTCCGCCACTCCGACGGCGTTCGACGCCGACAGACCCACGCCCGATGGGCCCGCCGTGGACGCCCGCGGCCCGCTGGCCTGGCTGTACCGCCGCGACCTGGCGGACTACCCGCTCACCGGTCGCCGTATGGCGTATCTCGCGATCGTGGTCATCACCACCGTCGTCCTGTACTACATGCTGTACATCCAGTACGCGGTGGCGACGTCGATCATCACGCACTTCGACATGACGTACCGCTACTTCGTCTGGGTCTCGGTGATCGGCAACGCGATCGGGGCCTTCGCCTCGCTCGTGGCCGGTCTTGCGGATCGCTGGGGCCGCGCGAATCTGGTGGTCTACGGGCTGCTGATCGCCGCGCTTCTGGTCTTCTTCGGGCTGCCGAACGCGGCGAACAAGACCACCTATCTGGTGCTCTTCGCGCTCGTCAGCTTCATCGAGGGCATCGTGCTGGTCGCCACGCCTGCGCTGATCAGAGACTTCTCCCCGCAGCTCGGCCGGGCCACCGCGATGGGGTACTGGACGATGGGCCCGGTCATCGGCTCTCTGGTGGTCACCACCGTCACCAGCAACACCCTCGACAGCGCCACCTGGCAGGACGAGCTGCGTTATTCGGCGATCGCCGGGTTCGTTGTCTTCGTCGTCGCGATCTTCGCGCTGCGCGAGCTGTCCCCGGCGCTGCGCGATCAGATCATGGTGTCGCTGCGGGATAGGGCGCTGGTCGAGGCGCGTGCCAAGGGGCTGGACACCGAGGCGGTGCGCCGCGGCGAGTGGCGGCAGATGATGCGCCTGGACGTTCTGGGCTCGGCTTTCGCCATCGCCGTGTTCCTGCTGCTGTACTACGCGGCGGTCGGCAACTTCGTCGTCTACTTCGCGACCACCTTCGGCTACAGCGAGCAGCGCACCAACGCGCTGGCCAACTGGTACTGGGGGGCGAACGCCATCGCCCTGGTCCTGGTCGGCCTGCTCTCGGACCGGCTGAAGGTGCGCAAGCCCTTCATGATCGTCGGCGCGGTCGGCTCCGTCGTGGTGACCGCGATCTTCGCCACCCGCGCCACCCACCTGACGACCGACTACTACACCTTCGCCTGGCTGTTCATCGGCATAGGCGTCTTCAGCGGCATCGCCTACGCGCCCTGGATGGCGAGCTTCACCGAGACCGTGGAGAAGCACAACCCGGCGGCAACCGCGGCAGGCCTGGCGGTGTGGGGCTGGACGGTGCGCATCGTGGTCGCCGTCTCCGCGGCCTTCATCCCGGTGCTGGTGACTTCCGTGACCCCGCTCGTGGAGCACGGCGCCGAGGTCAAGGCCGCCTCGGTGCAGGCCGCGCCCGCGCTGGCCATCGTCAACGCGCACCCTCAGCTCTTCGCCGAGCTGAACAAGTACACCCCGACCACGGTGCCGCCCGCGCTGGGCGCCCGCGCCGTCAAGGAGGTCGGTGCGGAGAACCTGGGTGTCGTGCAGAAGGCGGCGCCGCAACTGAAGTTGCTGCAGGAGTACGGCCCCGAGGTCCAGAAGGCGTCGAAGGACGGCCCCGGCGAGTGGCGCAACTGGTGGTGGATCTGCGTCGGCGGCCAGGTGCTCTTCCTGCCCTTCGTCTTCGTGATGGCAGGTCGCTGGAGCCCGAAGAAGGCGCGTGAGGACGCCGAGGCTCACCAACTGGCGGTCGACCGCGAACTGGCCGCCCTCGCCGCCGCCGACCAGTGACCGGACGCGGAGCCGGCCGGCCGTGGACGGGCCGGCCGACTCCGCGTCCGCGCGTACAGGGGCAGCGAAGCCCCGCACCCCGGATTGGGCGAGTTCAACCAGTCGTTGCAACACCGGGCTGTTGCAGCGAGCGTAGCTGCTCTTCGAAGACCTCGGCGGGTGTCCGCCAGCCGAGGGT
>LRTP01000354.1 GCA_001550305.1 Streptomyces diastatochromogenes
AGGCGCCCGCAACGCGGGCGCGCGCCCGGCCGTCCTGGGCCGGCGTCCCCTGGGTCAGCGCCTGCGCCACTCGGGTCTCGAAGCCGACCGGCGGCTCGCAGCCCGGCAGCAGTCCGATCAGCCCGTCGCCGACGAGGGTCAGCTGCTCGACGTACTCGCGGCAGTCCGCGCATCGGTCGAGGTGGGCGACCGCTGCGGCCCGCTCGCGGCCCGGCAGTATGCCAAGGGCGAGTTCGGCACCGATCTCCCGCAGCTTCTCGCAGGTCATGTCATTGGACATGGTCGCCTCGCTTCGGGGACGCGAGCGTGGTGCGCAGCTTCGCCATCGCGGTCCTGATGCGCGTCTTCGCGGTGCCCAGGGGGATGTTCTCCCAGTCGGCAACCTGCTGGGCCGTCATGCCGTAGATGCTCGCCATCACCAGCGCGCGGCCCTGTTCGCGGGGCAGCTCCGCCATCGCCGCCCGCAGCCGGGAGGACGCCTCGTCGGCCAGGACGTGCTGTTCGGGGGTGTCACTGACGACTCCCAGGATCACGTCGAGGTCCTCGGGCGCCACCGGTTCCGGCCGCCGCGCGCGGACGGCGTCGATGGCGAGGTTGTGTGCGATGGTCGTCAGCCAGGTCTTCACCGAGCCGCGTCGCGAGTCGTAGATCTGGGCATGTCGCCAGGCACGTTCGAAGGTCTGCTGGGCGATGTCCTCGGCGAGTTGTGTGTCCCCGGTGACGGCGACGGCGACACCGAAGACCGTGTGCTGGAACCTCCGTACGAAGGTGACGGCCAGCTCCGGGTCGCCGGTGGCCAGCCCGGACAGCAGAGCCTCGTCCGGGAGACGGCCCACGGGGAACCGGAATCTCGACATACCCATATATACGGTCCGCCCTCGCCAGGAGATTGCCCGGCTGTCACGGAACCCCACCCTCCGATTCTCCCGCGCTTCTGCCTGCGCGGCACGGGAAGCGGCCCGACGTGCCGCTTTCCGGGTGTGTGGGGTTCCAAGCGTCTGGCGTTCCGAGCGTGTGGCGTTCCGGGGTGGCCGAGACGGTCACCGATGGGCACCGGGGCGAGGCACAGGTCGCGCTCCACTCAAGGGTGACGACGTGGGACCCCGTGGACTGCTCAGTGGCCGGACGGCGGCTCGAAGCACCCGGTCTCCGGGTACGGGCCGTTGGTCGTCACCTCGTAGTTGGACTTCTGGACGAACGCCGTGACGCAGGCGTCGGTGTGGACGCGAAGGCCGGCCAACGCTCCCTCGGGCGTGACCTCGCGACCGTCCGTGAAACGCGAGTTCATGGCCCGGACCATCAGCGTCCCGCCGTGCGGCTTCCCGTTCGACCCGGTCCGCTCTTCCTCGTAACCGAGGTGGAGCAGTGCCGCGCGCACCGTCGCGGGGTCCCACTTCTTCTGCTCCCACAGCCGCTTCAGGACCGGCCTGATGCGATCGGCTTCCCTCGCCGCGTCCGTCGCACTGGCGGGCGACATGGCTCCCGGGCGGCGGTAGCCGTTGTTCTCGTTGTAGTGGGGAGCGCCGTCGCCGGCCCCCGGCTCCACGTACGGAGAGGCTCCCGATGCCGCCGAAGCGGTGCTCCGAGAGGTGGCCGTAGGAGCTCCGGCCGTCGAGCCCGTGGCGTGTTGCTCACCGCAGCCGCCCAGACACAGGACGGCGACAAGGGCCAGACCCGTCATCGTCGGGCTGCCGGGTCGGCCGGATGTCGAAAGAGGCATGGCATGACTCTGCCATGCCGGGTATGGCCATGTCCGCCGCGTAGTCGACGCGGGCGCGGCGGTCCGCCTCGGTGATTTCGGGGTGCACAGGGGGCGTCCGGGGTGCGCGCCAGAGTTGGACCAGGTGGCGCTCCCCGTGGTCCCCGATGCCGGGTTCGGGGTCGTCGGTGTGGCAGTACAGGCGCATCCGCACCCAGTCGGTGCCGTCCGGCGAGGGCGGGAGGTGGAGGGGAGGTTCCTCCTCCGGCCATGCGTCGAGGATGTCGCCCTGTTCTAGGGTCGCGAGGCAGAGAGTGGGGAGGTCGGCGCACAGGCTGATCTCCTCGGCGGGCTCCCACTCGGCGCCGGTTTCGGGTGCCGGCGGGGCGTTGTGGACCTGGACGGTCAGCTGGAGGGGGCCGGTGTCGGTGGTGGTGAGGACGACGGCGCCGGCGTCGGTGGCCGGACCGCAGCGCCAGCCGAAGGGCATCTCCCGCGGGTACTCGTAGTCGTCGGTGAAGCCGATCAGGTAGCCGTTCTCGCCGAGGTCGACCGTGAACGAGGACGCATGGACCAGCATGAGGATGTCGCTCCCTTCACTGACACGGACTTCCATGGGACGGGCGGGCCCAGTCGACCGCCAGCCGTGCGACACCGGGCCCGACGACCTCGGTCGAGGGGGCCTCCTGCGCGCACCGACCGTGACGGTACCGCTCGCGCCGGTAACAGCGGTCATGGGCACGGCAGTTGATATGCGAAGCTGTCGTCAGCCGCTCGCGGGCAAGGTGGCCGGGGCAGTCGTCGAGAGGAGCGCAGCGTGAGTCAGGACGGCTTCCGCACCGGGGAGATAGACACGAGCAGGCCACACCCTGCGCGGATCTACGACTACCTGCTGGGCGGCAAGGACAACTACGAGGTCGACCAACAGGCCGGCGACCAACTCGCCTCCGCGGCACCCGAGGTGCGGATCGGCGTGCAGGCCAACCGCGCCTTCCTGCAACGCGCGGTCCGTTACGTCGTCAGCAGCGGCGTCCGTCAGATCCTCGACGTCGGCACCGGGCTGCCCACCGCCCCGAACGTGCACGAGACCGCCCATGAGGTGGCCCCGGACGTGCGCGTCGCGTACGTCGACAACGATCCGATCGTGAAGGCACACGCCGACGCGCTGCTCAGCCGCTCCGGTGCGACCAGCATCGTGCTCGCCGACCTGCGTGATCCGCGGGCGGTCATCGACCACCCCGACGTCCGCCGAGTCATCGACTTCGACCAACCGGTCGCCCTGCTCCTCGTCGCCATCCTCCACTTCATCACCGACGCGGAGAAGCCGGATCAGGCCGTCGCCGCCCTTCGCGACGCGCTGCCGGCCGGCAGCTTCCTCGTGCTCTCGCACGCCACGGGCGACTTCGCCGACCGCAGCGAGGCGCAGGCTGTCTACAACAACGCCACCGCCACGTTGAACCTGCGGACCCGCGCCGAGGTGGAGCGGTTCTTCGACGGCTTCGAACTGGTCGAGCCCGGCCTGGCCCAGGTCCCGTTCTGGCGCCCGGACGCCACGCCGCCGGCACGATCCGGCGAGATCGGCTTCTACGGGGGCGTGGCTCGCAAGATCGGCTGAACCGGCCTCTCCGGCCGAGGGGGCGGCCAGGCGCCCGTCCGGGCAGGACAACGCCGGGGCGCCCGCCGGAGGCCGGCTGACGACCAACTGGTCCGGCTGGAGGGCGAGTTGGATGCCGGCCCGGGCGCGCATGGCTGAGGTGAGGATCAGTGCCGGGCGTCGGCGCGGATCGCGGAGGTGATCCACCGCCGGTTCGGGGTGGACTGAGCGCCGACCGGGGTGGATCGAATCTCATCCGCGCTCGCGGAGGTACGCCTCCAGCTCGGCGGCCCCGGCCAGCATCGCCCGCCCGCGGGCGGACAACCGACCGTGCCAGTCGCGCAGGGTGGCCTCCAGCGGCTCCGGCCCGCCGGCCGCCCGCACCTGGGCGATCAGCGGGGCGATCTGGTCCAACAGGTAGCCGCCCCGCCTGAGTTGATGTGCCAGCCGGGCGTCCCGCATGTCGGCCTCGTCGTAGACGCGGTAGCCGGTCCGCGGGTCGCGGCGCGGGTGTACCAGCCCGGCGCGCTCCCACTTGCGCAGCGTCGCGGGTCGGATGCCGAGCTCTCCTGCCAGCGGCCCGATGAACCTGCCGGCGGGCCCGGACACCGCGTTGGGCTCGGACGCCGCAGCGGGCTCCAGGCCGCGGAGGGCGCGCTCCACGGCCTGGAGGGTCCGCCGGTCGTCGAGGAGCTGCGCGTGGCTCTCGTCGACGAGGCGCAGCGCTTCGTCGACCGCGCCCTGGTTCACCGCCCGCATGATCGACGTCGCCGTCCGGTGGCCGTGGCCGGGCACCAGGGCGAGGAACGCGCGCAGGGCCCCGGCGTGCAGCGAGGTATAGGTGCGGTAGCCGTGGGGTGTGCGGCCGGCGGCCGGAAGGATGCCGGCCTCCTCGTAGTTCCTGACCGCCTGTGTGGACAGACGGTGCCCGCGCGCCAGATCAATCGGCCTGAGCCGCTCACCGTTTTGAAGGTTTCGCCCCATGAGACCGACGATATCGCGGGAAAGTTTCAACCGAAGGTTCAACGATACCGTTGAAGGCATGGCGACTGACATCAAGGACACCGCCCATGCCGTCGAGGCCGCCGCCGTGATGAGGCTGCTCCCGGCGCGGCCTCGGCTGCTCGCCCTGGGCGAGCCCACCCACGGCGAGGACACTCTGCTCGACCTGCGCAACGAGCTCTTCCGGCAGCTCGTCGAACAGGAGGGCTACCGGACGATCGCGATCGAGAGCGACTGCGTGATGGGCCTGGTCGTGGACGACTACGTCACTTCGGGCACAGGCACTCTCGAGGAGGTCATGGAGCACGGATTCAGCCACAGCTGGGGCGCCTTCGCGGCCAACCGCGAACTCGTGCGCTGGATGCGGGCCTACAACGACGGCAGGCCCGCGCCGGAACGGCTCCGCTTCGCCGGTTTCGACGGCCCGCTGGAGATCACCGGCGCCGCGAGCCCCCGGCAGGCCCTCACCGCACTCCACGGCTACCTCTCGGCCCGGGTGGACGCGGGCCTGCTCCCCTGCACCGAGGACACACTCGACCGCCTGCTCGGCGCCGACGACCGATGGACCGACCCCGCCGCGATGATGGACCCGGCCCAGTCCGTGGGGCAGTCGGCCGAGGCCGGCCGGCTGCGGCTGCTCGCCGACGATCTGGTGGCGCTGCTCGACACGCAGACGCCACACCTGATCAGGGCGACCCCGCGGGACGACTGGGACCAGGCGCGCCTGTACGGGCGCACCGCCATCGGCCTGCTGCGCTACCACTACTGGATGGCCCACTCCTCACCGAGCCGTATGACCCGGCTGGTGGGCCTGCGGGACCAGATGATGGCCCACAACCTCCTCGCCCTCGCCGAACGGGGCCCGGCGTTCATCCACGCCCACAACGGCCATCTCCAGCGGGCCAAGAGCACGACGCGGATGGGTGGGATGCCTCTGGAGTGGTGGAGCGCCGGTGCGCTGGTGAGCGCCCGACTCGGCGAGGAGTACGCCTTCGTGGCCACGGCCCTCGGCACGATCCGGCACCAGGGAGTGGACACCCCGCCGCCGGACACCGTCGAAGGACTCCTGTACGGGCTCCCGGAGGACCGCTGCGTCATCGACGCCCCGCGGCTGGCCACCGCCCTCGGCGACACGCCGCCCGCGCCCCGCGTGTCCCCCTGGTTCGGCTACTCCCCGCTGGATCCGGCCCACTTGGCGGACAGCGACGGGCTCGTGTTCGTCAAGGACGTCCCACAGATCCGTTCCGGCTCGTAGGTCCGCGGAAGGTCACGCTCGCGGCGCATGGGGCTCATCGCGAGGATGAGCCAGCGGGGCGCGACGAGGCCCGTCATGATCCACATGGCGGGCCGGTACCCCACCGCGTCGCCCAGCACGCCGCCGAGCAAGGATCCGACGGGGATGGTGCTGTGATTGATCATCATGGTCGTCGCCACGACCCGGCCGAGCAGGTGCGGTGGGCAGTAGGTCTGCCGGAAGCTGCCGACCACGATGTTGGCCACGGAGATGCCGATTCCGACGAAGAAGCCGCCTGTCGCGAACAGCAGTAGCTCCGGCCCCGCCGTGATCAGCGGCATCAGCAGCGCGAACGGCGCGGTGGCGGCCTGCAGGAGAAGCAGCCCGCGCGCGGTGCCGAACCGCCGACTGAACCCGTTGGCCAGCAGCGCGCCCGCGATGCCGCCGGCACTGCCGCTGGTCAGCAACAGCCCGACCGTGGCCGGATTCAGTCCGACGGTGCGAACCAGGAACACGACCTGTACCGCTTGGTAGCCCATCAGCGCCATGTTGATCGCGGCACCCCAGGTGACCATGGGCCGCAGATACGGATCCCGGCCCACGAAACGGAGCCCTTCGACGATCTGCCGTCGGAGAGGAGCGCGTTCCGCGCCGGGAGTATGGTCCGGCTCGACCACCCTCATCCGCTGCAGGCAGACCACGGAGATCAGGAACGTCACGGCGTCGGCGAGGAGCCCGGCCACCGCGCCGAACGCCTGGGCGAGCAGCCCTGCCGCCCCCGGCCCGGCGACCTGGACGGCGGCCTCGCTGCCCTGCAGTTTGGCGTTGCCCTCCAAGAGGTTACGGCCGTCGAGCACGATCGGGATGTACGAGTGGTAGGCGGTGTTGAAGCACACTGCCGCGGTGCCGCAGGTCAGCGCGACGACGACCAGGTGCTGAAGGGTGAGCGCGTCGAGCCGCCGCCGCCGGAACGCTCAACAGCGCCGCGCCGGCCACCAGATCGCACGCGATCATCAATGGGCGTTTGCGCATCCGGTCCACCCAGGCGCCCACGGGCAGCCCCACCAGCAACCAGGGCAGCCACACCGCCGCGGCGAGCAGACCCACGGCGGTGGAGTCGGCGTCCAACACCTCCACCGCGATCAGCGGCAGGGCCACGACGGTGATGCTGTTGCCCAACCCACTCACGGATTCGCCTACCCAGAGCAGACGAAAATCCCGTTGGGTGAGTACTCCCCAGCCCGTTCGGGGCCGGCCCTCCGTGTCATTCATCGGGTCCACCCGATCCATCATGCCGTGAGCTGCCACACCGGCACCTTCCGGACGGTTTTCTCCTGTGCGCGGGAGACGTGCTGGAGACCCGGGTGAGACTCCCCACGCGGATCGGCGCCTGCCGATGGAAGGGCCGGAGTGCAGTCGGCACTCCACGACCGGGCACGCACCTCGTGCGCGTGGCTGACGACAGCCCGGGCCGCCTAGTCCCGAAGCCACCGGGTGCGGCGGACACGCTGCTGGAGGCGGGCGAGGAACCCACCGACCTCTCCCTCACGCTGCGGGCCGAGGGCGACTCCCTAGGGGGGCGCCCCCGGGCCCGGTGGGGCGCGAAAGAAACGAAAGCTCATGTTCTATGACGTCGGTCACAGCGCCCCACCAACCAACCGTCCCACTTAGTAGACGCGACTTGGCGGACATCTAAGGATTTGTCCGTCTTGGCCCGGATGCGGATCCTGCCGCGCGTCCCGGGATTCCGCCCGGCGGGCCCGCACGCCCGTTGCCCTGTGAGGCAAGGCTTCTGACGCCGCGACAGCTTCCTGTTCTGCCGCCATGTGCGGACCGGAGACCCGTGCACTGCCCCTGGCGAGGTCCCCGGACCTACGAGGCGACGTAGTGGCTGGACCCTTTGCGCTCCCTGTCGAGCCGTTCTAAGAATGGCGACCCACAGGACGTCGCCGCAGTTCGGAACCGGTGTTCACGCAGCGTCGACCGCACACCGTGCCCTCGGCGTCACCGAGTGAGTAGGAGCCCCCCCACATGAAGTCGTCCCGAACGTCCGCGAGACTCCTCGCCCTCGCTCTCGGCCTGGGTCTGGCCTCCAGCGCGCTGGGCGTGGCGGTGCCGGCGAGCGCCAAGACGGCCGCCGCCCCGTCCGCTGCCGCCGGTACCTCCGTGGCACGGTACGCCGGGTCGGGTGAGGAGGCCGCGAACAACAAGGCGTTCTTCGAGGCCGTGCTCAAGTCCGTCGCCGAGAAGCGCGCCGCACAGCCGTACGCGCAGGCGGTGACTGTCTACTACAACGCCTCCCAGGCACCGAGCTTCCGTTCGCAGATATCGAGCGCGGCCTCGATCTGGAACAGCTCCGAGTCCAACGTCAAGCTCCAGGAGGCGTCGAGCGGTGCCGACTTCTCCTACTACGAGGGCAACGACCCGCGCGGCTCCTACGCCTCCACCGACGGCCACGGAAGTGGCTACGTCTTCCTCGACTACACCCAGAGCCAGCAGTACGACTCGGTCCGCGTCGCCACCCACGAGACCGGGCACGTACTGGGCCTGCCGGACGACTACAACGGGCTGTGCAGTGAGCTGATGTCGGGCGGCAGCGCCGGCCCGTCCTGCACCAACCGCTACCCGAACGTCACCGAGCGCTCGCGTGTCGACCAGCTGTGGGCCAACGGACTCGCGCAGGCCCAGGGCACGGTGACCGGGCCGCCGACCACCTGAGCGCCGCACCGCCGGTACGGACCGTGGCACCGAGCCACGGTCCGGGGCATCCGCTCCCGTCCGCTCGGTCATCACACGATGATGGGGCCGGACAAGGCCTGTATTCGAGGGCAATCGTTGGTTGATGCGGCACTGGGCCGTGTCTCCCAACTTCGGTGGGGCGTGAAGGGCTTCGCCGATGCTCGTAGACTCATGACGTGGCATTCATGAGCACCCCGCACTGCTGCTTCCTGTGATCGGAAGGCAGAGAGGGCGATGCCGGACGGCGACGACGCGACCATGGTCCAGGCCCGGGGCCGATTCCTCTCCACCGGCACCTATACGCCCATCCGCAAGGTCGGGGCCCGCCTGGCGGCCGACGCCGTGTCTGAGCGGGCCACGGTTGTGGACGTGGGCTGCGGCACGGGCTACTACCTGGCCGGCGTACTCGACCGGCTGCCCGGCGCCCGTGGTCTGGGTCTGGACACATCGGTGCGCGCGCTGCGCTCGGCGGCCCGTGCCCACGACCGAGCCGCGGCGGTGGCCTGGGACATCTTCCGTCCCTTCCCGCTGGCCGACGGGGTGACCGATGTCGTGCTGGACGTGTTCGCCCCGCGCAACCCGGCCGAGTTCCACCGCGTGCTGCGCCCGACCGGCCGGTTGATCGTGGTCCGTCCCACCGGGCGGCACCTGGTCGAGCTGCGCGGCCGGTTGCCTGCGATGGTCACGATCGACCCGACCAAGGAACAGCGCCTGCACCGGGCGCTGGACCCCTTCTTCGAGGCCGCCGTCACCGAACAGGTGGAGTATCCCGTGACCCTGACGAGACTGGGTGCCCTGGACCTGGTGGCGATGACGCCGAGCGCACGCCACGTGAGCCATGCGGACCTGAACGATGACGGCTTCCCGCCCGATCAGGTCACCGTCTCCGTGCTGGCCACCGCCTACCGGCCTCGGTGACCACGAACCGCACCGAACGCGCTGCTCGCGGGCAAGGCGTGCTCCTCCGAGCAGGTCCGCGCAGACGTCGCGGCCCGTGGCATCCGGCGGAACAAGCACGCTGCCGACACACGCCTACGCAAGGTGGTCGACAGGGCGGACGTTGCCTGATGCGGCACTGGCGTCGGCACACGACCGGCCGCGACACCGCGGCACCCCGCGCACGCGAAACCCTCGCACTCCGCGCCGCGGCTCCATAGCACCCCGCTCGCCGCCCGCCTGTCGAAGATCAGGCGGGCGGCCGCAGGTCGGGCCTCAGCCGACCTCGATGAGCAGGTCGCCGCCTTCCACCTGCTGGATCCGGTTGATGGCCAGCCTGGTCACCCGGCCCGCCTTCGGGGCGGTGATGGAAGCTTCCATCTTCATCGCCTCGATGGTGGCCACGGTCGCACCGGCCTCCACCTCGTCGCCCTCGGCGACCGCGAGCGTCACCACACCGGCGAACGGCGCCGCCACGTGTCCGGGGTTGGCCCTGTCGGCCTTCTCGGTCACCGGTACATCGGAAGCCGCCGCGTTGTCACGGACCTGGATCGGCCGCAGTTGGCCGTTCAGGGAGGACATCACGGTGCGCATACCGCGTTCGTCCGCCTCACCGATGGCCTGGAGCTCGATGAGGAGCCGCACGCCGGGCTCGAGGTCGACGGAGTACTCCTTGGCGGGGCGCAGCCCGTAGAAGAAGTCCTTGCTGTCCAGCACGCTGGTGTCACCGTAGGCCTGGCGGCGGGTGTCGAAGTCGCGCGTCGGCCCGGGGAACAGCAGCCGGTTGAGGGTCGAACGCCGGGACTTCTCCAGGCCCGTACGGTCCTCGGCGCTCAGCTCCGGTACGGGCTTGGCCTCCGCACGGCCTTGAAGCGCCTTGGTGCGGAACGGCTCCGGCCAGCCGCCGGGCGGGGTGCCCAGTTCGCCGCGCAGGAAGCCGATGACGGAGTCGGGGATGTCGAACCTGTCCGGTGTCGCCTCGAAGTCCTCCGGCGCCACCCCGGCACCCACCAGGTGCAGGGCGAGGTCACCGACGACCTTGGAGGAGGGGGTGACCTTGACCAGGTGGCCCAGGATACGGTCCGCCGCCTCGTACATCGCCTCGATGTCCTCGAAGCGGTCGCCGAGGCCGAGGGCGACCGCCTGGGTGCGCAGGTTGGACAGCTGGCCGCCGGGGATCTCGTGGTGGTAGACGCGTCCGGTCGGCGAGGCCAGGCCCGCCTCGAAGGGCGCGTAGATCCTGCGCACGCTCTCCCAGTACGGCTCCAGGTCACCGACGGCCCCCAGGTCCAGACCGGTGGGCCGGTCGGAGTGGTCCGTGGCGGCGACGATCGCCGACAGCGACGGCTGGGAGGTGGTGCCCGCCATGGAGGCGACCGCGCCGTCCACCGCGTCGGCGCCGGCCTGGATCGCGGCGAGGTAGGTGGCGAGCTGACCGCCCGCGGTGTCGTGGGTGTGCAGGTGCACCGGCAGGTCGAACTCGCGGCGCAGCGCCGACACGAGCGTGGCCGCGGCGGGCGCCCGCAGCAGACCGGCCATGTCCTTGACGGCCAGGACGTGCGCGCCGGCATCCACGATCTGCTCCGCGAGGCGGAGGTAGTAGTCCAGGGTGTACAGCCGCTCCGACGGGTCGGACAGGTCGGACGTGTAGCACAGGGCGACCTCGGCGATCGCCGTCCCGGTCTCCCGTACGGCATCGATGGCCGGGCGCATCTGGCCGACGTCGTTGAGCGCGTCGAAGATGCGGAAGATGTCGATGCCGGTGGCCGCGGCCTCCTGGACGAAGGCGTCGGTCACCTCGGTCGGGTAGGGCGTGTAGCCGACGGTGTTGCGGCCGCGCAGCAGCATCTGGAGGCAGATGTTGGGCACGGCCTCGCGCAGGGCCGCCAGGCGTTCCCAGGGGTCCTCGGCGAGGAAGCGCAGGGCGACGTCGTAGGTGGCGCCGCCCCAGCATTCCAGGGACAGCAGCTCGGGCAGGGTCCGGGCCACGGCCGGGGCGACGGCGAGGAGGTCCTTGGTGCGCACCCGGGTGGCGAGCAGGGACTGGTGGGCGTCGCGGAAGGTGGTGTCGGTGACGCCGATGGTCGGCGACTCGCGCAACTGCCGGGCGAAGCCTTCCGGGCCGAGTTCGACGAGGCGCTGCCGGGAACCCGCGGGCGGCTCACCGGCGGGCAGCGGGGGCAGCTTGGTGACCGGGTCGATCAGCTCGGGGCGTTCGCCGTGCGGCTTGTTCACCGTGACATCGGCGAGGTAGGTGAGCAGCTTGGTGCCGCGGTCGGCGGAGTGGCGGGCGGTGAGCAGGTGCGGCCGCTGTTCGATGAACGACGTCGTGACCCGCCCGGCCTGGAAGTCGGGGTCGTCCAGCACGGCTTGGAGGAACGGGATGTTCGTGGCGACGCCCCGGATGCGGAACTCGGCCACGGCACGCCGGGCACGGCCGATCGCGGACTTGAAGTCCCGGCCCCGGCAGGTGAGCTTGACCAGCATCGAGTCGAAGTGCGCGCTGATCTCCGTACCCGCGTGCGTGGTACCGCCGTCCAGACGGATACCCGAGCCACCCGGCGAACGGTAGGCGCTGATCCGGCCGGTGTCGGGGCGGAAGCCGTTCGCCGGATCCTCGGTGGTGATACGGCACTGGAGCGCGGCACCGCGCAGGGTGACCGTCTCCTGGGAGAGCCCGAGGTCCGCCAGCGACTCGCCCGAGGCGATGCGCAGCTGGGCCTGGACGAGGTCGACGTCGGTGACCTCCTCGGTGACCGTGTGCTCCACCTGGATGCGCGGGTTCATCTCGATGAAGACGTGGTTGCCGTCGCGGTCGAGGAGGAACTCCACGGTGCCGGCGTTGCGGTAGCCGATCTCACGGGCGAACCGCACCGCGTCGGCGCAGATCCGGTCCCGCAGGGCCGGATCGAGGTTCGGCGCGGGCGCCAGCTCGATCACCTTCTGGTGGCGGCGCTGCAGCGAGCAGTCACGCTCGAACAGGTGGATGACGTTGCCCTGTCCGTCGGCGAGGATCTGCACCTCGATGTGGCGCGGATCGACGACGGCCTTCTCCAGGAAGACGGTGGGGTCGCCGAACGCCGACGTCGCCTCGCGGGAGGCCGCCTCGATGGACTCACGCAGTGTGGCCGGGTCCTCGACCCGCCGCATACCGCGCCCTCCGCCGCCCGCGACCGCCTTGACGAACACGGGAAAGCCGACGTCCTCGGCGGCGCGGACCAGTTCGTCGACGTCGGTGGAGGGCGCCGAGGAGCCGAGGACCGGCACGCCGGCCGCCCGGGCTGCCGCCACGGCGCGGGCCTTGTTTCCCGTCAGCTCGAGCGTGGCGGCGTCCGGACCGACGAACGTGATGCCCGCCTCCTCGCAGGCGCGCGCCAGTTCCGGGTTCTCGGACAGGAACCCGTAGCCCGGGTACACGGCGTCCGCACCCGCCTTGCGTGCGGCACGGACGACCTCCTCCACGGAGAGATAGGCCCGCACCGGGTGCCCCGGCTCGCCGATCTCGTAGGCCTCGTCGGCCTTCAGCCTGTGCAGCGAGTTTCGGTCCTCGTGAGGGAAGACGGCCACGGTTCGCGCGCCCAGTTCATAGCCAGCGCGGAACGCGCGAATCGCAATCTCGCCGCGGTTGGCGACCAGCACCTTGCGGAACATCCTGGATCCCTTCGGCCTGCCGGTGACGAGGACCATGCTGTCGGTGACGCCCCCGTTATGCCATGTGAACCGGGCCACTCCCGTCCATGCCCCTCTCGGAACACCGCGAATTCGGGGTGGGCCGTCCAGGGCGGACGTACGTCGTCGCCCGCACGGGTGGTTCCCGCCACCATCATGGTGCCCCGCGAGCCCCGACGGATGCCTGGCTGCCTCCGTACGACGGCGTCTCGGGCGGCGTCCTGGTGCGCCGCCATCAAGAAGCAACCGTCGGCCGCTGGTGGCAGATTGTCGCCGTTGACGCGTATGTACGGCACATGACAGCGTCGGCCCTGCCCGGGCGGCAGGCCCCGGGCGCATCCGCAGAGGGAACCGATCAGCATGGGCGGCAGACGGGCCACGTACACGGTGGCGGCGGCCACAACAGCCGCACTTCTTCTCGGAGTCTCGGGCACGGCGGCCTCGGCCGCCGCCGGGCCATCCCCGGCCGCGACGCCCCCGGCAGCCGTGCACGCCTTCGGCCAGAGCGACTTCTCCCCGGAGGAGGAGGCCCGCCTGCGGGAAGTGGCCGCCTCCATCTGGAACGCCGACCTGGCCGCCGGCTGGAACATGAACCCGGATGTCGCTGACGTCCTCTCCCAGGCGACCGGCGAAATCCTCCGGTGCTCCGAGGCCTTCGCGCTGGTACCCCGGCCGCCCGGCTTCCTCCCGGGCATCGGCTCCCGGGCTTCTTGCGTAGTACTCCAGGCTTCAGCCTGGGGGTGAAGCGCATCCGGTGGCTGCGACGCGTTTAGCGTCGCGGTGCCGGGTGGAGCGGGCGCGGAGCGCCCGCAGCGCTGCCCTGCGGAGCCGTGCAGCGTTGCGTCTGGGCCGGTGTTGCCCGTATGACGGCAGTGCAGGAGTGGTCCGGCGGGGCTGGGTTCGGCTGATCGGGTCGGGGTTGTCGGTGGTGGGTGTTAGCGTCCGGATCATGCAGCTTCGGTATGCCTTCCGCCTCGACCCGGGGCCCGG
>LRTP01000355.1 GCA_001550305.1 Streptomyces diastatochromogenes
CGGCGGAGCGGCGGCTGGCTGCGAAGAACCGCAGCCGGAGGTGCTCCGGTGACATCTCCTCGTAGAGCCCTCGCAGCTGGTCGTGGTCACCGGGCCGCACGGACCGTATGCACACGGTGGTGCCGTCCGCGAGCAGGGCGTGCACGGTGGGGCGGTCGCGCTCGTCGTCCGTCATCTCGGGCCTCCTCAAAATCTCTCGACCTTTCGAGCATCCAGCGATGCGCGGGTCCGCCCCAGGGGCTGGTCGGGCGCGCCGCATGGGCCGGTCGGCCCCTGTCTCGTGGGCCGTTCCACGGCGGAGGGTGGACACCCTGGATTCCCGTACGCATGGAGGGAAGAACGGCCATGACCGAGCCGATCGTTGTCGGGGTCTACGCCTCCGCGCCCAGCAGGGCGGCGGCCGAGTGGGCGGCGGAGGACGCGCGGCTGCGCGGGCTGCCGTTGCGGGTCGTGCACATCGAGGGGGCCGAACCGGTCGGCGGGATCGCCGCGGCGCTGCTCTCGCTGGGCTCGCGGGCCTCGTGCATCGTTCTCGGCCTGCGCGGCGAGGACGGCGTCCCGGTGCCGGCCGTGGGTTCCGTGGCCCATGAAGTGGCGGCCCGCTCGAACCCGCCGGTGGTGCTCGTGCCGGGCGGCGGCCATGGCCGTAGGGGCGGCGAGTGGCGTGCGGGCCAGGTGGTTCTGGGCGTGGATGCCCGCGAACCGGCGAGCGCCGTCGTGGACTTCGCGTTCGACGCCGCCCGGCGCCGCGGTGCCCGGCTGCACGCCGTGCACGCCTGGCGGCTGCCCTCCCGCGCCGAACGGTGGATGCCGTACGCGCTGCCGGAGGAGGACCGGGGCGCATGGGAGGACCAGGAAGTGCAGCTGCTGTCGGACGCGCTGCGGCCATGGCGGGAGAAGTACCCGCAGGTGGACGTCTACGAGGACGTCCGCCTGCTGAGCCCGTCGGCCGCCCTGCTCCAGGCGTCGGCCTCAGCGGAACTCCTGGTGGTCGGCCGCGCGGGCCGGACACTCGGCCCCACTGTGCGGGACGTGCTGGAGCACACCGAGTACCCGGTGGCCGTGGTGCCGCACTGATGCGCAAGCGTACGGTCACCGGTCCGGCAGGCTGAGGGAGCGGGATTCCCCGGGCGCCACGGACGCCGTGCGATCCGCGAGTGCGATGTTGATCGGGTCCCGGTCGGAAGCGGGCACGGCAATCTTCAACTCATCTGCTGTCAGCCGCAGTTGAACCCCACGGTGGCCGCGGTAGCGGATCGCGAAGCCATACTCGGAGAACTCGGGGAGCGGCACCGGATCCAGCCGCAGCAGGCCGCCCCTGATCTCCAGACCGGTCAGGCAGCGCTGGACGAGATCGAGGGTGCCGGCCATGGCTCCGAGGTGGATGCCCTCCCCCGTGGTGCCGCCCTGCAGATCGGCGATGTCCCCGGCCAGGGCCTCGTGCACGAACGTCCACGCCTCCGCGCGCCGCGCCCGCGCCAGCACCCACCCGTGCACCACGCTGCTCAGCGTCGAGCCGTGGCTCGTGCGCCGCAGGTAGTGGTCGACGGTGCGCCGCCAGACGGTGTCGTCCACCTCGTGCCCCAGCCTGCGGAACAGCCCGGCGAGCTCGGCGGGCGAGAAGAGGTAGCCCAGCATCAGGACGTCCGCCTGCTTGGACGCCTGGTAGCGGTTGACGCTGTCGCCCTCGGCCTCCAGGATCCGGTCGAGCCGCCGGATGTCGCCGTAGCGCCTCCGGTAGCCGTCCCAGTCCAGCTCCTCCAGTGCGCCGTAGCCCTCGAACTGGCTGATCACCCCGGCGTGGAAGGGCACGTACAGCTTCCGGGAGACCTCCTGCCAGTTCGCGAGTTCGGCCGCGTCGAGGCCGGTGCGCTCGCAGAGGTCCCGGCGCGGCAGTTCGGGCAGGTCGTAGAGGACATCGAGGGTGCGGGCGATCACCCAGGCCGCGGTGACATTGGTGTACGCGTTGTCGTCGAGTCCCGGCCGATCGGCGCCGGGGTAGGCGTCGTGGTACTCGTCGGGGCCGACGACACCACGGATCCTGTACCGGCCGAGCGCCCCGTCGTACACCGCGAGGCCGGCCCAGAAGCGGGCGATCTGCACGAGCATCTCGACGCCCTTGGTGTGCAGGAACTCGGTGTCGCCGCTCGCCTCGCAGTACTGCCACACGTTGTACGCGATCGCCGAGCCGACGTGGTGCTGCAGCCGCGAGTGGTCGGGCAGCCAGCGCCCCGAGCGCGGGTTGAGGTGCAGTTGCTGGGTCTCCTCCCTGCCGTCGCTGCCGCTCTGCCACGGGTACATCGCGCCCGTGTGCCCGGCGTCGACCGCGGCCCGGCAGGCCTGTTCGAGGCGACGGTGGCGGTAGGTGAGCAGGGCGCGGGAGACCTCGGGGAGGTGCAGGTTGAGGTAGGGCAGGACGAAGAGCTCGTCCCAGAAGACGTGTCCGCGGTAGGCCTCGCCGTGCAGTCCGCGCGCCGGGACGCCGACGTCCAGCTCCGCGGTGTGCGGGGAGAGCGTCTGGAGCAGGTGGAAGAGGTGCAGCCGCAGCACCGGGCCCGCGCTGTTCGGCACGTCCAGCTCGACGTTGCGCCACAGCTGTTGCCAGGCCGTGCGGTGGGAGTCCAGCAGGGTCGCGAAGTCCGGAGCCCGGCCGACCCGGTCGAGCGCGGCGTGCGTCGGGTCCTTGCTGGCCGGGTCATGGGAGGTGTGCAGGGCGACCGTCTTGTCCACACATACCGTCCGGCCGTCGGCCAGGTAGATCCGCTGCAGCTGAGCGGCCCGCGCGTCCTCGTGTGCGTCCACGGTCCGGGCAGGTACGTCGGCGGCCGTGCGGGCCGCCAGGCCGATCCTGATGTCGGAGGCGCTGGTCCGGCACTCCAACCAGATCGTGTCCGGCACCGCGGTGCCGGTCCGGACGTCCGTGAGGTGTCGGGAGGCGAGGGAGCGGTAGCGCTCCACTCCGGTGTTGGCGACCGTTCCGTCGAGCGCCGTCTCGACCTCGATCTCCCCGGACCAGCCCTGGGCCGTCAACTCCGTGCGCAGCAGGGCCAGATGGGGGTCGACCATGTGGACAAGGCGCACCTGCCGTACGGCGAGGCACCGGCCCTGTTCGTCCTCGTAGCGCAGCGTGCGTTCCAGCGTGCCCGCGCGCAGGTCCAGGGTCTGGCGATGGTCGAGGACCTTGTGGGTGTCGGGCGTGAGCCAGCTCCCGGAGACGGTGCGCAGGCGGAGTGGCAGCCAGTTGGGGAGGTTGACCATGTCCTCGTTCTCGACCCGGTGTCCGGCCACCTCCGAGGTGAGGCGGTTGTAGCAGCCCGCCGCATAGGTGCCCGGGTAGTGGACGGGGTCCGCGGCGCACTCGGGAGCCGCGCCCCGGGTGGCGAAGTAGCCGTTGCCGAGGGTGCACAGCGCCTCGCGCAGCCGCTCCTGCGCCGGGTCGTAACCCTCGTACGCCCAGACCCAGTCGAGCATCTTCATTTCCCCTCCTGTTCGAGCAGCTCCGCGAGGTCCTCGACCACCAGGTCCGCGCCGTGCTTCAGGAGGGCGGCCCGGGTGGCCGGGGTGCCGGCGCGGTCGACGCCCACGACGAGACCGAATCCGCCGCGTCGCCCGGCCTCGACGCCGACGAGGGCGTCCTCGACGACGGCGGCGTGTTCGGCGGGAACCCCGAGGCGGCGGGTCGCCTCCAGGAAGAGAGCGGGGTCGGGCTTCCCGGGCAGCCCCAGCCGAGCGGCCTCCGCTCCGTCCACCAGTGTGTCGAAGAGACCGCGCACTCCCGCCTGTTCGAGGAGTTCGCACGCGTGCCGGGAGGCGGAGGCGGCGGCCAGCGGGATCCCGGCGGACCGCAGGGCACGCAGCAGGCGGACCGTGCCCGGGTAGGCGTCGACGCCCCCGCCACGCAGCCGCTCGGTGAACAGCCGCTCCTTGTCGGCGGCGACGGCGCGGACCTCGGCATCGGAGGGCCGCAGTCCCCGGGCTTCGAGGAAGGCCGCGGCGCCGTCGAGGCGCGACTTGCCGTCGACGTGGCGCAGATAGTCCTCGCGCGGGTCGAAGGGGCGCTCGCCGCGTGGGCTCAGAAAAGCGTCGAAGGCCGTCTTCCACGCGGCGGCGTGCAGCCGCGCGGAGTCCGTGATGACGCCGTCGGTGTCGAGGACCACGGCCCGCGTGCCCCGCAGCGCGGGGGGTACGCGGACCGTGCCACTCCGCTCCGAGTTCATCGGTCGTCGGCCACCAGTGCGGTGAGGTCGAGGAGCCGGTTGGTGTAGCCCCACTCGTTGTCGTACCAGCCGAAGACCTTCACCAGGGTGCCGTTGGCCTGGGTCAGGGCCGGGTCGAAGACGCAGGAAGAGGGATCGCCGATGACGTCCCGGGAGACGATCGGCGCCTTCGAGACACGGAGGATGCCGTTCAACGGGCCGTCCGCCGCCTCGGCGAAAGCGGCGTTGACTTCCTCCGCCGTCGTCTCGCGGTTCAGCACGACCGCAAGGTCGGTGAGCGACCCGTCCTCCACCGGTACGCGCACGGCGATGCCGTCCAGTGCGCCGGCCAGTTCCGGTAGCACCAGCCCGACGGCGCGGGCGGCTCCCGTGCTGGTCGGGATGATGCTGAGGGCCGCGGACCGGGCCCGGCGCAGGTCCTTGTGCGGACCGTCCAGCAGGGACTGGTCGTTGGTGTAGCCGTGGATGGTGGTCATCACGCCGCGCTCGATGCCGAAGGCCTCGTGGAGCACCTTGACCATGGGCGCGACGCAGTTGGTGGTGCAGGACGCGGCGGACACGATCCGGTCGTTGTGGGGGTCGTAGGTGTCGTCGTTGACCCCCATGACGATGGTGGCGTCCGCGTTCTTGCCGGGCGCCGAGAGCAGTACCGTGTGGGCGCCGCCCTTCAGGTGCAGGGCGGCGGCGTCGCGGTCACGGAAGCGGCCGGTGGACTCGATGACGATGTCCACGCCGTGATCGGACCACTGCAGGGCCGCCGGGTCTCGCTCGGCGTAGACGGAGATGCGCCGGCCGTCGACGGTGATCGAGCTGTCGTCGTGGCTGACCTCCCGCCCGATGTGCCCGAACGTCGAGTCGTACTCCAGCAGATGGGCCAGGGTGGCGGGCGGCGCGATGTCGTTGACGGCGACCACCTCGACGTCCTGGGTGCCGGCCTCCGCCCGGTCGAGTGCCGCGCGCAGATACGTGCGGCCGATGCGGCCGAAGCCGTTGATGCCGACGCGTACGGTCATGGCGATGAACTCCTTTGCGGGGTGAGGGATATCGCGGGGTGTGGATCGGGTGATCAGCCGGTCCAGGTCCAGTCGGCGACCTCGGGCAGGTCGGTGCCGTGTTCGCGGATCCAGGCGTGGTGACGGGTGCGGACGTCGGCCATCTGCTGGCGGACGGCGGCGGCACGGACGCCGAGGCCGGGGACGCGGTCGATCACGTCCATGACGAGGCGGTAGCGGTCCATGTCGTTGCGGACGACCATGTCGAACGGGGTCGTGGTGGTGCCCATCTCCTTGTAGCCGCGTACGTGGAGGTTGGCGTGGCCGGCGCGGCGGTAGGCGAGCCGGTGGATCAGCCAGGGGTAGCCGTGGTAGGCGAAGATCACCGGTTTGTCGGTGGTGAACAGTCCGTCGTACTCGAAGTCGCGCATCCCGTGCGGGTGTTCATCGCGCGGCAGCAGCCGGGTCATGTCGACGACGTTGACGACGCGGACGGCCAATTCGGGCAGATGGCGGCGGAGCAGGTCGGAGGCGGCCAGGATCTCCTGGGTGGGGACGTCACCCGCGCAGGCGAGGACGACGTCCGGTTCGCGATCCCCGTTCGCCGAGCCCGCCCACTCCCAGATCCCGGCACCGCGGGCGCAGTGGGCGCGGGCCTGGTCCATGGAGAGCCAGTCGAAGCAGGGCTGCTTGCCCGCGACGACCACGTTGACGTAGTCGCGGCTGCGCAGCACGTGGTCCGCCACCGACAGCAGGGTGTTGGCGTCCGGCGGCAGATAGACCCGTACGACCTCGGGGCTCTTGTTGAGGACGTGGTCGACGAAGCCGGGGTCCTGGTGCGAGAAGCCGTTGTGGTCCTGGCGCCAGACGTGCGAGGTGAGCAGGTAGTTGAGGGACGCGATCGGGGCGCGCCACGCCAGCTCCCTCGACGTCTTCAGCCACTTGATGTGCTGGTTGACCATCGAGTCGACGATGTGCACGAACGCCTCGTAGCAGGAGAACAGCCCGTGCCTGCCGGTCAGGGTGTAGCCCTCCAGCCAGCCCTGGCAGAGGTGTTCGGAGAGGACCTCCATGACCCGGCCGTGCCGGTCCAGGTGTTCGTCCACCTGGAGGGTCTGCGCCTGCCAGGCCTTGCCGGTGGCGCCGAAGACGGCTCCCAGCCGGTTGGAGGCGGTCTCGTCGGGGCCCACCAGGCGGAAGTCCCGGCGGTGGGAGGTGTCCTTCATGACCTGTTCGAGGAGGTCGCCGAGGACCCGGGTGGGCTCGTGCAGGGTGGCGCCCGGCTTGTCGACGGGAACGGCGTAGCGGTCGAGGGACGGGATGGGCAGATCACGGACGAGCAGGCCGCCGTTGGCGTGCGGGGTGGCGCCGAGTCGCTTCGAGCCGTCGGGTACGCAGGCGAGGACATCGGCGACGGGGCGCCCCTCGGCGTCGAAGAGTTCCTCGGGACGGTACGAGCGCAGCCAGGTCTCCAACTGCCGCAGGTGTTCCGGGTTCTCGCGGACCGCGGCCAGCGGTACCTGGTGGGCGCGCCAGGTGCCCTCGACGGGCACGCCGTCGACCTCCGCCGGTCCCGTCCAGCCCTTCGGGGTGCGCAGCACGATCACGGGCCAGCGCACCCGCTCGGGCACGCCGTCCTCGCGGGCGGTGCGCTGCATCAGCGCGATGCTGTCCAGGGCCCGGTCGAAGGCGTCCGCCATCGCGCGGTGGACCTCGTGCGGGTCGTCGCCGGTGACGTGGATCGGGTCGTGGCCGTAGCCGCGCAGCAGCTCGTCGAGTTCGGCCTCCGGGATCCGGGACAGGACCGTCGGGTTGGCGATCTTGTAGCCGTTGAGGTGCAGGATCGGCAGCACGGCGCCGTCGTGGACCGGGTCGAGGAACTTGTTGGAGTGCCAGGACGCGGCCAGCGGCCCCGTCTCCGCCTCGCCGTCACCGATGACGCAGGCGACCAGCAGGTCCGGGTTGTCGAAGGCGGCCCCGTAGGCGTGTGCCAGCGAGTAGCCGAGCTCACCGCCCTCGTGGATCGAACCCGGGGTCTCCGGCGCGACATGACTGGGCACCCCACCGGGGAACGAGAACTGCCGGAACAGCCGCTCCATGCCGGCCGCGTCCCGCGAGACGCTCGGATACGTCTCGCTGTAGGTCCCCTCCAGCCAGGAGTTGGCGAGGACCGCGGGCCCGCCGTGACCGGGCCCCCACACACACAACGCGTCCAGACCACGGGCCTTGATCACCCGGTTGAGGTGCGTGTGCACCAGGTTGAGGCCGGGCGAGGTACCCCAGTGGCCGAGCAGCCGCGGCTTGATGTGCGCGGGGGTCAGGGGTTCGGTCAGCAGCGGGTTGGCGAGCAGGTAGATCTGGCCCACGGCAAGGTAGTTGGCGGCTCGCCAGTGGGCGTCCAGGGTGCGCAGTTCGTCGTCGGTCAGTACGGTGCTGTCCTGGTGTTCGACCTTGGGCGGTTCGGCCTTGGGCATGGTGACTCCGTAAGTCATCGAGGTGCGTCACGAGGCGTGTCGCAGGGCGTGGCATCGGTGGGCGTGATCGAGCGGAGGAGGCGGCATGGCCGGCGAGAAGACGGCGAAGGTGCCGGTTGCGGCGTACGAGCGGGAGCTGCTGCGCCTGCAGACGGAGCTGGTGAAGCTTCAGGAGTGGGTGCGTACCGAGGGTGCCCGGCTCGTGGTGATCTTCGAGGGCCGGGACGCGGCGGGCAAGGGCGGCACGATCAAACGGGTGTCGGAGCTTCTCAACCCGCGCGTCGCACGGACCGTGGCGCTGCCCAAGCCGACCGAGCGCCAGCGCACCCAGTGGTACTTCCAGCGGTACGTCGAGCATCTGCCCGCCGCCGGGGAGATCGTGCTGTTCGACCGGAGCTGGTACAACCGCGCCGGCGTCGAGCAGGTCATGGGCTTCTGCACGAAGGAGGAGCACCAGCTCTTTCTTCGCCAGTGCCCGATCTTCGAACGGATGCTCGTCGAGGAGGGGATCCTGCTGCGCAAGTACTGGTTCTCGGTGAGCGACGCGGAGCAGCAGAAGCGGTTCCGGCGCCGGCTGAAGGATCCGACGCGGCGCTGGAAGCTGTCGCCGATGGACCTGGAGTCGATCACCCGCTGGGAGGCGTACTCCCGGGCCAAGGACGAGATGCTGGTGCACACGGACGTCTCGGAGGCTCCGTGGTACATCTTGGAGAGCGACGACAAGCGCCGGGCCCGCCTGAACATGATCGCCCACCTGCTCGGCTCCGTTCCGTACCACGAGGTGAAGCCACCGGTTCTCGAACTGCCGCCCCGGCCGCCGTCGACGGGCTATGTGCGCCCGCCGCGCGACCTGCAGACGTACGTCCCCGACCACGCGGCGACCCTCTGAGTCGCTCATCCCCGTTGCGGTACGACGGCGACCGGGCAGGCGCTGTGGTGCAGGAGCGTGTGGGCGACCCGGCCGAGCTGGAGTCCGGCGAGTCCGTGGTGGCGCCGGACTCCGACGACCAGCAGGTCGGCGTCGTCCGAGGCGTCCTGCAGGATACGGCGGGCGCTGCCCTCGGCGGTCCTGCGGTGCAGATCCACCGCGGGATGCGCGGCCGCGGCCTTGCTCAGCGCCGACTCCATGATCTCCGCGGCCCGCTGCTCGTGCAAACGGGCCGGTTCACCCTCGAGCAGAGGGTCGTCGGCGCTCTCGTACGCCGGGCAGCGCCAGGCCCGTACGGCGTCCAGGGTGGCCTTGCGGACCTCGGCCTCCTCGAAGGCGAACCGGGTGGCCGCCGTGCCGTGCGGTCCCTCGCCGACTCCGAGGACCACGCGCCGGTGCGTCCTGGCCCCTGCCTGGTTGTCCTGGTCGCCGCGCAGCACGATCACCGGGCAGGCGGCGCGGCCGGCGACCGTGAGGCTGACCGAGCCGAGCAGCAGTTCGGCGAGACCGCTGCGGCCGCGCGACCCGATGACCAGCGCGGCGGCGGTGTGCGCCTCGTTCAGCAGCACGCTCGCCGCGTCGTCGGGCAGGACGTCAGTGGTGACCTTCACCTCGGGGGCCCGGCGGTGGGCCCGTCGCGCGGCGGCCTCGACGACGTCGTCGGCCATCACCTGCTCCGCGGGCCTGCCGACGCCCTCGGCGAGCGCGGCGCCCTCGTAGCGCTCCCACAGCGAGGCGTACACCAGGCGCAGCGGTACGCCGCGCAGGGCGGCCTCGTCCGTCGCCCAGTCCACGGCGCGCAGGCTGGGCTCCGAGCCGTCGACGCCCACGACCAGGGGCAGCTCCACCGCACTCACCGTCCTTCACCGAAGTCGAAGACGATCCGGGCCTTGACCTGACCGTGCAGCACCGCGTCGATGGACTCGTTGACGGAGACGAGGGGCCGGGACTCACGGATGACCCGGGTGCGGCCCGCCGCGTGCAGGTCGAAGACCTCGGCCAGGTCCTGCCGGGTGCCCACGATCGAGCCGATCACCGACGTGCCGTTCAGTACGGTGTCGAAGATCGGGACCTGGATCGTCCCGTGCGCGGGCAGTGCCACCATCACGAGCTTCCCGCCGCGCCGGAGTCCTCCGTACACGGCGGCGAACGCGGCTTCGTTCACCGCGAGCGCGATCGCCGCGTGCGCGCCGCCGAACCGCTTGAGCACCTCGGCCGGGTCGTGCGTGCGGGCGTCGATGACGAAGTCGGCGCCGAGTTCCGAGGCGAGTTCGAGTTTCTCGTCGGTGACGTCGATGGCCGCCACCGTCGCCCCGGCGATCTTCGCGTACTGGACCGCCAGATGGCCCAGTCCGCCGACGCCCGAGATCGCGACCAGCTGGGCGGGGCCGACACCGGCGACCTTGAGCGCCTTGTACGTCGTGACCCCGGCGCAGGTGAGCGGGGCGGCGTCGAGCGGGGAGATCCCGTCGGGCACCGGCTGGGCGAAGTCGGCCCGGGCGAGCATCTTCTCGGCGTAGCCGCCGTCGCACCCGTATCCGGTGTTGACCTGCTGCTCGCAGAGCGTCTCCCAGCCGGACAGGCAGTGCTCGCACCGTCCACAGGCCGAGCCGAGCCAGGGCACCGCGACGCGCTGGCCGAGCGTGAGGTGCGTGACACCGTCGCCGAGCGCCTCGACGAGCCCCACGCCCTCGTGGCCGGGGACGAAGGGCGGGTTGGGCTTCACCGGCCAGTCGCCGTGCGCGGCGTGGATGTCGGTGTGGCACAGCCCGGAGGCCTCCACCCGGATGCGGACCTGGCCGGGGCCGGGCTCGGGGTCGGGGCGCTCCTCTATGACGAGGGGTTCACCGAACGCTCGTACGACTGCCGCTTTCATGGGGGTCTCTCCTCGGATGGTGAAGCGTGTCTGGTGGTGAGTCGTGCCGGGTGATCAGTTGTGCCGGGTGTCAGTCGTGCGGGACCACGGCGACGGGGGCTGTGGCGTGGTGCAGTACGGCGTGGGTGACGGGCCCTATGTGGGCGCCGAGCGGGGAACGGCGGATACGGCGGCCGACGACGACCAGGGAGGCCTCTGCCGAGGCGTCCACGAGGCGGTTGGCCGCCTTCCCGGACAGGGAGTCCTCGACGACGTCCACCGTCGGGAACTTCTGCCGCCACGGCCGCAGCACCTCGCTCACGGCGGCGGCCTCCTCAGCGCCGAGCCGGGCGTTCAGTTCCAGGTCCGGGGGCAGGCCGTACGCGATGTAGGGCGGCTCGTTCCAGCCGTGGACGACGCGCAGGGAGGCGCCGTGCAGGACGGCCGCCTCGAAGGCGAAGCCGATCAGGGTGTCGTCAGGAGCCCTGGTGTCGAGGCCGAGCACGACGGGCCGGGAGGGCGGGACGGTGGAGTCGGTGCCCGAGGTGTCTCCTTCGGCCCGTACGAGGACGACCGGACACTCGGCGTGCGCCACCACGGCCAGGCCGACGGAGCCGACCATGAATCCACCCACGCCGCTCAGGCCACGGGATCCGAGCACCAGTGGTTCGGCGTCCTTCCCGGCGTCGGTCAGTACCTCGGCCGGCCGGCCGGTGACCTGCTTGATGAGCACGTCGACCTCCGGGTGGGCCGCCCGCAGTTCCTCGGCCGCTTCACGCGGTATCCGCTCGCTCCAGTGCTGGTGGGTCTCGGGGCCGAGCAGCGGGGCCTGGGCGATCGGCTCCGGTACGGGCTCCCAGACGTTGACCAGCTTCAACGGCAGTCCGCGCAGCTTCGCCTCACGGGCCGCCCAGTCGGCGGCGGCACGACTCTCGGGCGAGCCGTCGAGACCTACGGTGACGGTGCGGGGCATGCTCTCCACCTCCTGAACCGGGACCGCGAGGACCCGGTTCCAGCGTCGTGTCGTGGGGGTTCGCGGTGCAGGGGCCGCAGGTCCCCGGAAGGGGCCGATCGGCCCTATGGACCCGCGGGGCGGGCGTGGGAGGGCGGCCCTTTCCGGGTGCCGTCCTCCCTTCCGCGGTCAGCGCAGCCAGCCGTGGTCACGGACGACCGGCAGCTTGGCCCAGAGCTTGCCGACGCCCAGGGTGTCGCCGGCGGCGGCCAGTGCCAGCGCGATGAGGACGACGGCGTAGACGAGGTGGTAGTCCGCGAACGGGTTGGTGGACATGCTCGCCGTGCCGTCGGACAGGTGCTTGGCGGGCGGCCACTCGGCGACCCACATCAGCGCCATCATCGCGGTGCCCGCCACCGCGGCCAGGCGCAGCGCGATCCCGCCGATCAGGGCGAGCCCGATGCCGAGGAGTCCGGCCATGAACAGCCAGTCCGCCCAGGTGTCGCCCGCCCAGGAGTGGAAGGTGGACTCCATCGGCCCTGCGGCGACGCCGCTGAGGAAGCCCTTGGTCGGCGAGCCGCCGTCGATCCAGCCCTTGCCGGAGGGGGTGGCGTAGCCGAACCCGAAGGTCTTGTCGAGGAAGGCCCAAAGGAAGACGAATCCGGTCAGCAGACGCAGCGAGGCGAAGGAGTAGGCCCGCAGGGTGTGCGTGTCGGTGCTCGCCGACACGGCGGACTCAGAGGTGGACGCGGCCCGGTTCCTGCGGAAGGACGGCAGGTGGAACCCCGGGCTCCGGTGAGGGTGCTCGTGCACGGCCATGGTGGTGATCCCTTCGGGGAATCGGAGAGTGTCGGACCAGTGCCCGACAGCGACCACTCTGGTGGCGCGGGACGGACGGCACCGGATGCCGAAGGGCCGCGACCGGGGGGCCGAACGGCCCTGCCTCGGGGGCTGTTGGGCTTGCCGTACGGGATCTCGGCGGCACTGGGCGCGCAAGCGGCCCGGGCAGTCGCCCCACGTCGTGGCTCACCTGTCCGCACGGTCGCGCGGACGGGGGCCGTTCGTCCCCTGCCGAACGTGCGGTCTCAGCGGTGTGATGGAGAGGGAGGGCATCAGCAAGCACCCGCCGCGAGATTCGAGGGCACACCATGAACCGGCGTATCCCGTGGGAACTGTTCCGCCGCCCCGCCACCCTGCTCTCCGGGCAACGCTTCGAACCACTGCTGCTGGCGGCCACCGCCGGCGCCCTGACCGCCGGTGGCGTCGCCTGGCTCGCCGGTGCGCCCGACATCGCCGACCTGTGCTGGGGTCTGGGCACCGTGATCGCTGTCGTGCCCGCCGTCATCTGGGTACTGGCCGCCCTGCAACGGGGACACGCTGGCGTGGATCTCATCGCGGTCCTGGCACTCGGCGGGACCCTGGCGGTTCGGGAGTACCTGGCCGGGGCATTGATCGCGCTCATGCTGGCCTCCGGACGGACTCTGGAGGCCGCGGCCCAGCGGCGCGCCTCGCACGATCTGCGCGCGCTGCTGGAACATGCGCCGCGCTCCGCCCGCGTCCGGACCCTCGACGTGGTCAGGGAGGTGTCTCTCGCCGAGGTCGCGGTCGGTGACCTGGTGGTCGTCGGTCCGGGCGAGGTGGTCCCGGTCGACGGTCGGGTCGTCGGCGCCACGGCCGTGCTCGACGAGTCGGTGCTCACCGGGGAGTCCCAGCAGGTCGAGCGTGCCGACGGCGAGCGGGTGCGCAGCGGTGTGGTCAACGCGGGCGGCGCGTTCGAGTTGCGGGCCACCGCCACCGAGCAGGACAGCACCTATGCGGAGATCGTCCGGCTGGCGCGGCAGGCCGGTGCCGAGTCCGCGCCCGTGGTCCGGCTCGCGGACCGGTACGCCGCCTGGTTCCTGCCGCTGTCGGTGGCTGTGGCGGGCCTGGCCTGGTGGGTCAGCGGTTCCGCGGTGCGGGCCGTCGCGGTCCTGGTGGTCGCCACCCCGTGCCCGCTGCTGCTCGCCGCGCCCGTGGCGATCGTCTCCGGCCTGTCCCGGGCCTCCCGCTACGGCGTGGTCGTCCGCGACGGCGGCGCCCTGGAGAGTCTCGGCCGGGCCCACACCCTGCTGTTGGACAAGACCGGCACCCTGACGTCCGGCCGCCCACGGGTGCTCGACGTCCTCGCCGCACCGGGCCGGGAGCCGTCGGAGGTCCTGCGGCTGACGGCCTCGCTCGATCAGCTCTCACCGCACGTCCTGGCTCATGCCCTGGTCGACGCCGCCCAGGCGCGGGGTCTGGAACTCTCCATGCCCGTGGACGTCACCGAGGAGCCCGGCCTGGGGGCCACCGGCACCGTCGAGGGCCACCACCTCGCCGTCGTCCGCCACGGCGTCGGCGCGGGGGACCCGACGTGGGCACGCGCCGTCGACAACCGTGCCGTGCTCGAC
>LRTP01000356.1 GCA_001550305.1 Streptomyces diastatochromogenes
GAACTCTCAGCCTGGCAGAACGCCACCAACACCGACCAACGTCAGGTGAACTGGCAGTTCACCACCCACGACGCACGCATCAAACTGCGCCACCTCTATCCCAGGAATTATCCGCGACAGTCTACTAGCCCCACAGAGGGCGTCCGTGCAGGTGAACGCCGGGCCTCATCGACGTACTCGCCCGCTCTACCGGACACCTCCCAACGCCTCGCCCACACCCTGCTCGCGCACCTTGGCGTCAGCAGCGGGGCCTGCGACGACCTCGCCGTGATCGTTCTGCGCCTATGCCCTGCGTGCGGCCGGCTGATGCCACAGGTGGCGAACCCCCACCAAGTAGGCCGGGACGGCGAGTTCCTGGGATATCGTGATGATCGCTTCACAGCACAGCGCTCCGTGTATGGCGTGACGGCGGTGCACGGGTTTGCTACCCGGTCCCGGGCCTTGTCGAGTCCGGGGCCGGAGTGAAGTGAGTGCTGAAGTGCTGGGGAGTGTGGCGGAACTGGCAGACGCGCCGGATTCAAGTCCCGGTGTCCTACGGACGTGAGGGTTCGAGTCCCTCCACTCCTACATCAACGACAGTGCTGGGGCTTGGCACACGGCAAGCGACAAGACAGGCAACAGCCGATGTGGAGCCACGCGCCCCGCGCCAGTCAGTCATAGACCATGCCACGATGCTGGCGGGCTCCCCGCCACGCACAGCACGGGGCGCTCCTGCCGTGCGTGGCCGCGCCCGCTCTGTGACGGCCGCGCACGGCGTCCCGCTCACTGAACCCCGCCTGCACCGAAGTCGATGACGGCGCCGCGCTGTCCACCGAGCTTGGGCAGTTCCCCAGCGGCCGGTCGCCTGTACGACCCGCGCCCCGGCGAGCGGCGCACGTCTGACCCCGGCGTGAGTTGCCGCTTCTACTACTCCTGCGACAGTCCCTGACCGCCGCAGCGGGCTCGCCGGGCGGGCCTGGCGGGGGCACGCTGGGAGGCATGAGCAGTGCACCGATCGTCGTGCACCGGCCCTCCAGCTCGGGTGGTCGGAGAGTCACCGTGAACTCCCGGGGCCGGGACGAAATCCTCGGGACCGCCTACAGCGATCACGATCTGGTGGTGTTCCTCGAGGGTGCGGGCATCCAGGAGCCCGACAGCATCCTGGACGATGACCGGTTGATCGAGTGGCGCGGCGGCCGCGCGCACCAGTGGAGTGTTGCCTGAGTTGTTCGCCATCGTTCAGTGCTGCGTGCGGTGCATGGTCGGCCTGCTGGTCGCACCCGGCCATGAGCCGGACCACGGCAGGTCAGTGAGGGGCCACGAAGTTCCGGACAGGCACCCAATAGGGTTGTCCTGAACAAGGAAACGAGGAAGAAGTGGCGCCACCCAGTAAGTACTCGCCGGAGTTCCGCGAGGAAGCCGTCCAGATCGCGTTGAGGTCAAGCAAGACGATCTCCGAAGTCGCCCGGGAGCTTGAGCTGAACTCGGAGACGCTACGCGGCTGGGTGAAGAAGTACCAGAAGCAGCAGGAACCGGCCCCCGATGCGGAACTGACGGTGAACGAGCGGGCGCGCCTGAAGGAACTCGAACGACGCAACCGCGAGCTGGAGATGGAAGTTACCTTCCTGAAAATGGTGTGCCACGAACGCGGGAGGCTGCTTGAGGTAGTTGGGTAGCTGAGCGCGGTGCTGCACGAGAGATGAAGGATTTTCGGCCCTTCGGAGTCGCCCTGCGGGGGGAGGCTTCAAACTGTCAATCCCCTGGAAACGTAGAGGCTTTGGATATGCGGCCCGATCTTCCTGACTGTGCCGCTCGCGTGCTTCGATGATGATCCGTTCGAACTCTTCCGGCGGTAGCCCGTCGGCCGCGCTGTGCCTGCGTCGGGAGTTGTGGAACCCGGTGATCCAGGTGGCGATCTTCAGGCGCGCTTCGGTGCGGGTCGCGAACCGTCGGCGGTAGATGTACTCGACCTTGATCAGCGAGTTGAACGACTCCGCGGCGGCGTTGTCCAGCGCCGACCCCACGCGCCCCATGGACTGCACCACGCCCAGGTGGTCACACAGGGTGTTGTACGCCTCGGACGTGTACTCGCTGCCGCGATCGCCGTGGAAGATCACTCCGTCGACCTGGCCGCCGCGCGTTGTCGCCGCCATCTTCAGGGATGCTCCGACCAGGGCCGCGTCGTGATGCTCGCCCATGGCATAGCCCAGGCAGCGGCGCGAGAACGCGTCGATGACCGTGGCCAGATAGATCTTGCCCTCGCCGGTGGCGATCTCTGTCATGTCGCCGTACCAGAGCAGGTCTGGGGCAACCGCGTCGAAGCGGCGGTGCACCAGGTCAGGGGCGGCTCTCCGCTTGCCCTGCCGGGTCAGCGACCGCCGCCGGCGCGGGGGCTTGCGCCCTTGCAGGCCGAGGTCGGCCATGATCTCGGCGACCGTGTTCACCGACACCTTCCAGCCCTCCGCCCACAGATCCAGCGTGATCCGGGGTGATCCGTATGTCTGGCCCGACTCGCCGAAGAAGTGCCTGATCCGCTCCTCCAACTCCCTGCGTCTGACCTCGCGTTTCGTCGGCTCGGCGGGGCGCCGCCGCCACTTGTAGAACCACGCCTCGCTCACCTCGAACAGGCGGCAGGACACCCGGTACGGCACTTTGTGCTCGGCCCTCTGGTTACCGATGAAGGCGACCAGCGCCTCCGGTTCGTTCCCGGTCACTTCACCCAGAGAGCCATGGCACGCTTGAAGACATCACGCTCCATCTCAACTTCCTTGATCCGCTTACGGTTCTCCACACTCTCCCGGCGCAGCCGCACGAGCTCCTCACGCTCCAGCTCGCCCAACGTCCCGTCCCCGCCGGCCCTCCGGGCCCGCGCCACCCAGCTGCCCAGGGTGGTCTCCTTAACCCCGAGCTCCTCCGCGACCTGCGCGATCGTCTTCCCGGTCTCGAGCACGATCCGCACAGCCCCCTCACGGAACTCGGCATCGTACGACCGTCGCTTCTCCGCCATGCCTCTCAACTTCCCCTGCAGTCACAGCCTCAACGCTACGAGGGGAAGGTCAGGACGACGATGCCGCCCCGGGTCCAGCACCGGCGTGAGCTCCCGGCGCAGTTCCTCATGCAGTGGAATGCGGCCAAAGCGCAGTGGCCCGCGCCGCAGGACAGCCCAGAGCCGTACGACGGCAGCGCTCCCAGGCCGCGGCGGCCCAAGCCGGTGGCCGTCGGCTCCGCAGGGGATCTTGGGGGCGCGGGCTGGAGAGCAGCTCTTCCGGTCAGTTGGCCTTCTGGTAGGCCTCTCGGATGTTGGCGGGGACGCGGCCCCGGTCATTGACCTGGTAGTTGTTCTCTCGCGCCCATGCCCGAAGCGTCTCAGCGCTGGGCCCGTCGGTCAACGCCTTGTTCGGTCGGCCCGCCACCCTTGTCCGGCTGAGCTTGCGCCCCTTTTCAATGAAGGGAGCAAGCGCTTCGAACAGCTTGTCATAGTTATCCGACACAAGGTCGATCTCGTAATTTACCCCGTCCAGGGAAAAGGTGTGTGTCTGCACCTCTTCGGATTCTGCACCCGTGAGGTCATCCGTGTAAACAGTCACGATCTTCTGAGCCATAGACGAATAGTACCCAGTTTTCCCTAGGTGTCCACCTCAGACTTTCGAGGGGCCGTTCAAGAGGAACGGACAACGCCGTTTTCCGTGCTACCTCCTGAGGACCGGAGGCGGTGGAGCGGAACTGGACTGCGCACCAAGGACCGCTGGAAATTGACCTTGGGAGCGACTTTCCGCATTGCGTGACAGGGAAACGGCGGGAGGCAACAGCATGGCATGGTGACAGCACTTGCAGGCTCACGAGCCACTGGTTCGCATCACCCAATGCGGACCATATACACCCCTGCGGGACGGGTCCCCCTGGCAAGATAGCTGGCTATGCCCACGGACAGAGACGCGCGCTGCCAGGTTATCGGCTTCAGCCGATCCTCCCCCGCGAAACGGACTTCAATCCGACAGGCCTCCGAAAGTGAAAATTTAGACATATGGCCCAATCGTTATTGATCAGAAACTTATTGGGTTCACTCGCTGAGGAGGCGCTGTCACGTTGGCTGACCGGGTGGGATGATCTTCTGGTTGATCGTGGTGGAGGGGGACCGTCCGTGGAGAGCGCGTCGCTGTCGTACAGGGGGCACCGTTACCCGGTCGAGGTGATCTCCCACTGCGTGTGGCTGTACCACCGATTCCCGCTCAGCTTCCGCGAGGTCGAGGAGCTGCTGCTCCAGCGAGGCGTGATCGTCTCCTACGAGACAGCGCGCCGCTGGTGCGCCAAGTTCGGCCGGGCCTACGCGAACGGACTGCGCCGCCGCCGGCTCCGGCCCGGAGACAAGTGGCTCTACCGCTGTGCCAAGCAAGATCCCGAACGTCGGTTCCATGCCCTGTACGGCCACGTCTCCCGCAGAGACGTCTTGTGGCGGGCCTGGTCCGGCGTGTGTGCGAACCGGGGCGCTCCCGGCGTGGACGGGGTGACCGTCGATGCCGTGGCCGCCGCCGGGGTGGAGGAGTTCCTCCGTGACCTGTCTCAGCAGCTGCGGGCGCGTACGTATCGTCCGTCACCGCTGCGGCAGGTCATGATCCCCAAGCCGGGGCGGCCGGGAGAGTTCCGGCGGCTTTCGATCCCCACCGTGGCCGACCGGGTGGTGATGACCGCTGCGAAATTGGTTCTCGAACCGGTCTTCGAAGCGGACTTTCTGCCGGTCAGCTACGGGTTCCGGCCCAAGCGGTCCGCGATCCACGCGTGCGAGAGCGTGCGCGTGGAGGCGAACCGGGGCCGGGAGTGGGTGCTGGAGGCCGACATCCGCGACTGCTTCGGATCGATTCGGCATGACGCCCTCGTGGCCCAGGTGGCCCGGCGCGTCGTGGACGGCCCGATGCTGACGCTGATCGGGATGTGGCTCCGGGCGGGGGTTCTGGAGGACGGGGCGACCGGCTCGGCAGGAGCAGGGACCCCACAGGGCTCACCGATCTCACCGTTGCTCGCCAATATTGCTCTGCACGTCCTGGACGCTGCATGGCAGCGAGGCGGGCACCGGCTCGGGGTGCTGGTGAGGTACTGCGACGACTTCGTGATCCTGTGCCCGACCAGGGAACGCGCCGAGCGGGCGCGGGAGTTGGCGAGCATGGTGCTGGCCTCGCTCGGGTTGCTTCTGCACCCGGGCAAGACCGGCATCGTCCACCTCGCCAGGGGCGGGCAGGGCTTCGATTTCCTCGGCTTCCACCACCGCAAGGTGGAGTCGTGGCGACGGCGCGGCAGGTTCCACCTGCAACGCTGGCCGTCCAAGCGGGCGATAGGGGTGCTGCGGGACAAGATCCGCGCGGCCACCGACCGTCGCCAGGTGGGACGGCCACTGACGGCCGTGGTCGCCGACCTCAACCCCGTGCTGCGGGGCTGGGCGGCGTACTTCCGCTGGGGCAACTCGGCCGGGAAGTTCTCCACGATCGACAGCTACGTCCACGAGCGCCTCGCGATCTTCGACAATTGCAAGCGCGGCATCCCCGGCCGCAGTTGGGGCCAGCGTCACGATGGCGCCTGGTTCGATCGGCTCGGGGTGTTCCGCCTGTCCGGGAACGTACGCAGGGTGGCAGCGCATGCCGGCCGGTGAACGATGTCGGTAACGGCGTTGTGTACGACAGCGGTTTCGGCTGGTCGGGAACGTGAGGAGAGCCGTACGGGTTGGGATGGTTGTGAAGCGATCCTTGGCCCGTACGGCTCTCTCGCATCGTATCTGCACGTATCTCGAGACGTCGACTCGGGGCGCTCATCGCCGAGTTGGCCAGCCCGTGGATGGCGCGGGAAGAGTCCCGGCTGGGTGAACGCCGAGGCCATGAGCGTCTGCGCGCCGAGGGTGGCGGACCCAGCCATCAACTGGTCTTCACCGACCGGGTGATCGCGACCCTGGTGATCCTGCGGTTCCAGCTTCCGCACGCCGCCCTCGCCGTCTTCTACGGCGTGGACCGCTCCACCGTCACGCGGGCCGTCCATGAGATCCGTCCGCTCCTGGCGGCGCGGGGCTTCGCGGTCCCCGGCGAGGCGGGACTGCGTCTGCACACGCTGGCCGATGTCTTCGCCTACGCCACCGCGAAGGGTGTTGAGCTGCGCCTGGACGGCACCGAGGTACGCGTGCGGCGTCCGAAGGCGGGCCGTCCCGGGCGGCGTGCGTTCGTGTCCGGCAAGATGCGGCAGAACACCAAGAAGGCCACCGTCATCACCGACCGACAGGGCCGCACTCTGTGGACCGGCGCGGTCCGGCCGGGCCGTATGCATGATCAGACGGCGGTCAAAACCGAGGGGATCGAGGCCCTCTTCGAGCAATACCCGCAGGTCAAGGCCAAGGTGGATGCCGGATACCGGGGCCTGGCCAATCGGTTTCCCGACCAGGTCCAGGCGCCGCCGAAGAAGCCCGCCAAGGACGCGTCGGCCGAGGAGGTCACCGCCTGGGAGGAGGCCCGCAAGAAGCAATCCTCGGAGCGGATATGCGTCGAGCACGCCAACGCCGAGCACAAGCAGTGGAGGCCCGTCCAGCGGTACCTCGGCCGCCGCGAGTACTACACCGAGACCCATCTGGCCATCGCCGGCCTCGTCTCCGACCGCACCGCAGAGCGGTAATCACCCATCAGCGAACCCGCCAGGCCAACACGCCCCAACCTCAGTCGCGCACGACACCGTAAGCCGTGTGCGCGAGAAGCGCATGCACGGTTTGACGGGCGGGGGCTGGAAACGGAGCCCTCACAGGCCACCGCGCCAGTCCCCGACCCTACTCAGACGGCACCGTCGTGGAGAAGTGCTTCCTGTGCTCGGTGAAGGTCTTGGGCGAAGGGGTCGACAGGAAAAAGTGCGACTCCGTGTACTGGGCGGATGTGCGCGGGTCGATGCCGGACCTGGTCCAGGCCGTGGGGCGGGCGCTGCGGATGCAGCCGGGCGAGGGCAAGCTGGCAAGCCTGGTGGTGCCGGTGCTGCTCGGGCCGGGTGAGACGGCGGACAACATGCTCACGTCCCGGGCGTTCGGCGGGTTGGCCAAGCTGTTGGAGGCGCTGCGGGCGCACGACGCGCGGATCGTGGAGAGCCTCGCGGAGCAGCAGGCACCGAGCCGCTACAAGCCCGTCAGCAAGGGCGACAGCGGGAAGAGCACGGGCGGGAGCGGGGAGGGCTCCGGGGGCGTCAGTGCCCCCGCCAAGGCCCTGCTGAAGTTCTCCACGCCCCGCGACCCGGCCGCCTTGGCCGCGTTCATCAACTTGCGGGTTCTCAACCCGGAGCACGAGCACTGGCGGCGTGGTGTGGAGGCGGCCGTCATCTACGCCCGTGTGCACGGCGACTTGAAGGTGCCGTTCACCTTCCGCGTGCCTGCCGTCGACGACCAGGAGGCGGAAGCCGAGGGGTGGCCGGCCTCGCTCGCCGGGTTCCCGCTCGGGCAGTGGACCGCCGACGCTCGCCGCTTCTATGCCCGCGGTGACATGGACGAGGACCGCATCGCGCAGCTGGAGAAGCTGGGCATGATCTGGAGCCACTTCGACGTCGCGTGGGAGGAGGGCCTGTCCGCCGTGCGCGGGTGGGCGGCCGAACACGGCCACCTCCTGGCGCCGCTGGACGCCACCTACCAGGGCGCGAAGGTGGGCATCTTCCTGAAGAACGCGCGGGCCGCCGCCCGGAAGGCTGCCGAGATCGAGCAGCGGCGTGCGGAGGGTCTGCCGGTTCAGTCGTCGGCCGGGGCGCTGTCGGACGAGCGGCGCGAGCAGCTGGAGGAGATCGACGCGTCCTGGTGCCCGAGCTGGCCGGTGACGTGGCAGCGGTGCTTCCACCTGGTGTGGATGCACCTGGACGCCGGTGAGGCGCTGCCCACCGAGGCGGGCGAGGTCCTGCGCCAGGGCGAGGATCTCGGGCGGTGGGTGCAGTCGGTGCGGCTCGGGTGGGATCAGCTCACGACCGTGCAGCAGTGGATGTGCGAGCAGGTCCTCGGGATCACACCCGCCACCGAGGACGAGAAGCCGAAGCCGCGCCGTACGCAGGCCGACAAGTGGGCGATGAACTACGAGGCCGCCAAGCAGTTCTACGAGCGTGAGGGGCATCTTCAGGTCCCGAGGGAGCACGTCGAGCGGATCGTCGGCGAGGACCAGGAGGAGCGACAGCACCGGCTCGGTGCATGGATCGGGATCCAGCGGAGCAGGGCCGCGACGCTGACGCCGGAGCGGATGGAGCAGCTGTCCGCGATCGGGATGCGGTGGTCGTAATGGGCGTCATCGTCACCGCGGTCGCCGCGCTCGCAGCCGACCATCTGCTCGGACTGCGGCCGGGGCTACTGGGCATGAGGTGATGGAGAAAGGGGTGGGAGTTTCCCTCGATCGATACGGTCCTGCCAGGTGTCGAGCACGAACTCCGGGCATGGCGGGTCAGTGCCGGACTTGGTGCGGCGCGCCCGTGGCCGAGTCCGAGCTGGTTGCGTAGCTCAGCCAGGCCCTGCACGCGCAGGATCTTGACCACCGTGGCGCTGGCCTTGGCGTTGTCGGCCACGGCGTCGGCGTTCAGGCCCAGCAGCGTCGTGACGCGCTTGAACAACGGTGGCAGGTCTTCCCCGGGCGGGAACTCGATGCCTTGACGTTCCCAAGCCAGCCGCCTCCCCGCGCACCAACAAACCCCCCTCCGAGCGTCACCGGGACGCCGCGACAGAGCTCCGCAGCACCCCATGCGCATTGACTCTACGCAGTCATTATTTTACCCTCCGTAGCGATCATTGGATCCGGAAAGTAAAGGCTCGCAATGCGAATCTCCCGTGCTCTCCGCGCCGTCGTGGCCGGAGCCCTGACGGTCTGCGGCGCGTTCGCCGCGCTCCCGTCCGCCGACGCCGCCACGCCTGCGTCCCCGCACCGCGCCGGCGCCGCGACCGCGGCCAGGGCGAATGTCACCGTCATCACGCAGGTGCAGAACGCGATGGACTACCCGGCGTGGATCTACATCGGAGAGAAGGACTCCTGGTTCGGTCCCATCGACGCCCACAGCACGAGAACGAGTGACATCCAGGTTCCCTGGGTCGGCAACTCGGACGAGGTGTCGCCGAAGAGCATCAGGGTCTACAAAGAGGGCCTCACCTGTCCACCCGGTGAATCCTGCCGCGCGCAGAAGTTCCACCTGTACTACGTCTTCCAGGACTACTGGCAGCCGAACGACCAGGTGAAGTACACCGCCAACGGCATCTACGACTACGCCCGGCCCGTGTCCGGCCCCAGCACCGGCGGCGGCGACAAGCGCCTCATCATCGCCCCCGACCAGCCGTACATGTAGGCGGCCCCGAGACGGAAATCCGTCGGCCGGCTCTCCCGTGCGGGAGAGCCGGCCGACGGCCCGCAGACGGCCCGGGCGAACGGTTGCCCGCTTCAGCCCGGGGCGCCTGAGCTTGTCTTTATCTTCCGTCCGCGGCGTAGGGCGGGGAGGGAAGGTTCCAGACGGCGTCTGCCCGGCTGACGATCTTTCGAAGTTCGCGGGCGCTTCGTGGCGATACAGCCTGCATCACGATGTCGAGGAGAGCTCGGGCTTCGAGAGGGTCGCCGCAGCAGTACCAGTGCACGTTGCCCCACTCGTAGTCGTGCCACAGAGCACGCTCGGGCTGGTGGACGTAGCCCTTCCACAGGCCCACAGCCGTGCTGACGTCGCCAGGCTGCAGATAGTTTCGGGTGCGCTCGAGTTCGATGATCTCGGACAGCGCACGCGAAGACAGGCCGTCCATGACCGGCCGTGCACCCGTTGTCCGGTGGCTGCCAGCGGCGCCGGCACGGATCCGTCCTGGCCGCCTACGCGGCATGGACCTTTCGGTTCGTCGTCATGCGGTACATGGTGCCACGGTCTCGAATGGCATCTCGAACGGATTCGCTCACCCGGGTATTCGCCCGGACGTGGGGGCGGCCTTCGTCTGATCCTGTGCTCCCACCAAGGTGCACGTGACCACGACGAAGGCCGTGAGGGTGAGTCTGCTGCCTGATGCTGTCCGGAGGGAAGCGTTCGCGGAGGCATCACGCTTCCGGGGCGAGTTCTACGCATGCCTGACCGCTCGGCGCGACGAATTGTTCGTTGATGGACGCGGTGCTGTGTGCGGACGGTGCGGTGAAGTCCCCGGTGGATTTGGCGCTGTTGCCCGAGCATCGTCGTGGGCACGGAGCAATGTACGGCGGCTTGAACCACGGCCGGATCGACGTCGGCCAGCTGCGGACGGCGCTGGCAACCAGCTCGCGAACCCGCTCCAGGGTCACGTCCGCAGGACGGCAGGCGAACAGCGAAGCCGACAAGCTGGCCGAGGAGATCGAGGAGATCTTCCACGGCTCGGGCGGCACCTACGGCTCGCCGAAGGTGTTCATCGAGCTGGTACGCAGAGGCTGGCGAGTATCGGTGAACAGGGTCGCGAAAGTCATGGCCGAACTCGGGCTGGCCGGACGGAAGGTGCGTCGCCGGTCGCTGACGAGGCCGGGCAAGCGGCCGGCTGCCGTGGACTTTGTGCGCCGGGACTTCACCGCCGAGGAGCCCGATCGCATGTACTGGGCCGAGACCGACCGGATGACCCGGCGCCTGACCGGCACCACTGCCGCCAGCTGGCGCACAGCCGAACCCGACGGCCTCCCCGCGGAGCAACCAGCACCGGCGGCGGCACGAGCGTCAGCCGCCTCTTTGCCCGGATCACACAGAGAGAGTCCGAACTCGCCGACTAGGCCGACCAGTTGAGGGCAGAGATCGACCAGCTCACTGCCCGGCTGAGCGACCTCGAGCGCAGCCGCGAAGACATCCGGATCACCCGGAAGACCGCCACCGCCCTGGCCGACGGCCTCGACCCCGACGGCCTCCGACCGCCCCGAACCGGATCTGCCCGAGCACCCGCTCTACCCGCAGCTCCTCGCGGTCTTCAGCGACAGGCAGCAGCCCTTGCGCGCCCGCGACCTATGCGAAGCCCTCGATCTCGGCCTGCTGCCGAAGAACGTCGAAGGCGTCCGCTCCAAACTCAAGCGCCTCGTCGCCGGCGGCATCCTCGCCGAGACCGAACCCGGATTGTTCACCCGGACCCGGCCGTAGGCCCCCGGCACCTCCACGGCCAGCACGTCTCACCCAACACAACTCACGAAACGGAAATTAACCTCGCGTACCGCCCACTGAGGCGAGTTTGTGCGGCGTGGCTCTCGGCCGGTGGGGGCGCCGGGCGGTCGAAGAGTTTGCGCATCTGATGCCGCAGGCCCGTCGTCCTGGTCGAACAGGGACAGCTGGGCTCCCGGCCGCAGCCGCGGACTGCGTGCCGGTCAGCGCGACCTCGGCCCGGCATTGTCTCCACTGCACGGGCAGTTGACAAGCGTGGACGGACCTTGATCATGAGCGTTCTTTCCATGCCCTTCCAACAGCTCGAACGTCGGATTCTGGGCTAGGCTGATTTAGGAGGTGGCCAAGTGGCAGAAGAGTCAACAGTGTTGCGGGAGTTACCGGAGTCCACGACCGTCGTGGTGATCGGTGCGGGCCCGGCCGGTCTGACCGTTGCCAACCTGCTGCGGCGCAGCGGCATCGACTGCGTCGTCCTGGAACGCCAGACCCGCGAGCGCGTGGCGCAGCGCCAGCGGGCCGGCATCGTCGAATCCCGCGCCGTCCGGATGTTCGGCTCCTGGGGGCTGGCCGACCAAGTCCTCGGCGGCGTCCCGTCCGACGGCCTCCTGGAGTTCCGGGTGGACGGCGAGAGCCACCTGGTGTCCCATGACGACTACTCCGAAGGCCCCCCGGCCCGCCTCTGTCCCCAGCAGGTGCTGGTCCAGAATCTCACCGCCGTGTACCTCGCCGATGGCGGCGACCTGCGCTTCGAGGCCGCCGATATCTCCCTGCACGACCTGGCCGGCGACGACCCGACCGTCCGCTACCGCACCGCCGACGGCGCCCTCCGCGTCATCACCTGTGCCTTCGTCGCCGGCTGCGACGGTGACCATGGCATCAGCCGCGCCGCCGTCCCAGACGGCGTCCTCACCGCCCACACCTTCGATCACGGCATCGGCTGGCTCACGGTCCTCGCCGACACCCCGCCCCCGGCCCACCCCCTTTTCGCCGTCAGCCCGCACGGCTTCGCCGCCCACTTCGCCCGCGGCCCGCACACCAGCCGCTACTACCTTCAGTGCCCACCCGACGGCCATCCCGACGCCTGGCCCGACAGTCGCATCTGGGACGCACTGCGCACCCGGCTCGCCGACCCCGCCCTCGTCTCCGGCCCGATCACCGACCGCGAGATCTTCCAGCTCCGCAGCCTTGTCCACGACTCCATGCAGTACGGCCGCCTCTTCCTCGTCGGCGACTCCGCCCACATCGTCTCCCCTCTGGGAGGCAAGGGCATGAACCTCGCCCTCTACGACGCAGACCTCTTCGCCCGCGCCGTTCGGGACTCCGTCCTCGACCACGACGACACCGGCCTGCACACCTACTCACAGCGTTGCCTCCGCCGCGTCTGGAACGACCAGGAGTTCTCCCACTGGCTGACCCGGACCCTCCACGACGCTGGCGATGACACCCACTCCGGCCCCTTCCACCGAGGCCTGGCCCGCGCCAGGCTCGACCGCCTCTTCACCTCTCGCAACGCCGCCCGGACCTTCGCGGAACTCATGGCAGGGCTGAACCCCGTCCCGGACGTTCTCGCACCTGATCGTTGAAGGAGACCGTAAAGCGACGTACGGGGAACTGGGTGGCATCCTTCGGGATGGGCACTCGCTGTCGGTCCCGGAAACATCTTCAACTGCCCCGGTTCGACCCCTTCGACAAGCAAGAGTTGCGCTCGACCGGGCGTGATCCCAGGGGATGACAAGGCCTTCCTTCGGAAGCGGCGGCGGGAACTGCGCGACAAATACGCAGAGTTGCGGTTCGGGACTCCCAAGGAGCCGTTTCCAAGCTGGCGGTTCTGACCGCGAGTTGGACAGTCCTGCGCAACGACGAAGCTCCTGGTAGACGGGTTCTCGACCAAGATCACCCGAGTCCGCCAGGAGCTTCATGTGCTTGTCTACCCGTCCTCGATTGATCTGTCCAGCCGCACTTTGCGGTTCCTGACGGGACAACTGACCGTGCGTCGCAAGGAGATCGGGACGCGGTGGCGACGTCTCTCCGCTGCACGTCAGGCCTTGCTCGCCCTGGCTCATCTGCGGTGCGGAGACACCTACGCCCAGCTCGCCACCGGGTTCGGCATCGGGATCGCGACCGTCTACCGCTACATACGTGAAGCCGTCGAGGTCCTGTCCACTCTCGCCCCGTCCCTGGCCAGGCGATGAGAGCGATCCGAGCGAAGGCGTTCGTCATCCTCTACGGCACCCTGCTGCCGATCGACCGCGTCGCCGCCGACACTCCGTACTGTTGAGTCGGCACGGAGCGCGGTGCCGGTGTTGCCATCGGTCCGTTTCTCCGTGCCGCTCGCCGAGTGAAGTAGGCCGCCGACGAGGTGCCCGTGGTTCGGGTCCTTTTCCGACGGCCCCTTCCCGAACGGGACGGGCCAGTTTCCCGGCATCCCGCTCTCCAGTGATCACTTCCGTGGTGGCGCGGTGCCCTGAGGCGTCCCCCGGAGTGTGGACACAGGGGCTCATGCCGCGATTGAGAGTTTAGCTGCTCGCAGATGCTGCTGTTCGAACTCCACCGGTGAGAGGTAGGTGAGGGCACTGTGGCGTCTGCGGGCGTTGTAGTAGGTCAGCCACTGGAAGATTTCCAGCCTCGCCTGACGCATCGTCGAGAACAGCCTCTGGTGCATC
>LRTP01000357.1 GCA_001550305.1 Streptomyces diastatochromogenes
GCCGTTTCGTGTTCCGCTGCACCGCTCACCCCCTCCCTGATCAACACCCCGAACCTACCGGCCACCACTGACAACACGACCACCGCCGCCCAAGCGCCACACACACCACGACCGAGGACTCACTCATGCACCCTCATGCACACTTTTGGCCACTCAACCCGCAGCAGTTCCCAACCCCTGAACCTGCCGGGCAGAACCCCGAAACAGGTGGCCGCCGTGGCGATGCCGAGCAGTCCGGCGGGCGGGACGGCGTGGGCACGTATCTGGAAGACCTCGCCGTCGCGCTGCGCGAGCGGCGTGCCCGGACCTGTGCCTGCGGGGCAGGGCTTGCGCCAGGGCAAGGCAGACGGGTTGCGTCACAACATGGTCTTGAGCGTCCTCTCTTCACGCTCGCGCACCGGCCCCGGCATCGGACTCATTCGTCTAGCCGAGCATGCGGTCGAGGTTGAAGGCGGCGCTGATCAGGGCGAGGTGGGTGAAGGCCTGGGGGAAGTTTCCGCGCTGTTCGCCGGTGTGGCCGATCTCCTCCGCGTAGAGGCCGAGGTGGTTGGCGTAGGTGAGCATCTTCTCGAAGGCGAGGCGGGCCTCGTCCAGGCGGCCCGCGCGGGTGAGTGCCTCGACGTACCAGAAGGAGCAGATCGAGAAGGTGCCTTCCTCGCCCTGGAGGCCGTCGGGGCTGGCCTGGGGGTCGTAGCGGTAGACCAGGGAGTCGGACACCAGGTCCTCGCCGAGGGCGTCGAGGGTGGCGAGCCATTTGGGGTCGGTCGGGGCGATGAACTTCGCCAGCGGCATCATCAGCAGGGAGGCGTCGAGGATGTCGCTGTCCTCGTACTGGGTGAAGGCGTGGCGTTCGGCGGACCAGCCGTGGCTCATGATCCGCCGGTAGATCGTGTCGCGGACGGCGCCCCAGCGGACCATGTCGGCGGGCAGGCCGCGGTGCCGGGCCAGCCGCATGGCGCGTTCGATCGCCACCCAGCACATGAGGCGGGAGTAGAGGAACGTCTTGCGGCCGCCGCGGGTCTCCCAGACTCCCTCGTCGGGCTGGTCCCAGTGGTCGCACACCCAGTCGACGAGCTCGCTGATGCTGTCCCAGTGGGCGCTGGAGATGGGCTTGCCCCACTTGTCGTAGAGGTAGAGGGAGTCGATGAGTGCCCCGTAGATGTCGAGCTGGAGCTGGTCGACGGCGGCGTTGCCGACGCGTACGGGGGCTGAGCCGCGGTAGCCCTCGAGGTGGGGCAGTTCGCGTTCGGGCAGGTCACGGCATCCGTCGATGCCGTACATGATCTGCAGGGGGCCGGTGGGTCCGGACGGGCCGTCGGGGGCGCGCTGGACGTGCTCGGTGACGAAGCCCATGAAGGCTTCGGCTTCGTCGGTGAAGCCGAGTCTGAGCATCGCGTACACGCAGAACGCGGCGTCGCGGATCCATACGTAGCGGTAGTCCCAGTTGCGTTCGCCGCCGATCTGTTCGGGCAGGCTGGTGGTCGGCGCGGCGACGATGGCGCCGGTGGGGGCGTAGGTGAGGAGTTTGAGGGTGAGGGCGGAGCGGTGGACCATTTCCCGCCAGCGGCCGCGGTAGCGGGACTGGGACAGCCAGTGGCGCCAGTAGCGCACGGTCGCGTTGAATTCTCGTTCCGCCTCGGCGACGGCGCAGAAGCGGGGTGCCACGTCGCCGCCGATCTTGTCGATGGTGAAGACGGCCGTCTCGCCCTCGTGCAGTTTGAACAGGGCCCAGACGTCCGGGCCGTCGACCTCGATGGGCACGGTGGAGGTCAGGGCGAGGCGCAGCGAGGCGGAGGCGAAGACCGCCTGGCCGGCCCCGGCGTGCACGGTGTGGGGCGCGGTGCCGTACTCGAAGCGGGGGGCGACGCGGGCGCGGAAGGGGAGTGCTCCGCGGACGCACACCACGCGGCGGATGAGGCGGTGGCGGTCGGCCTCGCGTGAGTCGTCGACGACGGGCATGAAGTCCTGGATCTCGCCGACTCCGTCGTCCGCGAAGAAGCGGGTGATCAGGACGTTGGTGTCGGGGAAGTAGAACTGTTTGGTGCGGGTGGGGACGTCGGGGGCGAGTTCGAAGGATCCGCCCCGTTCGGCGTCGAGGATCGAGGCGAAGACGCTGGGTGCGTCGAAGCGGGGGCAGCAGTACCAGTCGATGGTGCCGTTCGTGCCGACGAGGGCGGCGCTGCGCAGGTCGCCGATCAGGCCGTGCTCGGCGATGGGCAGGTAGCCGGGGGTGCCGGTGCCGCGGGGGCCGGCGTATGTCCGGTCGCTGTCCTTCGCTCCGGCCTCAGGAGTCGCTTCAGCCACGTCAGCCTCCTTGGGCTTCGCCCGAGCCGCCCCCTGGTGTCCAGGCTAGGGCCTGTCCGGCGGATCAGGTCGGAGGGAAGTATCGGCGCCTCATCAGCGCAGGTGAGCGGGGTCTGGTGCGTGCAGCTGCAGGCGGAGGAGGGCGTCGAGCGATGGGGGTCCCCCCTGCTCGAACGAAGCCGAGAGCTCGGGGGAGTCAGCGACCGACGACAACGCCGCTGGGGGCACCCCCTGCTCGAAGAGCTTGGGGGAGGGCGTGCCAGACCTCGCGTCTGCGGCATGATCCGCCGGACAGGCCCTGGCGAGTTGTCGCACCCGTGGGCCTGCGGAGAGCGAGGGCTGCGGGCTTGCAGGCTTGCGGGCTTGCGGGCTTGCGGGCTTGCGGGCTTGCAGGCTTGCGGGAGCGGATCAGGGCAGGGTGGGGCGGCGACAGCCGTCACGCGCCGATCGTCTTCGGACCCACCCGTCCGTCCCTCCTGCAAGAGCCCCTACCGCACTGACGCGCCCGCACAGGCGTCGGCCCCCCGTGGGGAGGCCGGGAGAGACGGCGCGGCCCCGCGCCGGTGGGTCGGCGAACCGGTCCGCGCGGTCGTCACCGCGGCGGAGCACACCGGGCGATTCGTACGGCCAGGTATGGCCCTCGGCACGACGGCGGCCCCGGCTCCCCGGCCAGCAGACCCTGGCCGAGCGGCGGACCCGGGAGGCCCGCGAACCCGAAGCGCCGTTCGGCACGGCCGGGCCGCCCTCGAGAACCTCCGCCCCAAAGACGCCCACGCGGGAGGGCGATGCCGTGTGTGCCGCGGCGGTCCGGCGCGGGCCCGTGCAGAGCGCACGGTGAGAAGCGGGGCCGCCGCGCGGAACCGGCGCCCGTGCCGCGGCGCACCGCGTGATGGCCGGGGGGGGACGTGGGCGGTGCGGCACCGACGACACCGCTGTGCTGCTCCTGCGCTCACCCCGCGGACGGGCTCCCAGCCACACACCGCGCCCCCGGGCCAGACAGCATCCGGCCGATGGATCACTTGCTCGTGCAGGCGCGCGGCGGGGCGCTCTTGTCCGCCAAGCAGGTCCGGCAGACATCCGTCAAGTCCCGACATGAAGCGGCATGACGCGCCCAGGCCGGGCAGGGCTTACTTGAATCACAAGGCCACCGCAGAAGGCGGCCCACCCGCACCGACCTCTAGGCGGCAAGACGCCGCCATACGGGCAGGACCGGCCGGGTATCCCCTCCCCCTTTTCTCATCGAAGGAGAACGCCATGTCTCGTACCATCCGCACCTCCCGCCCCCAGCGTCTGGCGCTGCTCGCCGCCACGACCGGCCTGGCGGCAGCAGGCGTGCTGCTGCCCACCAGCGCCTTCGCCGCCCCCGCCACCGGGCACATCGCTTCCGCCGTTCAGGACCATCACCGCCACGGCAGTGAAACCACCACGACCACCACCACGACCGAGACGCACAAGCGAGGTAAAACCATCAAGTCCAGCCAGACCACCACGACGACCAAGAATCGTCATGGCAGCACCACGACCACCACCACGACCGAGACCATCACCAAGAACAACAAGTTCCGCCATCATCACGACAACGGCGACAAGAACCTCGTGGTCATCCCCGAGTAACGCGCGCACCGCGCCAGGACGCAGCGAACGGGCCGGCGGGCCGGCCGGGTGTCCATCACCCAGCCGGCCCGCCACGGCCCGTTCGCGACCCAGTTGGTGATCCGGTCCGCGGATCCTGTCGCAGTGGCGGTCAGCAGACCGCGGGCTGGGCGGGCAGGTTGAAGACGTGGCCCGGGGAGACGATCTTCGTGATCGCCTCGCCGAAGAGGGTTCCAGACTCCGCGCCGTTGTGGTTGATGTCGGTGTTCAGCAGGACGACGAAGGTCGCCCGCGCCACGGGAGGAGACAGACGGTCAGGGATTCTTGACTTGCTCCATGCCGGCTGCCGGCCGTTGGGCCGGGCCCCGTGCAACCGCCCGCCCTCCCTTGATCGTCCCCGCCCCCGAGGAACCGTGACGGGAGGAAATCATGTGGTGCGGAGTCGCATACGTCTTGAGGACGAGGGCCGGAGGGAGCTGGCTTCTCCCCTTCTTGAAGGAAAAGGGAGGGGGATTCTTACGGCTCGCGCCGTGAGGGTTTCTGCTTCGTTGCCGACTGCCCGTCCGGAGTACTCCGTTGAGGTCTTACGCCAGCTCCACAGACTGTCACCGCCAGCCCGGCGGCCAGAAGGTTGTGCGCCGCGTTCACGTCCCGGTCGTGGGCCGTGCCGCAGTCGCACGTCCAGGTGCGGACGTTCAGCGGCATCGTGTCCCGCAGGGTGTTGCAGGCGGAGCACAGCCTGGAGGAGGGGAACCACCGGTCCACCGCGATCACCTCGCGCCCGTACCACCGGGCTTTGTACTCCAGCATGCTCCTGAACTCGCTCCACGCCGCGTCACTGATGGCGCGGGCGAGCCGGTGGTTCTTGACCATGTTGCGCACGGTCAGGTCCTCGATCACGACCGTTTGGTTCTCACGAACGAGCCGAGTGGTCAGCTTGTGCAGCGTGTCGCGGCGCCGGCCGGCGATCCGCGCATAGATCTTCGCGACCTTGAGCCGGGCCTTCCTGCGGTTGGCGCCGTCGCCCCTGGCCTTGCGGGCAAGGTTGCGCTGGGCCTTGGCCAGAGCGGCACGGTCCCGGCGCTCGTGCCGGGGGTTGGCGATCTTCTCCCCGGTCGAGAGGGTCAGCAGGTGGTCCAGGCCGACATCGACACCGACCGCATTCCCCCTCGCCGGGAGCGGCTTGACGGACGGGTCCTCACACAGCAGGGAGACGAACCAGCGACCCGCCGCGTCCTGCGAGACCGTCACGGTGGACGGGCTCGCGCCCTCGGGCAGCGGGCGCGACCACACGACAGCCAGCGGCTCGGTCATCTTCGCCAGTGTCAGTTTCCCGTCACGGAAACGGAACGCGCTGGAGGTGTACTCCGCACTCCTGCGCGACGTCTTGCGCGACTTGAACCGCGGGTACTTCGCCCGCTTGCCGAAGAAATGGGTGAAAGCCGTCTGCAGGTGCCGCAGCGCCTGCTGGAGCGGCACCGAGGACACCTCGTTCAGGTACGCGAGTTCCCCGGTCTTCTTCCACGCCGTCAGCATCGCCGACGTCTGGTGGTAGCTGACCCGCTCCTGCCGCGCCCACGCCTCCGTCCGCGCGGCGAGCGCCATGTTGTAGACCTTCCGCACACACCCGAACGTGCGCGACAGCTCCGCTGCCTGCGCATCCGTCGGACAGAAGCGGTACCGATACGCCCGCTTCACGTGAGTGCTCACAGCTCACAAACTATCGCATCAACTCGTGGCTATCCGCGGGAAGTTGGCCGCGAACGACGATCCGCCCTGGCGGCGAATCGTCTTTCCCTGCCTTGCTCCGCAGGAGTCCGTTTCCTCTCCGCCCCTGAAGGGCGGAGTATCCACGGAGGGATCAGATAAACGAACCTTTGCGCGAGCAAGATCAATCGCGAGCCGCCAAACCCTCGCCGATCCCGGAATTCGTTCTCAGAACCCGTTCTCGCTCAAAAGCGGCCTTAGGGACCAGCGGAACAGCCAGTAACGCTAAGCGCTTGATCTCGGGCTTCTAGCACGGGTGATCGGTGCCGTGCGGGGGTTCGGCGGAAGGTCCCCGATCACTGGTGGGGGATGGCTACGGTCCGCAGCATGCCGGTGGAATTTCTGACTGATGAGCAGGCTGAGGCGTATGGGAAGTTCGCCGAGGAGCCGACGAAGCCCGAGCTGGAGCGGTTCTTCTTCCTTGATGACGAGGACCTGAAGCTGATCGCGAAGCGGCGCGGGGACCACAACCGTCTCGGCTTCGCGCTCCAGATGTGCACGGTGCGGTACATCGGGCTGTTCCTGGAGGACCCCCTCGCGGTGCCGTGGCCTGTCGTCGAGCATCTGGCCGAGCAGCTGGGGATCGGGGATGTCTCCCAGATCAAGCGGTATACCGAGCGCAGGCCGACGCCGTACGAGCACGCGTGGGAGATACGTGACGCGTACGGCTATCACCAGTACGAGGACCACGACCAGGGCCGGAAGCTCCGGGCCTTCCTGCACGGCCGGGCGTGGACTGCGCACGCGGAGGGGCCGAAGGCTCTGTTCGATCACGCGGTGGGCTGGCTGCGCCGCAACCGGGTGCTGCTGCCGGGAGTGAGCGTGCTGGCCCGGCAGGTCGCCGAGGTCCGCGGCGCCGCGGACAAGCGGCTGCACGCCACGGTCGCCAGGGCGGCCCGGCGGGCGGACCCGGCTCTGCCCGGCGACCTCGTCGCCACGCTGAAGACGCCGGAGGGCAAACGGCATTCGGAGCTGGAGCGGATGCGCCAGCCGCCGACGCGGACCACCGGCGCCGCAATGAAGGCCGCGTTGCAACGGGTCGAGGACATCGCCGCCTTCCAGTTGGGCCGTCTCAGGCTGGAGCAGGTTCCGCCGAACCGGCTGTCAGCGCTGGCCCGGTACGGGCTGGGCACCAAGGCGCCGAAGCTGGAGCGGACCCCGGAGCCCAAGCGCACGGCGATGCTCACCGCGGTGATGCGCCACCTGGAGGCGAAGGCGATCGACGACGCGCTGGACCTTTTCGAGATCCTGATGGCCACCCGGCTGATCAGCTCCGCGAGGCGGTCCACGGACAAGCAGCGCCTGTCCACGCTGCCGCAGTTGGAGAAGGCGGCACGGATCACCGCCCGGGTCTCGAAGGTGATCACCGAGGAGCTGGAGCTCATCGAGGCGAGCGGCTGCGATGTCGACGTGGCCGCGCTGTGGCGGGCCTTGGAGGAGGTCGCGCCTCGGGCCGCGCTCTCCAGCGCGGCGGCCACGGTGGTGAGCCTGGTGCTGGAGGACGACGGCACGGCGGAGACCGCGCTGCGTGGGGCGCTGGCGCTGCGCTACAACACCGTCAGGCCGTTCCTGTCGCTGCTGGGTGAGTCGAAGGCGCTGGACGCGGCGCCCGCCGGCAGACGGATCCTCACCGGGGTGCAGCGGCTCCCGGCTCTCTCCCGGCGGAAGGTGGGCGAGAAGCCGCTGCTGCCGCGCGAGGTCGACGACAAGCTGGTGCCGGCGCACTGGCGCAAGGCCGTGTACGCGAACGCGGAGCTGCCGCAGGGGGCGGTGGACCGGGATGCGTACGTGGTGTGTGTGCTGGAGCAGCTGTTCGGCGCGCTGAGGCGCCGCGACATCTTCGCCTCGCCCTCGCACCGCTGGTCCGACCCGCGAGCCCGGCTGCTTCAGGGCAAGGGGTGGGAGGCGGTGCGCGAGGACGTCCTGGCGGGCCTGAGCCTGGACGAGGACGCCGAACAGCACCTTCGGGAACTGGTCACCGTGCTGGACGCGACGTGGAAGCAGATGGCCGAGCGCCTTCAGGAGGCGGGCTCCGACGCAAAGATCAGTATCGAGGTGCAGCCAAACGGCCGGGCGAAGCTGAACGTGGAGAAGCTCCATGCGCTCAGTGAGCCGAAGTCACTGAAGTGGCTGCGCGAGCGTGTCGAGAAGATGCTTCCGAAGATCGACCTGCCGGACCTGCTGTTCGAGGTGTACTCATGGACCGGGTTCCTGGACGCTTTCGTGCATCTGGGCGACGGCAGAACCCGGATGAAGGACCTGACCACCTCGGTCGTCGCCCTGCTGGTGAGCGAGGCGTGCAACATCGGGATGACCCCGGTCATCAACCCCAACCACGAGGCTCTGACCCGCTCCCGGCTGGTCCACGTCGACCAGTACTATCTGCGCGCCGACACCATCGCCGCGGCGAACGCGGCCCTGATCGCCGCCCAGGCCCAGGTGCCCATCGTCGAGCACTGGGGAAAGGGGCTACTGGCCTCCGTCGACGGCTTGCGGTTCGTCGTCCCCGTCCGCACCATCAACGCCGCCCCCTCACCCAAGTACTTCGCGAAGAAGACCGGCATCACATGGCTGAACGCCATCAACGACCAGGTCATCGGCATCGGACAGATGGTGGTGCCCGGTACCCCGCGCGACTCCCTGTTCATCCTGGACGCCTTGCTGAACCTGGACGGCGGAGTGAAGCCGGAGATGGTCGCCACCGACAACGCCTCCTACTCCGACATGGTCTTTGGCATCTTCAAGCTGCTCGGCTACCGCTTCTCCCCGCGCTTCAAGGACCTTCAAGACCAGCGGTTCTGGAAGGCCCAGATGCCCGGCGCCGAGACGGCCGGCGGGTACGGGCCGCTGGAGGCGATCGCGCGGAACAAGGTGAACGTGAAGAAGGTGATCACGCACTGGCCGGACATGCTGCGGGTCGCCGGCTCCCTGGTCACCAACCAGGTCCGCGCCTACGACCTGCTGAGGATGTTCGGCCGAGAGGGGCATCCCGCCCCGCTGGGGCAGGCGTTCGCCGAGTACGGGCGCATCGCCAAGACCCTGCACCTGCTCGCCGTCGTCGACCCGGTCGACGACACCTACCGCCGCCAGATGCACAAACAGCTCACCGTCCAGGAATCCCGCCACAAGCTCGCCCGCGACATCTGCCACGGCAAGAAGGGCACCATCCACCAGGCGTACCGGGACGGGATGGAGGACCAGCTCGGGGCGCTGGGGCTCGTGCTGAACGCCGTGGTCCTCTGGACGACGCGCTACATCGACGCCGCCGTCGCCCAGCTCCGCGCGGAGGGCTACGAGATCCGCGACGAGGACGTCGCCCGGCTCTCCCCGCTCAAGCACAAGAATCTGAACGTCCTGGGCCGGTACAACTTCACCGCCTCCCAGCCGGTGAAGGGGCTGCGGCCCCTGCGCGACCCGGATGCTGTCGACCTCGACGATGACGACGGCCAGGAGGAGTGAGCGCCGCATCCGCCGTCCGGGGCGGGTCGTTGTACTTCGAGAAGGCCACCGCCGACCGGCGGGGGCAGCGAGAAGGGGGCGCCGGTATGACCGTGACCGACTCGTACGACGAGATGAGGGAGCACCCGCGGGAGGCCAACGAGCGGTTCGCCGAGATGTGCCTGGAGGTGGTCGGAAAGCGCGACGATCCGTTCCAGCACCACGTGGACGGAGCGTTCGTCCTTGGGGTTCAGATGCCGCGCGTCGGCGCGGATGCTCACGATCATCTGCTTGACCTCCTCATGCTCGCGCCGGAGCCGCCCGATCTGACCGCTGAGCTCGGGGAACCGGTGCTGCATGACCGGCAGCATCCGAGCGTCCTCGATCGTGTGGTGGGCGTCCAGGTGGGCGCAGAAATGCTGGCAGCCCACCTTGAGCTGCCAGGTGAGGTCCGCGACAGTCAGACCGCCGAGCAGCTCTTCAATGTCCTCTGCGCGTGTGGTCGCCGCATCGAGCACCTCAAGCCCCTTGCGCAGGGCGGCGACGTCGCTGCGCAGCGGCGCATGCGCCATCAGCAGCTGCTGCACCATCTGGCGGCCGGCGACAGTTCCCGCCTGCGGCTGTGTCATCGTCGATGCTCCTTTGCGACTGCCTCGCGCACGGCGGGCGCGACCTTCTCGATGATGGGGCGCAGCGCGGACTCGTCGGCCGGGCCGCTGAAGGTGTAGCCGTTCATGCCGTGCTCGACCGGCCAGCTCGTCAGCAGGTCGACCCGCTGCGTAGTCGAACGGTCACCGACCAGGTTGTAGACCCGGTTGGTCCGGCTCGGGTCTCGCCCGGCAGCGCCGGCCGCCTCGTCGATTCGCCGGTTCGCGTCGTCCAGCTCCTCCGGGGCGAGAAATTCCTTCGAGGGCAGCCAGCCGCCTGTCCCCGCTGGAGTGCGCCCACGGCGGCCGTGAAGCGTGCTTCACGGCCGCCGTCCGGAGGGCGCTGTTTCTAGGCGGCGATGCGGTGGGCTATCGCCTTGGCCGTGGAGGCTGCGTCGTCCAGTGCCTGCTGGCGGGAGGCTTCGAAGAGGGGGATGAGCTGGGACATCGCCGGGTTGTGTACGGCCATCGTGAGTTCCGGGACGATGAAGTTCAAGTCCAGGGCGAGCGCGTCGGCCAGAACGGCCGTGAGGTAGTTCTGCACGTATTCGTAGCCCTCGCGGGGCGTGCCCGGGGCGTAGGAGCCGCCGCGGCTGGCGACGACGGTGACGGGGGTGCCCTTGAGCCTGGAGCTTTCCACGCCGGCGGTGCGGCCGACGAGGACGATGTTGTCGAGCCACGCCTTGAGGGTCGAGGGAATCGAGTAGTTGTACATCGGAGCGCCGATCAGTATGGCGTCGGCGTTCTCCAGCTCGTCGATCAGCGTCAGCCGGTGGGCGAGGGCGGTGGCCTGGGAGGGGGTGTGCGTGGCCGGGTCGGTCTGGCCGGCGGTGTGGGCGTCGGCGGTGAGGTGCGGTACGGGGTTCGTGGCGAGGTCACGGTAGATGACCGTGCCCTCCGGGTGGTGCTCCTGCCAGGTCCGGCGGAAGGCGGCGGTCACGGCGCGGGAGGAGGAGGCGTCGCCGGAAAACAGCGAGGAATCGAGATGCAGAAGAGTGGCCATGGGATGTTCCTCAGGTGTAGCAGTGGTCGGGAATGCGGATGATCGGTGACGGTCCGCGTGGCGAGGGCGGTCTCGCGATCACCCGGCCGGGTTTGCCGGGCGGAAGGTGAGCTGTGGCGCCTCGGATTCAGGCGCTGGTCAGGAGGCGAGGACGAGCGTGGCGGCGGCAGCGATCGCGATGACGGTGAGGATGATGGGTGCCATCGCGTTGCCGCGGGTCTCGGGGTTGGCGTAGTCGCCGGACTTGGCGTGGAAGCCGACGGCTCCGACGAGCAGGACTGCGAATCCCAGGGCGGCGGCAACGCCGATGGGCTGCCAGAAGAGACCGGCGATGAGCCCTGCGGCTGCGGCCAGCTCGGCCAGCCCGATGAACCGGACCAGCGGGGCGCTGAAGCCTCCGGGAGACTGCAACTGGGCTGGAATGCTGCCCTTGAGCAGGGCTTTCGGTAGTCCGGCGGCCAGCCCGACAACGGCGAGCAGAACGCTCAGTACGGCGGCGAAGACAAACACGGGTCATGCCTTTCTGGTGAGTGATTCGGACCGCCCGAGCTGTGCGGGACCGGCATCCGTGGAGGATGGGTGTGCCAGGGGTTTTGCTGCTCACGCGTGAGCGTTGCTGAAGTGCGGTCTCATCGATGGAGAGCGCTGCTGCGCGGCAACCCGGCCGGGCGCCGGCCGCCGCGGTGCGGCCGGTGACGGCAGACGCTGAGGCGGGACGGCTCGTCGGCGCCGGCCGCACCGCCTGTGGAAGGCGGAACGCGGCCGATCAGGTGAGGGGCTGTTCGGTGAAGTTCCTGAGCACCAGTACGCCGGGAACCTCGATGAGGCGTCCGCCTTCGTCGATCCTGCCGAGTTCCACCGGCGACAGGCCGAGCGTGCGGGCGAGCTCGGCGATCTGGGAGCTGGCCTCCCCGGAGTCGCTGGAGACGAAGACCACGCGCTTGCCCTGGCCGGAGGGCACTTCGGCGGCGAGCGTCTGGGCGGGAAGGTGGTTGAAGCCCTTCACGATCTGGGCGCCGGGCAGGACCTCGGCCGCGTACTGCGAGGAGAGCCGACCCTTGAGGATGTCGCCCGCGTTGGGCGCGTAGTGCGCGTTGGTGGTGTCGACGACGATCTTCCCGTTCCAATCTGGCAGGGCGTTGCCGAACGTCTCGACTGCGCCGAACGGGATGGCCATGAAGATGACGTCGCTCGCCAGCGCCTCGGTGAGCGTCACGGCCCGGACCGTGGAACCCCAGGAGGCGGCGAGTTCGCTGATCGAGCCCGGTCCGCGGGTGTTGGCGATGCTGACCTCGACTCCGGCCCGGGCGAAGACGCGCGCCAGCGCCGAACCGATGTTTCCGGTGCCCACGATGGCGTAGCGGGTGTCTGCAGACATGAGTGCTCCCTGTTCCAGTAATTGCTGAAGGCTGTCGAGGCGGCAGAGCAGCTTCGTCGTCCGGCCTGTCGTCGCCGCGTTTCTGTAGGCGGCTCCGACCTCCGCCAGTCCATTTGGTTGAGGTGTTAACCAAACCGTACGACGGACTGGTTAACATGTCAACCAAAGCGGTAGGGTGGGCTTCATGGACGAACCGCGATGGCTGGACGAGCGTGAGCAGCGGGCTTGGCGCAGCCTCATGAAGATGCAGGCCGGCCTGTCCGAATACATCGAGCGGCAGCTGCGCACCCACAGCGGGCTGTCCACCGCCGACTACCAGGTGCTGGCGCACCTGTCCGAGGCGCCCGAGGGACGCCTGCGGTCGTTCGCACTCGGAGATGCGCTGCAATGGGAGAAGAGCCGTCTGTCGCAGCATCTGACCCGCATGCAGAACCGCAACCTCATCCGCCGCGAGCGATGCGCGACCGACCAGCGAGGGGCCGTCGTGGTCATCACCGAACAGGGCCGCACCCTCGTCGAGGCAGCCGCCCCACTCCACCTGGCTGACGTGCGCAATGTGCTGATCGACCACGCGACCCCTGCGCAGATGGACCTGCTGATCGAATTGGGAGACCAGGTGGAGGCGCGACTCGCCGAGATCGATCAGAAACCGGGATGACCCCTTGCGTCCCTGCCGGGCTGCCGCCGACCGTGCCGTCAGAGTCTCGCCCGGGGTGCTGATGAGGGCCCGGCATCGCACCAACCGCCCTTACTGCGACACTCCGATCCAACAAAGAAGACGATGCGGGTCGACGAGCCTCGCCTTCAAAAAACGAACGTTTTCTGAAGATCACCGTGCGGGGGTCCGCACACCCCGCAGCCCCTTCAAAAAACCCTTCAAAAACCTGGGTCATTCAAGAACCCTCGACCACCGTTTTCTGACATGATCCGGGGTCATGAGTGACACTCCGGAGCCGTCCGGCCACCCCGAACTCCTCGTTGCCGAACCGCTTGTCTGCACCGAGATCAAGATCGGGTACGCGCGGGTGTCCAGCGGCGGACAGAAGCTCGACCGGCAGATCGACGCCCTCACCACCGCCGGATGCCGGAAGATCTTCTCGGACAAGAAGTCCGGCAAGAACGCCCTCCGCCCGGAATTGAAGGCGTGCCACGCCTTCCTCGACGCTGGTGACACCCTCGTCGTCCCCTCGCTCGACCGCTACGGCCGCAGCCTCCAGGACCTCATCAACATGGTCGCCGAACTCCGGACGCGCGGGATCGGCTTCACCTCGCTGCACGAGAACCTCGACACCACCACCCCCGGCGGCCGGCTCGTCTTCCACGTCTTCGCCGCTCTGGCGGAGTTCATCCGCGAACTCATCGTCCAGGGCACCCGCGAGGGCCTGGCCGCCGCCCGCGCCCGCGGCCGGGTCGGCGGGC
>LRTP01000358.1 GCA_001550305.1 Streptomyces diastatochromogenes
TCGCGGCCTGCCGGATCGCGCGCGCCCGCGGCGCGTCGCGGATCGTGCTGGCGGTTCCCGTGGCGCCGCACGACTGGTCGGCCCGCCTCGGAGGCGCGGCGGACGAAGGCGTCTGTCTGCACACCCCCCGGCTGTTCTACGCGATCGGCCAGTTCTACACGGACTTCGGGCAGACGAGCGACGAGGAGGTCATCGCCTGTCTGGAGCACAACCGCGCGGTGCACGCCAGGTCCGACGCATCGCAGGCCGCGGGCAGTGCCTCCCCGCAGGACGCTCCCCCGCCCTATGACGGGGAGGTCCGGATACCGGCCACGGGCGCCGCGCTCGACGGGCGGCTGACGGTACCCCGCGGCGCCCCCGGGGTCGTCCTCTTCGCCCACGGCAGCGGCAGCAGCAGGAAGAGTCCACGCAACCGCTTCGTCGCCACCGGGCTGAACCGCGCCGGTCTCGGCACCCTTCTGTTCGATCTGCTCACCGAGGCAGAGGCGGTGAACCGGGACAACGTGTTCGATACGGCGCTGCTCGCCCGCCGTCTGATCCAGGCGACCGAATGGCTGCGTGAGCAGCCCGGCATCGAGGGCATGGCGTTCGGTTACTTCGGTGCCAGCACGGGCGCCGCCGCCGCGCTGTGGGCCGCGGCGGAGCCGGCGGCGGACGTCGCGGCAGTCGTCTCCCGCGGGGGCAGGCCGGATCTGGCCGGCGCCAGGCTGCCGGAGGTGAAGGCTCCGACGCTGCTCGTCGTCGGGGGCCGTGACCACGTCGTACTGGACCTCAACCGGCAGGCCGCGGCGCGCCTGAGCTGTGAGCATCGGCTGGCCGTCGTCCCGGGTGCCACCCATCTCTTCGAGGAACCCGGCACCCTGGAATCGGTCACCGAGCTGGCCACGGAGTGGTTCACCGGGCATCTCGCCTCTGCCGTCCCGAGCGCGGGAGCCCGCGGGTGACCGGCTACAGGTTGCCCATCGGCTCGATGTCCACCTTCACCGGTGTGCCCCAGATGCGCAGCACCTCGTAGTCCGTGAACTCGTGGACCAGGCGGTAGGCCATGCCGGGGCGCGGGGTGCGGCGCTCCGCGGCGAGATACCGCTCCGCCTCGACCCGGTCGCGGCGCGGGGTGCCGCACAGCTGCCACGCCTGGCCGGTCCACACCTCCGGCAGCCAGCGCTGCTGGGGCTGGGGGCGGTCGGCCCGCACGCCGTACCGGGACATCGTGCGCTCGGGTGCGTCGTCGGCGCCGCTGGGGCGGCCCTGCGGGAAGGCGTCGTTGACCTCGGTGCGGCGTGCGGTGCGCCGCCGTGTCTCGCAGAGCAGGCAGAGGTCGACGGCGCCCTCGTCCACCGGGCCACTGGGGTGCTCGGCGCAGCGCGTCGTGGGCACCGCCGTCGTCACCGTCTCCTCCAGCAGGTCCAGCGCCCGCTTCAGGTCGGCCTTCACCTCGTGCAGCTTCGCGTCGGGCGTGTCGGCGTTCAGCGCGTCGCCGTGCTCGCCGAGCACGCGCAGGGCGCGGCCGAGGGCGGTCAGCTGTGCGTGGTTCACGGTGGTGGATTCCCTCCCAGGTCGGTGTCCTGCCCCTCCTTCGAAGAATCGCACACACCACTGACAGAGCCCCCGACCGTCCTCCCGAGGCCGAAGAAGTACGTCGCCGCGAACCCCACCACGTACCCCGTCAGCAGCCCGCCCGCGTAGATCGCCGCCGTCAGGGCCAGTCCGCCCGTGCCCTTGAGCAGGGGGAACAGCGCCCAGCCCGAGGGGCCGATCGCCGTGGAGCCGATCTTGTCGCCGAGCATCGAGAAGAAGCCGACGAAGGCGCCGCCCGCCGCGCCGCCCGCGCAGGCGGTGACGAAGGGGCGGCCGAGGGGGAGCGAGACGCCGTAGATCAGGGGTTCGCCGACGCCCAGGAGGCCCGCGGGCAGCGCCGACCTGATCGTCGTACGGAGGGACTGGTCGTGGTGGAGGCGGACGTAGACCGCGAGTGCCGCGCCGACCTGCCCGGCGCCCGCCATCGCCAGGACGGGGAGCAGGACCGTGTAGCCCTGCTGCTGGATGAGGGTGGTGTGCAGCGGGATCAGGGCCTGGTGCAGGCCCAGCATCACCAGGGGGAGGAAGAGGCCGCCCAGGACCAGGCCCGCGAAGACGCCCGTGTGGTCGAGGAGCCAGTTCGCGCCCGTCCCGACGGCCGTCGACAGCTCGCCTGCCGTGTACATCAGGACGTAGAGCGTCACCAGGCCGGTGATCAGGACGGTGAGGGTGGGGGTGACGAGGACGTCGAGGGCTTCGGGAACCCAGCGGCGGCACCACTTCTCCACGTACGTTCCCAGGAGCGCGGCGGCCAGTGCGCCCAGTACCCCGCCCTGCCCCGGCGCCAGGGTCATGCCGAAGGCCGTCACCTTCGCGACCCCCGCGTACACGACGATCGCCGCCACCGCCCCGCCCAGGACCGGGGTGCCGCCGAACTCCTTCGCCGTGTTGTGGCCGACGAACACCGCGATCAGGGCCATGAAGCCGGAGGCGATCGCCGCGAGGGCGGGGGTGAGGGAGGGGAGCCACCCCAGATTGACCAGCAGGCCGCCCAGGCCCGCGACGACTCCGCAGCCGATCAGGGCGGGGATCAGGGGGACGAAGATGTTCGCGATCCGGCGCAGGAGGAGTTTGAGGGGGGTCGCGTTGCGCTGTTGCCGGGCCGCCTTCCACTCGGCGCCGCGTGCGGCCAGCGCGTCGGCCGTGCCGGTGACCGGGGCACCGGCCGTGCCGGCGACGAGCGCCTCGAACTCGGGGGTCACCCGTGCGACCGTGCCCGGCCCCAGGACGATCTGGTAGCTGTCGTCGTCCGTGACCACGCCCAGTACGGCGGGCAGGGACCTGAGAGCGTCCTCGCGTACGAGCGTCCGGTCCCGCAGGCCCAGGCGCAGGCGGGTCATGCAGTGGGCGACGGAGGTGACGTTCGCGGCGCCGCCGACCAGGGGGAGGATCGCGGCGGCGGTGGCGGCATGGGGGGTGAGGTCGTTCGTTGTGCGCACTCCACGAGGGTGCTGGTCAGCCCGTCGATGCGGCGAGCGCCGCGCGCAGATGGCCGTCGCTCTCCTCCAGAAGGCGGGCCGCCGTGGGCCCGTCCACGCCGCCGAGGATGGTGAGGATGGCGTTCTTCACCTCGCCGTCGGTGGCCGCGAGAGCCTGTTCGATCTCCTCGTCCGAGGCGCCGGTCGCGAGGGCGACGATACGGCGGGAGCGGGCCCGCAGCTTCTCGTTCGAGGCGCGGACGTCGACCATCAGGTTCCCGTACGTCTTGCCGAGACGGATCATCGTGATCGTCGAGAGCATGTTCAGGACGAGTTTCTGCGCCGTGCCCGCCTTGAGGCGGGTCGAGCCGGTCAGCAGCTCGGGCCCGACGACGATCTCGATGCCGTGCTCGGCCGCGGCGGCCAGCGCGCTGTGCGCGTTGCAGGACAGGCCGATCGTCAACGCGCCGCGAGCGCGGGCGTGTTCGACCGCGCCGACGGCGTACGGGGTGCGGCCGGAGGCGGAGACGCCGACCACCGTGTCGTCGGGGGTCAGGGAGAGCTCCTTCAGGTCGGCCTCGGCCAGCTCCTTGGAGTCCTCGGCGCCCTCGACCGAGGTGACCATGGCGCTCGGGCCGCCCGCGATCAGGCCCACGACCTCGGACGGGTCGGTGTTGAAGGTGGGCGGACACTCGGAGGCGTCCAGCACGCCGAGGCGTCCCGCGGTGCCCGCGCCCGCGTAGATCAGCCGGCCGCCGCGGGACATGCGCTCGGCCACGGCGTCGATCGCGGCGGCGATACGGGGCAGTTGGGTCGCGACGGCCGTCGGCACGGTCGCGTCCTCGGCGTTCATGATCTTCGCGATCTCCAGCGTCGACAGCCGGTCGATCTCGGACAGCTCGGGACGGAACGCCTCAGTGGTCAACGTCTCCAACTCGGCCCGCAGGGAGCGGTGGTTGGAGGAGGCGTCGGCGGTGGAGGAGGTCATGACGAACGGCTCTTTCCAGTGCTGGGTGGTGAAGGCGCGCCCCTCAGGGGCGCGGGGAACTGCGCGACCAGCCACAACGGGCCCGCAGAGTGACGACGGCATCCAGTTCTTACAGGCTCCCGGCGGAGCGTTACCGCATACGGCCCCGAGGGCTGTGGCGGTGCGCCAGCGCCTCGTACGACGCGGACAGCGCCGGCGCCGCCGTCTCGTACGTCCGCTGGGCGACCCCCACGAACAGACAGTCCACCACCAGCAACTGGCTGGTGCGCGACGACATCGCGGCGGGACGCAACTCGCTCTCGCGGGCCGTGGACGTGGTGAGTATGTGATCGGCGTACTGCGTGACGGGCCCGTCCGGGCGGCCGGTGATCGCGACCGTCGTCGCCCCGCGTTCGAAGGCGACCCGCAGTGGCTCGATGACGTCGCCCGTCGAGCCGGAGTGGGTAATCGCGATCGCCACGTCCTTGGCCCGCAGCTGCACCGCGTTGGTGACGGCGAGGTGCGGATCGCTGTGCGGGTGGGCTATGAGTCCGATGCGCAGCAGCTTCTGGGCCAGGTCCTGGGCGACGAGGCCGGACGCGCCGACGCCGTAGATGTCGATCCGGCGGGCGGCGGCGAGCGCGGTGACGGCCGCGCCCAACTGGACCGTGTCGAGCCCCGCCGCGGTGTCGGCGAGGGTCTGCTGCTCGTCGTACGCCAGTTTCGCGACGACGTCCGCGATGGGGTCGTCGACCGCGATGTCCGCGGTGACGGCGGGGGCGCGGCCCGACTGCTGCTGGGCGGCGAGGCCGGCGAGCGCGAGGCGCAGGTCGCGGTAGCCGGGGTAGCCCAGCAGACGGGCGGTCCGCACGACCGTGGCCTCGCTGGTGCCGGTGAGCTCGGCGAGGCCGGTGACCGTGAGGGCCGCGCAGCCGGCCGGGTCGCCGGCGACGGCTTCGGCGACCCGTTGCATGGAGCGGGTCATCGACGGGGCGAGCGTCCGCACCTTGGCCGCGAGGGCGGCGGGAGCGGGCGGAGCCTCACCGGCGAAAATTTCCTTCACGTTGTGGGTCACTTGTGAAAGATATTTTCTGCTGGGGTATGCGGTCAAGGGTGCGCACAATGGGTGCATGGACCCCACCAGCGATCCCGTCAGCCCCTTGGAGCAGGCGTTGCACGCGGCCCGCGCCCTCGTTCTCGCCGATCTCGTCGCGCGTGAGGTCGCCGAGGCGGATGTCGTCTCGCTCGTCGAGGACTCGGTGGTCCAGCGCCGATGGTGGGTCGAACAGTGGCCGGAGGGCGTCGGCTATGTGGCCGGGCTCGTCGCCCAGGACGTACAGGACGCGTTGCTGGAGCGGTACGGGCGGTGGCCGCTGTGTCCGGTCTGCGGCTCGGGCGACCCGCACGCCCTCGACGTCGAGCCGGAGCTCGGGCCCGACCCGCACTGGGTCTGCCACAAGGCGGGCGTGAAGGTCGCGTCCGTGGGATGCCTGGGGTCGGCGACCGGCGAGACGCCGTCCTCGTGACCGTCTACATCGACCCACCCGCCTGGCCGGGGCACGGGCGACTCTGGTCCCATCTGGTCAGCGACGTCTCGTACGACGAACTGCACCTGTTCGCCGCGGACTTGGGCGTACCTCCGCGCGCCTTCGAGCGCGATCACTACGACCTGCCGTCCCACCGGTACGCGGACGCCGTGCGCGCCGGGGCGGTGGAGGTCAGCAGCCGCGAGGTGGTGCGGCTGCTGTACGGGGCGGGGCTGCGCCGGCGCAAGTACGTCGGCCGGTAGGGGGACCGGTCCGCCCACCGCGGTGGGCGGAGGTCAGTCCGTACGGGCGTACACCCGCAGCGAGGGATCCTGCGCGCGCAGCTCGTACGCGTACTCCTGCTCGTCCTCGCTCACCCGGGTGAATCCGGCGCGCGCGATGACCCGCTGGGAGGGCGCGTTGGTCCGCTCTATGGCCGCGAAGAGGATGTCGAGCTCGTCGTGGGCGAGGGCCCAGGCGGCCAGGGCGCGCAGGGCCTCGGTCGCGTAGCCGTGGCCGCGGGCGTTCTCGGCGAGGTCGTAGCCGACTTCCGCGCGGCCGTCCTCGTCGGGGGCGCCGTGGAAGCCCATCGCGCCGACCGCCCGGCCGTCCTCGGTCCGTACGAGCACGAACATGCCCCACTCCGGGCGGTGCACCCCGCTCTCGTACGCCTTCAGGACCATTCCGGCGGCGTCCCGCGTGCCGTCGAAGGGTCCGCCCTCGATCCACTCGAAGCCGCCGGTGCCACCCGCGCGCAGATCGGCGGCGGCCGCCGGGGTGACTCCTTGGAGCGTGAGCCGTCCGGCCTCGATCACCAGGTTGTTGCTCCAGCGCCACTCGGTGAGCGGGGCGCGACCGGGCAGCTCGCCGCGGCCGGTCGCCCACAGGAGGGTGGGCCACGGGTCGGACCCCGGCCTGACGTGCGGAAAGATCCGGGTGAGGACGTCCGCGCAGAGCTCGGCCGGCGGCTCGTAGGCGACCCCGAGACCCTGCGCGATGTCATGCGTGTGGAGCAGCACCTCGGTGACACCCATCGCGGCGAAGCCCTCGCGGTTCGCGCTGCGGAACGGGTACGGGTGGAAGGCACGCACCTCGCGCGGCGTGGTGCGCACGGCGGCGGCGAGCAGGGCGCCGGTCGTCTCGATCACGTCCACGACGCCCGCGTTGTCGGTGCCGTCGTCCAGGGTGATCTCGAAGGGCACGTACGCCGTGGTGGCCCGCCCCGCCAACTGGCCCGCGTACGCGAGGAGATCGTCCGCGATGTGCTCGGCGGTCCTGCGGCAGCTCCACTCGAGACGGCCCGCCCCGACGCCGTCCCAGTCCCGCCCGGCCACCGCCCGCAACAGCGCGACGGCGCCCGCGACGGCTTCCTCCACCTGGTCCCCACCCATGGATCGCATGCGGCTGAGGATAGGCGCGGTCAGACGTCGTTACGTACTGGATTGTTGGTCCTGTCGGCCTTTTCGGCCTTCTTGCTCATGGACACCACCACGCGGGAGGCCCGGGTACGGCGCTGGAGGCGCAGCGAGACCGCGGCCACCCCCAGGCCCGTCGCCGTCATGGCCGCGCCCGCCCAGGCCGTCGCCGGGTAGCCGAGACCCGCGTCGATGACCGTGCCGCCGACCCAGGGGCCGCCGGTGTTGCCGAGAGGTTGAAGGCGGCCGTGGTGGTGGCACCGGCCAGGGTGGGGGCGGCCCCGGCGAGGTTGAAGAGCCGGGCGTTGAGCGCCGGGGCGGTGAAGAAGCAGGTGACGCCGAGGAGGAAGGAGAGAACCACGGCCGCGACCGCGTACTGCCCCAGGAGCGCGAGCGCCACGAGAACGGTGGTCGAGGCCGCGGTGCCGGAGAGGAGCACCCCGAAGAGGTGCGCGTCGGCGACCCGCCCGCCGATCGTCGTACCGATCAGCGCCCCGACCCCGAAGAGTGCGAGCACGCTCGGCACCCAGCCGTTGTCGAGCCCGGCGACATCCGTGAGCAGCGGCGAGAGATAGCTGAACGTGCAGAAGACGCCGCCCGCGGCGAGCATCACGAGAGCGACGGTGAGCCGGACCTGCGCGTCACGGTAGATGGAGACTTCGCGCCTGAGCTGCGGCTTCTCGTCGGGGAGCGGGATGCGGGGGATGAGGGTGAGGACCCCGACCAGGGCGATCGCGGAGGCCGCGCCGACCGCCCAGAACGCGGACCGCCAGCCGAGATGCTCGCCGAGGAAGGCGCCGGCCGGGACCCCGAGCACGTTCGCGATCGACAGACCGCCGATCATCACCGCGAGCGCGCGGGCCCGGGCGGTCACCGGGACCATCGCGATCGCCACCGCCGCGCCCACCGCCCAGAAGCCCGCGCAGGCGAGGGCGCTGACGATCCTGGAGGCGAAGAGCACGGCGTACGTCGGCGCCAGCGCGCCGGCGATCTGGCCGAGCCCGAAGACGGCGATGAGCGAGACGAGGGTGGTACGGCGGGGGAGGCGGAGTGTGGCCACGGCGAGCAGCGGCGCGCCGACGACCATGCCTATGGCGAACGCCGATATGAGCAGACCCGCCTGCGGAATCGTGACACCCATGTCGTCGGCGATGGGCGGCAGGAGTCCCGAGAGCATGAACTCGCTGGTCCCGAGGGCGAAGACGGAGAGGGCGAGGATGTAGACGGCGAGGGGCATGCGGGGGCCGGGCGGCCGACCGGGGCGGCTCACTTGGCGGCCTTCCGGGGTGGGTTCGGTGAGTCCGGGGTGGCTTCGGTGAGGAGGGCGAGCTCACGCCGGAGGTTCTCCCGGGCTCGCTCCTCCCACTCCCGTGTTCCGTACGGTGTCCTGAACAGCCGTGGCAGGTCGAGGAGTTGACGCAGCACGGCCGCCCGGCCCGCCCGGAACGCCTCGTCCGGGACGAAGGCGTACTCCTCGCGGACGGCGGCGCTGTAGGCGGCGTAGGTGTCGGGGAGCGAGGCGAGGATCGCGAGGTCGGCGTCGCACAGGACCTGGCCGTTGCGGTCGTCGTCGGTCGGGGCGTGGGTGACGGTGAGCCGGACGAGACGCCCGACCTCGGCTGTTTCGTCTTCCCTCACCCCGGCCTCGGGGAGGGCCCGTTCGGCGAGGCGGGCGGAGCGCTCCTCGTTCTCGGAACGGTCGGGGAGGTAGACGGCGTCGTGGAACCAGGCGGCGAGGCGGACGAGGGCGGGGGCGTCCGCGTACTCCTCCAGTACGTCGACGTGGTCGAGGACCGCGGTGAGGTGCGCGAGGGTGTGGTAGCGGCGCTGTGGCTCCTGCCAGCGGGCGAGGAGGTTGTCCGCGTACGGGGCGGGGTCGGGGCCGCCGGGGGAGCGGGCGCCGTCGAGGGCATGGGACCAGCGGGTGCGCAGCGCGTCGAGGTCGGGCATGCGTCGATTCTCCCGCTTGGGCTGCTTGGCCCCTAGCGTGGAGGGCATGACGACTCCTGCTGACGTGTACGAGGCGAGGGATCCCGGGCTGCCGGGGCGGCTGCTGACCGTTGAGCGCGACGTGCTGATACCGCTGCTGCGGGCCCGGCCGGGGGAGGACTTCGGGCTGCCGACCGCGTGTCCCGGGTGGACCGTGCGGGATGTGCTCGCGCACTGCGGGGCCGCGCTGACCCGGGTGGTGGAGAGCCGGTTCGAGGAGGGGGTGTTCTCGCCCGAGGCGAACGACCGTGACATCGCCGAGCGGGCCGGCTGGTCCGTGGGGGAGATCGTGGACGAGCTGGAGCGGGGGATGAGTGAGGCGGGGGTGGTTATCGCCGAGGCGGGTGGGGTGCTGGACGGGGTCGCGCTCGGGGAGTGGGTGCATGCGGGGGATGTGCGTGAGGCGTTCGGGGAGCCGGGGGCGTATGCGGGGGCGGGGCTTCCGTACGCGTTGACCTTGCTCGCGCGCGTCAGCCGCGAGAGGGGGCATGTCCCTGTGCACGCCGACCTCGACGATCTGGACGAGCCGTTGCGGTTGGGGGGCGTGGCGGGGGATCGGCCGCCGGCGCGCTACATCGGCGACGCTCCGACACTGATCCGGCTGTACGCCGGACGTCCTGTTTCCGGCACGGGGTACGAGTTGGCCGGGGCGGCCGAGCGGGACCTGAACATCTTCGGCTGACGCGTCGCCACGATTGCGCCCGGCGTTTTCCAGACCCCGGGTGGGTTTGTCGGCCGCGGGCCGGTGGGGGCCGATCGCGCAGTTCCCCGCGCCCCTGGGGGGCCGGGGCTGCGCCCCAGGCCCCCCATCGGCCTCAACGGCCTCGTCGATGCGCGCCAGCGCTCTCAAGGGGCGCGGGGGATGCGGGGCGAAGCCCCCGCCTCAGGGGCGCGGGGAACTGCGCGAGCAACCCCCACCGGCCCGCAGCCGAAGAGCTCCGGGCGGGCGAGGGATGCGGGGCGCAGCCCCGCTTTAGGGGCGCGGGGAACTGCGCGCTCAGCCCCCACCGGCCCGCAGCCGAAGAGCTCCGGGCGGGCGGGGGATGTGGGGCGCAGCCCCGTTTTTAGGGGCGCGGGGAACTGCGCGATCGGCCCCCGCCGGGCCGCAGTCGGCGTGTTCACCGAACCCGCCGAACCGCTACGGCGTCTGTGTCTCGCTCTCCAGGCTCGCCCGCGTCGGCGTCCCGTACACCCCGGACTTGTCGCCCGTGATGCCACGGGCCCACTGGTAGCGGCGTACGGCGTCCTCGACCTGGCGGGAGTACGTGCCGTCGGCCCGGCCGGTGTAGAGGGACAACTGGCGCAGGCGCAGTTGGAGTTCGGTGACCTCGGGGCCCTGGTCGCCGCGGCGCAGGGTCTGGGCGGGCTGATCGCCCGTGGAGCCCTGACCCGGCGCCAACGAGGCAGCCGCGGTGGGCGTGGGTGTGGGTGTGGGTGTGGGGGACTGTGCGGGGGTGGGCGGCTGTGATCGCGTCGCCGTCGCCGACGCTGACGCCGAGCGTGTGGGACTTCCGCCGGGTGATGGGGGTGCCGTGGTCGTGGGGGACGTGGCGCCTTCGGGGGCCGACCCCGAGCCCGATCGCGGGGACGCGGACGGCGGCGTCGACGTCGGCGTAGGTGACGGATCCGGGACGCTCGCCCGTACGTCGTCCGGCAGCGCCCTGTCCCGCGCGGGGGCGTCGTACGAGAACAGCCCGCTCGCGAACCCCGCCGCCGCCACGACCGCCACCGCGGCCCCGGTCACGGCCAGCAGAGCCGTACGCCGACGGCGCCGGGGAGGTTCCTCCGAGAGGGGGAGTGGGGCTGGTTCCGGCGGTGGGTACGGGGTCTCGTTCGCGGAGTAGACGTGTTGTACGGCGGTGAGGGCCTCCGACGGCACCGTACGCAGGCGCATGGTGGCGGGGGCGGACTCGTTCGCCGTCAGGTCCACGTACGGGCGGATGCGCAGGGGATCGAAGTCCTCCGCCGCTGCCGCCTCCGCGGTGCGCGCGTCGCGCAGGGCGTCGGACGCGCGCCGGGTGCAGGCGCAGGACGGGGTGCCGTCCGGCGTCCGTGGCGCGGCGCACTCGGGGCAGACATGCCCGTTCGGTTCAGTCACGCGTTGGGTCCCTCCCCCTGAGACTCGCCCCCTCGGAACTCCCGAGGTTAGTCACATCCACCACACCTTCTCCCAGGAGCCCCCGGAATCCCGCCTTCCGCACCCGTTACAAGCTTCAACAGGCCATAACCCGCCATACCGACCACCATGGAGGGTGACCCAGACCCCAGGGGCTCATGGGAGGTCCGCATGACGGGCGAGACACCCGGTGATGTGCACGACCCGGACGCACCGCCGCACGACCCCCCGTACGGTGTGAACGAGTCGGCCGAGCGGAGGCGCTCGGCGGCCGCCGTCGACGCCAAGGAGGCGCCGGTGCACGGCAGCGTCGCCGTCTCGATCGGCGCGCTGCTGCTCGGCATGCTGCTGGCGGCCCTCGACCAGACGATCGTGTCGACCGCGCTGCCCACCATCGTCAGCGACCTGGGCGGGCTCGAACATCTGTCGTGGGTGGTCACCGCGTATCTGCTCGCGTCGACCGCGGCCACTCCGCTGTGGGGCAAACTCGGCGACCAGTATGGCCGGAAGAAGCTGTTCCAGGCCGCGATCGTGATCTTCCTCGTCGGGTCCGCATTGTGCGGAATGGCGCAGAACATGGGCGAGTTGATCGGCTTCCGGGCCCTTCAGGGCCTCGGTGGCGGTGGACTCATCGTGCTGTCCATGGCGATCGTCGGCGACATCGTCTCGCCGCGCGAACGGGGCAAGTACCAGGGGCTGTTCGGGGCCGTCTTCGGTGCGACGAGCGTGCTGGGGCCGCTGCTCGGCGGGCTGTTCACCGAGCACCTCAGCTGGCGATGGGTCTTCTACGTCAACCTGCCGGTCGGCGTGGTCGCGCTCATCGTGATCGCGGCGGTCCTGCACATCCCGAGGAAGTCCGCCCAGCACGTCATCGACTACCTCGGCACGTTCCTCATCGCCGCGGTCGCCACCTGTCTCGTTCTCGTGGCCTCGCTCGGCGGCACCACCTGGGGGTGGAGTTCGCCGCAGATCATCGGTCTCGCGGTGCTCGGTGTCCTGCTCGCCGTGGCCTTCGTGGCGGTGGAGCAGCGGGCGGCCGAACCCGTCCTGCCCCTGAGGCTCTTCCGCATCCGCACCTTCTCCCTCTCCGCCGTCATCAGCTTCATCGTCGGTTTCGCGATGTTCGGCGCGATGACCTATCTGCCGACCTTCCTCCAGGTCGTCCGGGGCGTGAGCCCCACCCTGTCCGGCGTGTACATGCTGCCCATGGTGTTCGGGCTGCTGCTGTCCTCGACCGTCTCCGGGCAGATCGTCAGCCGTACCGGACGCTGGAAGGTCTTCCCCATCGTGGGCACCGGTGTCACGGCGCTCGGTCTGCTCCTGCTCCACAAGCTCGACGAGCACAGCAGCACCGGCGAGATGAGCGTGTACTTCCTCGTCTTCGGCCTGGGCCTCGGCCTGGTCATGCAGGTCCTGGTCCTGATCGTGCAGAACGCGGTCTCGTACGAGGATCTGGGCGTCGCCACCTCCGGCGCCACCTTCTTCCGCTCCATCGGCGCCTCGTTCGGCGTGGCCATCTTCGGCACCGTCTTCGCGAGCCGCCTCGGCGACAACCTGGTGGCCGTGCTGAGCGGAAGGCAACTGCCCGCCGGCATCACGCCGAACAGTCTCAAGGCCGACCCGAAGGGCATCGCCGACCTGCCGTCCGCGCTCCGCCAGCCCGTCCTCCACGCGTACGCCTCCTCGATCACCGACGTCTTCCTGTACGCCGCCCCGGTCGCCCTGCTCGGCTTCGTCCTGGCCTGGTTCCTGCGCGAGGACAAGCTGCGGGGTTCGGTCACGGCACCCGACATCACCGAGACGCTCGCCACCAATCCGGTGGAGCGGTCGTCGTACGACGAGGTGTGCCGCGCGCTGTCCGTGCTCGGCACCCGGGAGGGTCAGCGGGAGATCTACGAGAAGATCACCGAGCGGGCTGGGTACGACCTGCTGCCCGCCGCGAGCTGGCTGCTGCTGCGGATCAAGAAGTACGGCTGGGCGGAGCCCGCGCTGCTGGCCGAGCGCAGCACCGTACCGCTGCCCGTCGTACTGGCCGCGGCCCGGCAGTTGGAGGAGCGCCGGCTCGCCGCCCGCGAAGGGCTCGACCTCGTCCTCACGGACGAAGGCCGCGAGGTCGCCGGGAAGCTGGCCAAGGCCCGTGAGGAGTCCCTGGCGGAGCTGCTCGGCGACTGGTGGGGCCCGGACCGCCCGACCGATCTGACCAAGCTGGTCAAGGAGCTGAACGGCGAGCTGTGCGGGTCCGACGCGGAGCGGCCGCACGACGGGACGGTGCCGCGTACGCATCCGCGCGGGACACCGGCGTGAGTCCGGACACCGGCGTGAGTCCTCCGTCGGACTTCACGGCGTCAGCTTCTTCGTGAACCAGTGGTCGGCGTAGGTCTCGTCGTTGTGCGGCTCGGTCTCCTCGTAGCCGTGCCGCGCGTACAGGGCGCGTGCCTCCACCAGGTCACCCCGGGTGTCGAGGATCAGCCGCTCGGCGCCGAGGCCGCGCGCCGCCTCCTCGGCCGCCGTGAGCAGCAGCGCCGCGCCGCCCCGTCC
>LRTP01000359.1 GCA_001550305.1 Streptomyces diastatochromogenes
GCCAGCTCCTTGGCCCACTGCGGCTCGGCGCCGCGCTCGGCCAGGTCGGCGTCCGTGAGCGGGCCCAGCAGGCGCAGCAGGTCGGCGACGCCTTCGGCGTCCTTGACCCGGCGGTCCTCGGTGCGCCACTGGAGTTCCCGCTCCAGCTCGGTCAGTACCTCGGCGTCGAGCAGCTCGCGCAGCTCGGCCTGGCCCAGGAGCTCGGCCAGCAGGCGGGAGTCCAGGGACAGGGCGGCGGCGCGCCGCTCGGCGAGCGGGGAGTCGCCCTCGTACAGGAACTGGGCGACGTATCCGAACAGGAGCGAGCGGGCGAAGGGGGAGGGCTCGGGCGTGGTGACCTCGACGAGTCGCACCTTGCGGGACTCGATGTCGCCCATCAGCTCGGTGAGCCCGGGGACGTCGAAGACGTCCTGGAGGCATTCGCGGACCGCCTCCAGGACGATCGGGAACGATCCGAACTCGCTGGCCACCTGGAGCAGTTGGGCGGCGCGCTGCCGCTGCTGCCACAGCGGGGTGCGCTTTCCCGGGCTGCGGCGCGGCAGCAGCAGCGCGCGGGCCGCGCACTCGCGGAACCGGGCCGCGAACAGCGCCGAGCCGCCCACATGGTCGGTGACGATCTGGTCGACCTCGCCCTTGTCGAAGGCGACGTCCGCCGCGCCGACGGGCGCCTGCTCCGTGTCGTACTCCGTGCCCAGCTTCATGGGCTCCTGGTCGAGCAGGTCCAGGCCCATCACGTCGGCGTCGGGCAGGCGCAGCACGATGCCGTCGTCGGCGTGCATGACCTGGGCGTCCATGCCGTAGCGCTCGGAGAGCCGGGCGCCCAGCGCGAGGGCCCAGGGGGCGTGCACCTGGGCGCCGAAGGGAGAGTGCACGACCACCCGCCAGTCGCCCAGTTCGTCACGGAACCGCTCGACGACGATCGTGCGGTCGTCCGGGACGTGCCCGCACGCCTCGCGCTGTTCGGTGAGGTACGACAGCACGTTGTCGGCGGCCCAGGCGTCCAGTCCCGCGGCGAGCAGCCGCAGGCGGGCGTCGTCCTTGGGGAGCGAACCCACCTCGCGGAGGAACGCGCCGACCGCCCGGCCGAGTTCGAGAGGGCGGCCGAGCTGGTCGCCCTTCCAGAAGGGGAGCCGGCCCGGGACACCGGGGGCGGGGGAGACCAGGACGCGGTCGCGGGTGATGTCCTCGATGCGCCAGGAACTCGTGCCGAGCGTGAAGACGTCCCCGACGCGGGACTCGTAGACCATCTCCTCGTCGAGCTCACCGACCCGGCCGCCGCCCTTCTTGGGGTCGGATCCCGCGAGGAAGACCCCGAACAGCCCGCGGTCGGGGATGGTCCCGCCGGAGGTGACGGCGAGGCGCTGAGCGCCGGGGCGGCCCGTGATCGTACCCGCGACGCGGTCCCACACCACGCGGGGCCTGAGCTCCGCGAAGGCGTCGGACGGATAGCGGCCCGCGAGCATGTCGAGGACGGCCGTGAACGCCGACTCGGGCAGCGAGGCGAAGGGCGCCGCCCGGCGGACCGTGGCGAGCAGGTCGTCGACCTGCCAGGTGTCGAGTGCGGTCATGGCGACGAGCTGCTGCGCCAGCACGTCCAAGGGGTTGGCGGGGACCCGCAGGGACTCGATGGAGCCGGTGCGCATCCGCTCGGTGACCACCGCCGCCTGGACCAGGTCGCCGCGGTACTTGGGGAAGACGACGCCGGTGGACACCGCGCCGACCTGGTGGCCCGCGCGGCCCACGCGCTGGAGGCCGGAGGCCACGGAGGGCGGTGACTCGACCTGGACGACGAGGTCGACCGCGCCCATGTCGATGCCGAGTTCGAGGCTGGAGGTGGCGACCACGGCGGGTAGGCGCCCCGCCTTCAGGTCCTCCTCGACCAGGGCCCGCTGCTCCTTGGAGACCGAGCCGTGGTGGGCCCGCGCGATGACGGGCGGCGCCCCCTGGGCCGCGCCGGAGCCCCCCATCAGCTGGGCCGGGGCGTGCGCCTCCGCGAGGGGTTCGCCTGTTGCCCGCTCGTACGCGATCTCGTTCAGCCGGTTGCACAGGCGCTCCGCCAGGCGGCGGGAGTTGGCGAACACGATCGTGGAGCGGTGGGACTGGACGAGGTCGGCGATCCGCTCCTCGACATGAGGCCAGATGGAGGGCTTCTCCGCGCCCTCGCCGCCGTCGGCGACCGGGGAGCCGCCCAGCTCGCCCAGGTCCTCGACCGGGACGACCACGGAGAGGTCGAATTCCTTGCCCGACGGCGGTTGGACGATCTCCACCTTGCGGCGGGGCGAGAGATAGCGGGCCACCTCGTCCACCGGACGCACCGTCGCGGAGAGGCCGATGCGGCGCGCCGGCCTGGGCAGCAGCTCGTCGAGGCGCTCCAGGGTGAGCGCGAGATGGGCGCCGCGCTTGGTGCCCGCGACCGCGTGCACCTCGTCCAGGATCACCGTCTCGATACCGGTCAGCGCGTCGCGCGTCGCCGACGTCAGCATCAGGAACAGCGACTCGGGGGTCGTGATCAGGATGTCCGGAGGGCGGGTGGCCAGCGCGCGGCGCTCGGCGGCGGGGGTGTCGCCGGAGCGGATGCCGACCTTCACCTCGGGCTCGGGCAGCCCGAGGCGCACCGACTCCTGCCGGATGCCGGTCAGAGGGCTGCGCAGATTCCGTTCCACGTCCACCGCGAGGGCCTTGAGCGGCGATACGTACAGCACCCGGCAGCGCTTCCTGGGGTCGGCCGGGGGCGGGGTCGAGGCCAGCTGGTCGAGTGCGGCGAGGAACGCGGCCAGGGTCTTGCCGGAGCCGGTCGGGGCGACCACCAGCACGTCCGAGCCTTCGCCGATGGCCTTCCACGCGCCGGCCTGGGCCGCGGTGGGCGCGGAGAAGGCCCCCGTGAACCAGCCGCGGGTCGCGGGTGAGAAGCCGTCCAGGGCTCGGTGTGCGGAGCTGACCATGCGTCCATCCTGCACCCCGCCACTGACAATCGCTCTGACCTGCGGAAATGTGGCCGGTGCCCTAGTGGGACGCCTGCGGCTCGGTGACGGGGCGGGGCCGCGCCGGGGGGTATCCGTCCTCGGTCAGGCGCGGAATCGGTCGATCACCGACTTGGCGGCGTTGACGCGCCAGCCGCTGCGGGCGGACACCCCCCGACACGACCCCTCGCCGCCGTGGGCGGCCGACGGCGGCGTGGGGGTGCACCACCCGAGCCGGTCGTCCGCGGTGTCATGGCGGAGAATGAATGGGTGGCAGGTTCGGGGCAGGAGCGGGCGCGGCACTGGCGGTACCCGGAGCTGCCGGGTGTCGATCTGCTGCGGGCGCGGTTCGTCGAGAAGATCTTTGTGCGGCACACCCACGAGAACTTCGTGATCGCCGCCATCTCCGACGGTGTCGAGGTCTTCCACCACGGCGGCGCCGACCAGTACGCGGGTCCGGGCGCACTCGCCCTGGTCAACCCCGACACCCCGCACACGGGCCGGGCGGGTGTTCCCGAGGGCTGGCGGTACGGGGCGGTGTACCCCTCGCCCGAGCTGGTGGCGGAGATCGCCGCGGAGACCACCACGATTCGTGGAACCCCCGGATTCGTCAGCCCGGTGCTCGACGATCCGTACGCGGCGGGTCTGGTTCACGAAGTGCTTCGGGCCGCGGAGGAGGGCAACGCGCTCGCGGCCGACACGCTGCTCCGGGTTGCGGTGACCCGGCTGCTGCGCCTGAACGGCGGTCCGCTGCCGCAGCGGGGTGTGCACACCGCGGGCGCCCGTGTCGCCGCACGCGCGCGTGCCGTGCTGGAGGAGCGGATGGCCGAGCCTCCGACCCTGGAACGGCTCGCCGCGGACCTCGGCACCGGCCCGTTCGCCCTGCTGCGCGCGTTCCGCGAGACCTACGGCATGCCGCCCCACACCTGGCTGACCGACGCCCGGGTACGCCGGGCACGCCACCTCCTGGACGCCGGTTCCGCGCCCGCCGAGGCGGCCGTCGCCGTCGGCTTCACCGACCAGCCCCATCTCAACCGTCACTTCACCCGGATCGTGGGCGTGCCTCCGGGCGCCTACCAGCGCGAGCGCAAGAACGTACAAGACGTCGACGGGCGGCCGTACCTACCGTCAGGGGTGTGGCAGAACAGACAGCTCTCGCAGACATACACAGTGAAGACGGCGGCGGAAAACCCGACGCGGCCGTCGTCCGGGACGCCCTGGGAGTCGGGGTCGCCGTCGGACTGTCCGGTTTCGCCTTCGGAGTGACCTCGGCCGGCAGCGGGCTCACCGTGCTGCAGACCTGCGCGCTCAGCCTCCTGGTGTTCACCGGTGCCTCGCAGTTCGCGCTCGTGGGCGCGCTCGCAGGCGGCGGCAACCCGCTCACGGCGGCCGCGGGCGCGTTCTTCCTCGGGGTGCGCAACGCGTTCTACGGACTGCGGCTGTCACAACTGCTGGCCCTCCCGCGCGCGGTGCGTCCGTTCGCCGCGCAGTGGGTCATCGACGAGACCACGGCCGTCGCGCTCGCCCAGCCCACCCGCCGCAGTGTCCGGATCGGCTTCACCGTCACCGGGCTCACCCTGTACGTGCTGTGGAACCTCACCACGCTGCTGGGCGCCGTCGGGGCCGAGGCCATCGGGGACACCGACGCGTGGGGGCTGGACGCCGCAGGGCCCGCCGTCTTCCTCGCGCTGCTCGCACCGATGCTGAAGACCACCACGGAGCGCGCGGTCGCCGGTGCCGCGGTTCTTCTGGGGCTCGGTCTGCTGCCGGTGCTGCCCGCCGGAGTGCCCGTCCTGGTGGCGGCGCTGGCCGCTCCCGCCGCCCTCTACATAGAGGGGCGACGCGCTCCGAAGTCCGCCGGTCGTATGAAGGCCGACAACGACGCACCGAGGGACGACCGTTGAACATCTGGATCGCGATCGGGGCGACCGCCGTCGGCTGCTACGCCGTCAAGCTCATCGGCCTGCTGGTCCCCGACGGCGTCCTGGAGCGGCCGCTCGTCAAGCGCCTCGCCGCTCTGCTGCCCGTCGCCCTCCTGGCCGCGCTCACGGCTCAGCAGACCTTCGCCGACGGGCGCGTCCTGGTCGTGGACGCGAAGGTCGCAGGACTCGCCGCGGCCGCCGTCGCCCTGCTCCTGCGCGCCCCCTTCCTGATCGTGGTCGGCGCGGCCGTGGTCGTGACGGCGGGAGTGCGGGCGCTGACAGGCTGACGCCCGGTACGCGGACGGCCCGCACGCGTGTGTGCGGTCCGGGAACCGTCGGGGGCGCTCAGCCGATGGGCCGTCCGTACGCCCGTAGGGTGCGCAGGGCCTCGATCGTCACCATGGGGCGGCACTCCAGGGCGGTACCCGGTGCCCACTGGCGCCAGCGGATCGGCCAGCCGCCGTCCTCACGCTGCTCGCCCGCCAGGAAGTCGAGCGAGCGCGCCATCTCCTCGTCGGTGAACCATGCGCGCGCGAGCGACCCCGGGGTCTTCGCGTAGTCGTGCGGGAAGTGGTGTTCGTCCGGCGCGTATCCGGGCGCCACCGGAAACGCCTCCAGGTGCGCCGGGTCCAGTGCCGCGAGCCGGTGCTCGCGCACCAGGCGGCCCAGCCGGTCGGCGGCGGCCTCCGCGCGCGGGCGGTCGGGGGCGGAGTCCAGGAAGGCCACGGCCGCCTCGATCTCGTACGGGTGGGACTTGTCCAGGGACTCGACCGCCCGCCAGCAGAAGTCGGTGGCCCGGAACAGCCAGGCGTGCCACACCTCGTTGCGGTGCAGCAGGCCCACCACGGGCCCGGTGGCGAGGAGTTCGCTCGGCGGGTCGTCGACGACGGGCACGAAAGGGGCGTGCGGATAGCCACGCTGACTGGGATGGATCGCCGGCAGTGCGCCGTCCGCCGTCGACACCGAGGTCAAGTAGCGGCACACGCGCTCCACGCGCTGTCCGCCGCACCGCCCGATCGAGTCCAGGACGCGCAGCGCGTGCCCGGTGTGCAGCGGCTGGCTGACCGGGCCGCGGAGATCGGGTTCGAGCGCGTGACCGTATCCCTCGTCGTCGTTGCGGTAGGCGGCCAGCGCGGTCTCCACCGCGTCGGCGGCGCCGACGTCGCTGTTCAGGAAGTGGTACGCGAAACGGCGCTGCTCCAGCACGCGTGCGGTGAGCCAGATGAAGTGCTCGGCGCGCGAGAGCGGGGTGGGCGCCGGGGGCGTCGGGGGGAGTGGGGATGCTCCTGATTCGGCCATGTCTCAGACCGTAGGACGGAAAGCGGTCTCGGCAAGGGGCCTCGGCCCGGGCCCACTCTCAGGGGCGGGATACTGGAGTCATGCGGTTGACGGTCTTCTGGCAGCGGATGGCGGATCACTTCGGTGAGGCGTACGCCGACACCTTCGCGCGCGATCATGTGATGACGGAGCTCGGCGGACGGACCGTGCACGAGGCGCTGAACGCCGGCTGGGAGGCCAAGGACGTGTGGCGCGTGGTGTGCGCGACCATGAACGTTCCGTACGAAAACCGCTGACGGACCCCGAAGATCGGGGGCGGGGCACAGATCGTCGGTGGAGTCGGCGACACTTGCCCCGTGGCCCCGACAGACGAGACCGCGCAGGTCGACCAGCAGACATCCCCCTTCGGTACGACGCCGCCCACTTCGCCCCCGGGCAGGGACGCCCCCGGGCAGGGCGCGCGCATGCCGCGCTGGCTGCCGCGCGCGATGGTGCTCGCGCTCGCCCTCGTCGCCCTGTTCCAACTGGGCAGTTGGGCGTTCCACCAGCTCATCGGGCTGTTGATCAACATTCTGATCGCGTTCTTCCTGGCGCTCGCCATCGAGCCCGCGGTGAGCTGGATGGCCTCGTACGGTATGCGCCGGGGGCTGGCCACCTTCCTCGTCTTCTTCGGTCTGCTCATCGCGACGGCCGGATTCGTCACGCTGCTCGGCTCGATGCTCGCGGGTCAGATCATCAAGATGATCGAGGGCTTCCCCGAGTACCTGGACTCGGTGATCAACTGGATCAACTCGAGCTTCCACACCCACGTGAGACGGGTGGACGTCCGGGACAGCCTGGTGCACTCCGACTGGCTGCGGAAGTACGTGCAGAACAGCGCGACCGGCGTCCTGGACGTGTCCGCGCAGGTGCTCGGCGGTCTCTTCAAGCTGCTGACGATCACGCTGTTCTCGTTCTACTTCGCGGCCGACGGGCCCCGGCTGCGGCGCGCGTTGTGCTCGGTGCTGCCACCCGCTCGACAGGCCGAGGTGCTGCGCGCGTGGGAGATAGCCGTCGACAAGACCGGCGGCTATCTGTACTCGCGCGGTCTGATGGCGCTGATATCCGGCATCGCGCACTACATCCTGCTGCAGGCCCTGGGCGTGCCCTACGCGCCCGTGCTCGCCGTCTGGGTGGGTCTGGTCTCGCAGTTCATCCCCACCATCGGTACGTATCTCGCAGGCGCCCTGCCGATGCTGATCGCCTTCACCATCAACCCCTGGTACGCGCTGTGGGTGCTGATCTTCGTCGTGGTCTACCAGCAGTTCGAGAACTACGTACTGCAGCCCAAGCTGACCGCCAAGACCGTGGACATCCACCCCGCGGTCGCCTTCGGCTCGGTCATCGCGGGCACCGCCCTCCTCGGGGCCGTCGGCGCCCTGATCGCCATCCCCGCGGTCGCCACCCTCCAGGCCTTCCTGGGGGCCTATGTGAAGCGGTACGACGTCACGGACGACCCCCGGGTGCACGGCCACCGGACCAGGAGGGCGCCCTCCTTCCGCACCCGTCTGCGGGAGCTGCTCGGCCGATGAGGCCTATGAGGCCGATGAAGTTCACCAGGGTTCACCAGGTGAGGGCCGCCCACACCCCGGCGCCCAGGACCGCCGCCGCGTAGCAGCCGACCGCCGCCTGGATGACCCGCCGCCGTGTCCGGTCGCTCCATGGTGTGTGCGACAGCAGCCAGGTCAGCGCGGGCAGGACCAGCACGGCGTGCAGGCTCACTCCGTGCAGCGGCTTGAGCGGGGCCGTCGAGTGGTACGCCGCCTCCTGGTGACCGGTGCGGGTGAGGACGACCCCGCGCGCGATCATCGCGGCGCCCGACGCCAGCGCGACGAGCAGGATCGCGAACCCGGAGCGCAGCGCGAGCGGCATCCCCAGAGGACCCGTGGGCCGGTCTTGGAAGGAGGCCACCGCGAACACGGAGAGCAGCACCACGAGAACCCCGCCGCCCACCGCGAGCGTCATCGACACCGCCGTGTCGAAGCCGGTCTCCATGTTGAGGTGCGAGGGCACCCGCCGCCACGCCTGAAGGGTGATCCCGCCCACCTCCACGACACAGTCGGCGGCGAACACGACGAGCAGCGCCGAGCGCAGACGCGTTCCGACCCGCAGATACGACGTGACCCACGTGATCGCGATCAGCGTCAGCCCGAAGGAGAGCCCGAACGTGACGGGCTTGCGCCAGGAGACGGGCCCGTCCCAGGGGCCGCCGTCCACGGCGAAGACGACCAGATGCGCCAGCCCGGAGAGCACCAGCACGGCGCCGGTCACATGGCAGAGCCGCTCGGTGGAACGCACTCCGTGCCACGCCCCACGCCACCCGGGGCGCACCGTAGACGGTCGTGCCGGTGGGGCGCCGGCGGTGGTCACGGCGGGAGCGGGGGTTCCGCTGCGGCTCTCCATGAGGTCCAAGCTTCGGCGGCCAGGGTCCTGAGGTCGTCGTACGGCCGAAGACTCCGGTGGTACGCCCTGTGGAGTAGACGGGGATCCCGGCCGTTGTCGGTCCGCGAACGTAGGCTCGGAGGTGCCGCATGGTGCGCTTGACACCAAAATCGAACATCCATTCTCATGGAATCTCCGGCTGGGCTCTCGGCGGGGATTTCGGCAGGGTTTTCACAGAGATGTACCCAAGTTATCCACAGGCTGGACGGGCGTCGGGGCGCATTGTCAGTGGCAGGCGCTAGCGTCTTTGACGTGAAGCGATCGACTCAAGCAAACCGGGTGGAACCCATGGCAGGTACGGACCGCGAGAAGGCGCTCGACGCCGCGCTCGCACAGATTGAACGGCAATTCGGCAAGGGCGCGGTGATGCGCCTGGGCGAGCGGCCGAACGAGCCCATCGAGGTCATCCCCACCGGATCGACCGCGCTCGACGTGGCCCTCGGTGTCGGCGGCCTGCCGCGCGGCCGAGTGGTGGAGGTGTACGGCCCGGAGTCCTCCGGTAAGACGACGCTGACGCTGCACGCGGTGGCGAACGCGCAGAAGGCCGGCGGCCAGGTGGCCTTCGTGGACGCCGAGCACGCCCTCGACCCCGAGTACGCGAAGAAGCTCGGTGTCGACATCGACAACCTGATCCTGTCGCAGCCGGACAACGGCGAGCAGGCGCTGGAAATCGTGGACATGCTCGTCCGCTCCGGCGCGCTCGACCTGATCGTCATCGACTCCGTCGCCGCCCTGGTGCCGCGCGCGGAGATCGAGGGCGAGATGGGCGACTCGCACGTGGGTCTGCAGGCCCGTCTGATGAGCCAGGCCCTGCGGAAGATCACCAGCGCGCTCAACCAGTCGAAGACCACCGCGATCTTCATCAACCAGCTGCGCGAGAAGATCGGCGTGATGTTCGGCTCCCCGGAGACCACGACGGGTGGCCGGGCGCTGAAGTTCTACGCCTCGGTGCGACTCGACATCCGCCGCATCGAGACGCTGAAGGACGGCACCGACGCGGTCGGCAACCGCACCCGCGTCAAGGTCGTCAAGAACAAGGTCGCGCCGCCCTTCAAGCAGGCCGAGTTCGACATCCTCTACGGGCACGGCATCAGCCGCGAGGGCGGTCTGATCGACATGGGCGTGGAGCACGGCTTCGTCCGCAAGGCCGGCGCCTGGTACACGTACGAGGGCGACCAGCTCGGCCAGGGCAAGGAGAACGCGCGCAACTTCCTGAAGGACAACCCCGACCTCGCCAACGAGATCGAGAAGAAGATCCTGGAGAAGCTGGGCGTCGGTGTGAGGCCGACGGAGCCCACCGCCGAGCCGGGCGCGGACGCGGCGGTCTCGACCGCCTCGGACGAGGCCGCGAAGACGGTGCCCGCTCCGGCGGCCAAGGCCACCAAGTCCAAGGCCGCGGCGGCCAAGAGCTAGTCCATGACGCGACGAACCGACTGGGCCGAGTACGCCTACCCCGTCCCCCCGCGGGGGCAGGGGCACGGGGGGAACGGCGACTCGGCCGGAGACGGTGAAAGGGCGCACGGCGGGGACGGGCCGTACGGGGACGAGACGCACGGCGGCTCCTCCACGTACTCCGGTGGCACGTACGGCCCCGAGGGCTTTCATGGCGGGGATCCGTACGGCGGTGACGGTCCGGCGGGCGACGGCGAAGGTGACGGCCTGACGGACGGTCACGGTTCTCCGGACGGTGGATCGCGCCGTGGCGGTGGGCGGCGCGGCGACGGGGGGCCGCGAGGTGGACGAGGGCGTCGGAGGCGTGGCGGTTTCGGCGAGCCGTCCGACGACCCACAGGACGGAGGCACTCCTTCCTCGTCGAGGGCCGAGAAGGGGGAGCCCCCAGGGGACCCGGCTGAGCGGGCGCGGGCGATCTGTCTGCGCCTGCTCACCGGGACCCCGCGCACGCGGAAACAGCTCGCGGACGCGTTGCGCAAGCGTGAGATCCCCGACGATGTGGCGGACGAGGTGCTGTCACGGTTCGAGGAGGTCGGGCTGATCAACGACGGTGCCTTCGCGGACGCCTGGGTGGAGTCCCGGCACCACGGCCGGGGTCTGGCCCGGCGGGCGCTCGCGCGGGAGCTGCGGACCAAGGGCGTGGACTCGACGCTGATCGACGAGGCCGTCGGGCAGCTCGACTCCGAGCAGGAAGAGGCGACGGCGCGTGAGCTCGTCGCGCGCAAGCTCCGTTCCACGCGCGGTCTCGACCGCGACAAGCGGCTGCGACGCCTTGCGGGCATGCTCGCCCGCAAGGGCTACTCCGAGGGCATGGCGCTGCGCGTGGTTCGCCAGGCGCTGGAGGAAGAGGGGGAGGACACGGAGGGCTTGGGGGACGAGGGGTTCTGAGCCTTGGGGGTGGGGGCGGGGACCGAATGCGGTGGGCGCACGGGGGGCCGATCGCGTTCGGGGGGCAGGTCTCCGAACCCGGCCCTGAACCCGGCCCCTGACCCTCCCCTTCTCCCGTCTTCCCACCCTCGCCCGACCCAGGACTGTCCAACTCCCCTTTGTGAGGGTGGGGTTAACCCCCGGAGGGAGACGCCGGGTTGCCGCAATGCACAGGTGTCTGTGCACAGAGGACTGTGTACGCATGGCACAGGAACCCGGCGCGGAACCCTTGGTGAGGCGGGGCGAGGAGACTTCGCGCGGCTCCACCGAGCTCTCCGACCTCGCCACGCTCAAGGCCCTCGCGCAGCCCCGTCGGCAGCGCATGCTTCAGCACCTCACCGTGCACGGCCCCGCCACCTCGGCGACGCTGGCCCGGGCGCTCGGGCTCAACACCGGAGCCACCAGCTACCACCTGCGTGAGCTCGCTCGGTACGGCTTCGTGGAGGAAGTCGACCGACCGGCCGCGGCGGGCGGCCACGGCAGGGAGCGCTGGTGGCGGGCCGTCCCCGGTGACCGCCGCTTCCCGCCGCGCAGTCGGCAGAGCGCCGAGATGCGGCTCGTCATGGACGAGCTGAACCACCACGCGTACGCCGCCGACCTCGAACTCTTCGAGCAGATGCAGGTGCAGGCGCGGAGGCAGCCACGGACGCGGGGGGTGGACGGGGAGGTGGGCGAAGCCGATCCCTGGGTCGACGCCTTCCCCTACTCGCGCGGCAGCATCCGGCTGACGCTCCCCGAACTCCGCGCGTTCTTCGAGGAGTACATCGCGCTCCTCAACCGCTACAAGCGCCCCGAGGCCGACACCCCGCCCGGCGCCCGCACGGTACTCACCCGGTTCCTCGCCTTCCCGGCCCCCGACACCGAGCCCGACACCGAGCCCGAGAACCGTCCAGCGCCCCACGACAGACCAGGGAGCGAACCCTCATGATGCTGCGTTACGCCCTGCGGACCGTCCGAGCCCGCAAAGGTGGCTTCCTCGGTGCCTTCTTCGCCTTGATGTGCGCGGCCGCTCTCATCACCGCCTGCGGCACCCTCCTGGAGACGGGCCTGCGCGGCACGATCGCCACCGAACGGTATGCCGCGACGCCCGTCGTGGTCTCCGCCGACCAGAACGTCCACCAGACCACCGTCAAACACAAGAAGGGCAAGACCAAGGTCAAACACAAGGCCAAGCCGATCGCCGAACGGGCCTGGCTCCCGGGCGACCTCGCCACCGAGCTCCGGAAGGTGCCCGGCGTACGTGAGGTCATCCCCGAACTGACCTTCCTGGCCCAACCCTTGGCACCCGGCGGAGTCGTCGACCAGGACCGGCCCGCCTACGGGCACGCCTGGGACTCCGCCGCGCTGACCCCGTACACCCTCACCACCGGCACCGCCCCCAAGGCGGACGGCGATCTCGTCATCGACCGCCGTCTCGCCGAGCGCACCCACCTCGAGCCCGGCGACCGGCTCACCGTCCAGTCGACGCAGAGCCCGCGGACCTACCGGGTGACCGGAATCGCCGCCCCCGCCCAGGAGGTGCGGCACCAGACCGCCCTCTTCTTCTCCACCGCCGAGGCTCGCCGCCTCGCCGCCCACCCCGGGCAGGTCACCGCCTTCGGGGTGCTTCCCACCAAGGGCACGGACGCGGCCGTGCTGAAGCGGTCGGTCAGCACGGCGCTGCACGGAACCAGGGCGCCGCACGGTACGACCGCGCAGGTCAGCGCCGGTGACGGCCGCGGGCCCGTGGAGTTCCTGGACGCGGCCGCCGCGCGTACGAAGCTGGTCAGCATGGGCGGTGCGATGGGCGGCACCTCACTGCTCGTGGCCGTCCTCGTGGTCGTCGGGACCTTCGCGCTCTCCGTGCAGCAGCGCCATCGCGAACTCGCCCTGCTGCGCGCCATCGCCGCAACGCCGGGCCAGATCCGGGCGCTCCTCGGCCGTGAGGCACTGATCGTCGGGGCCGCCGCGGGCACCACCGGCGCGCTCGCGGGGCTGCCGCTGGGCAGTTGGCTGCACGGCCGGTTCGTGGCCATGGGCGCCGTGCCGGCCACGCTTCAGCACACCGTCAGCGTCTTCCCGCCGTTCGTCGCGCTCGCCGCGACGCTGCTCGGTGCGTGGGCCGCCGCCCGTATCTCCTCGCGCCGGATCGCCCGGATCCGCCCGGCCGAGGCGCTCGCCGAAGCCAGGGCCGAGCGCACCCGCCCGGCGTGGGGACGGATCCTCACGGGTCTCGCCCTGCTCGCCGGCGGTGTCGTCCTCGTCGCCGTGCTCAGCGTCCTGCGCACGGAACCCGCCTCGACTCCCGTGACCTTCCTGGCCGTCGTGGTCCTCGCCTCCTCCGTCGCGCTGCTCGGTCCGCTGTTGGTCAGGGCGGCCGTGGCCGTACTCGGAGGTCCGCTCGCGCTGACCGGACCCAGCAGTCGACTGGCGCGTGCCAACCTCCGTGGCCATGCCGCCCGGATGGCCTCCGTCGTCACCCCTCTGACCCTCCTCATCGGCATGACCTGCACCGTTCTCTTCGTTCAGCCGACCCTGGGCAACGCGGCCCGCGCCCAGGCCCGCGAGGGCATCCGCGCCGACTGGGTGGTGGCCGCCCAGGGCCCGGGCGTACCGGCCGAGGCCGCACGGCGGCTGCGCACGCAGCACGACACCGTCACCGAAGTGGTCCGCACGACCGTCCGTGTGGGACTCGACAAGTACGCGGCGCAGGGCGTCACACCCGGGGGCCTCACCCGCACCTGGGACCCGGACGTCACCGCCGGCTCCCTGACGAAGCTCACCGAGGACACCGTCGCCGTCAGCGAACTCGCCGCCGACCAGCTCCACCTGAAGCCCGGCAGCCCGCTGAAACTCACACTGGGCGACGGAACACCCGCCACGCCGACCGTCGTGGCCGTCTACGCCAGGGGCCTCGGCTTCGGCGACCTCACCTTCGCCCATGACCTGGTCGCCCGCCATGTGGACAACCCGCTCGCGACCTCCGTCCTCGTCAGCACCGCCCGTACACAGACACAACTCGCGACTACCCTCCGTGAGTTCCCGGGGACCCACGTCCTCTCCCCGGCCGCCGCCGACTCGATCCAGGCCGCACGGCAGCAGGCGAACGCCGAGGTCAACTACCTCGCCATGGGACTCGTCCTGGCCTTCACCGCCATCGCCGTCGTCAACACGCTGGCCATGTCGGTCTCGGAGCGTGTCCGCGAGTTCGCGCTGCTGCGCCTCGCCGGGGCGACCCGGCGCCAGGTGTTGGGGATGCTGCGCACGGAGGCGCTCTCGGTCCTGCTGCTCGCCACCGCGCTCGGCAGTGGAATCGCGCTCGCCGTCCTCACCGCGTTCAGCGTCGGCATGACGGGCGAGGCGGCTCCGGCGGTCACACCCCTGGTGTACGTCGCCGTGGTCGCGCTCGCCGGGCTGCTCGCGCTCGTCGCCACCGCGCTGCCGGGCCGGGTGGCGTTGCGGGTGCGCCCGGTCACGGTGGCCACGGCCAAGGAGTAGGGACGGTACGCGTAGGAGTAAGGAGCGGTACGCAATGGTGGGCGCCCCTTACATCAGGGGGCGCCCACCAACTGCGTACCGCGACCAAGTACGTACCGCGACCAACTACGTGCCGCCGCACGGTGATCGTGAGCCCGGAGCTAGGCCGTCACCGGGAGACCGGCCGCCTTCCACGCCTGGAAGCCGCCGACCAGGTCGGTCGCCCGGTGCAGTCCGAGCTGGTGGAGGGAGACGGCGGCGAGGCTGGACGCGTACCCCTCGTTGCAGACCACCACGACCCGCAGATCATGGCTCGTGGCCTCGGGGGCGCGGTGGCTGCCCTCGGGGTCGAGTCGCCACTCCAGTTCGTTGCGCTCGACGACGAGGGCGCCGGGGATCAGTCCGTCGCGCTCGCGCAGGGCGGAGTACCGGATGTCGACGAGGAGGGCTTCGCCGGCCTGTGCGGCGGAGTACGCCTCCTCGGCCTCCACCCGGTCGAGTCCCTCGCGGACCCGTTCCAGCAACGTGTCGATGCCCACCGGGCGGGGTGCGCTCACTGCCAGTCCTCCGGACGCTCGACGTGCTCCAGGCGCAGCACCTGCCCCGTGCGGCTGTAGCGGCGGATCCGGGGCAGCGGCGGGTAGTACGCGTGGACGGAGATCGCGTGCTCCTCGGTGGACTCGTTGAGCACCTCGTGCACGTGGTGGCGGCCGAAGGAGCGACCCTGGCCGGCCGGCAGCCGACGTTCGCGGTCGACGTCCTCGGAGAGTTCGAGGGTCTTCCAGCCGTCCGTGGGCAGGCGGGCGGCGAGCGAGTACTCCTTGAGTTCGCCCGCGGCGGCGACGAAGGCGCCGACCGAGTCGGCGTGGTCGTGCCAGCCGGTCCCGGTGCCGGGGGGCCAGCCGATGAGCCAGGCCTCGCTGCCGCCGGGGCCCTCCAGGCGCACCCAGGTGCGGCCCTCGGGGTCGAGGGGGAGGGAAGCGATCAGTTCGGCGTCGGCGGCGGTGCGGCGCACGAAGTCGAACAGGTCGGACTGGGTGGGGGCGTGGACCGGTGCGGAGGCGGAAGGCGTGGTGGAGGGGGTGGACACAGACACGGGTACCGTCCTGGGCGTTCGCGTGGGTGCGCGCGGCAGCCGACAGGGAGGGGCGGCGCGCGGGGAGAGAACAGCTGCGAAATCAGCAGGACGGGCGACACACGCAGCCCGCATAGCGGACGAGGTCCATATGGACCCTCCGCCACAGGCGCACACAGGTGTCGGTCACGATCCGGAGTACACCATGGCGGTCCGGGCCGGTCAACTCACTGTCACTATGTGGACCCTCTGGTGACCGAGGGTGCCGCGCCGGCCGTGGCTCCGCCCCCCGGACGGGTTCGGCTACCTGAGCCTGGTGGTCCGGGGCGGGCCGGACCACCAGGGTCGTCAGGTCCTACTGGCCGCGGTCTCCGCTTCCGCCTCCGCCGTGGCGGGGCCGCCCAGTGTCGTCTCGGCCGCCGCGTACAGGTCGGCCGGGCGCACCCCGCTCAGCGCGGTGACCAGGTGGCCGTCGGGGCGCACCAGGAGCACGGTGTGTGCCGCCGCGCCGGGATAGCTCTCGGCGACCAGCAGCTCGGCGCGGTGCGGCAGCGCGGTCACGGCGGCCGCGAGCCGGGGCATGATCCCGGCCGTGACCCAGTGCTTGCGCGCCCACACGCCCGTACCCGGAGCGATCAGTACGACGAGCAGCACCCCGCGACCGAGCCGCTCCCGCAGCTGTACGAACGAGCCGTCCTCCGCGGTCACGCGTACGTCGACGACCGGCGCACCGGGAGCCGTGTCCACCGGTGTCTCCGATTCGGTGTGCGCGGGCGTGAGCGGCGAGTCGGCGTACACCCCCGGCGCACCCAGCGGGCCGCGCCCCAGGTGGCCGTCCGTGAGTAGCGCGTCGTGGCCACGGGCCGACCCGGGGACGTACGAGCGCAGGCCTCCGCCGCTGCGCAGCAGTGGCAGTGCCTGGTCGGCGGCGCGCAGCCGGGCGGCGACGACGGCCCGCCGCTCCGCCTGGTAGCTGTCGAGCAGTGCCTCGTGCGGGCCGTGGTGCCAGGCGAGCGCCAGTTTCCAGGCGAGGTTGTCGGCGTCCCGCAGGCCCTCGTCCAGGCCCTGGGTGCCGAGCGCGCCGAGCAGGTGCGCGGCGTCCCCGGCGAGGAAGACCCGGCCGGACCGCCAGCGGCGGGCGAGGCGGTGGTGGACGGTGTGGACTCCGGTGTCGAGCAGCTCGTACGGGGGTGTGGAGCCCGCGTTCCAGCCCGCGAGGGTCTCGCGGACGCGCGCCACCAGCAGGTCGGGCGTGACCAGGTCCTTGCCCGGCGGCAGCAGCCAGTCCAGCCGCCACACGTCGTCGGCGAGGGGGCGCGCGGTCACCTCCCCGCTCGCGGGGCCCGACGTCCGCCACGGCGGCATCCGGTGCAGCAACGCCTGGCCGGGCCAGGGAAGTTCCGTACGCAACGCCGCCACGGCGTATCGTTCGACGGCTGTACGTCCGGGGAAGCGGATGTCCTGGAGCTTGCGCACGGTCGAGCGCGGTCCGTCGCAGCCGACCAGGTAACTGCCGCGCCACCATGTGCCGTTGGGGCCGCGGGTGTGCGCCGTGACGCCCGAGGACTCCTGCTCGATCGAGTCGAGGCGGCTGCCCACGGCGACCTTGATCAGCCGCTCGTGGATGATGGCCTCGCGCAGGGCGCCGGTCAGCGCGTGCTGGGCGAGGTGTATCGGGGCGGGCGCGTGGGCGCCGTCGGAGTCCTGCGCGTCCGTACTCGGGCCGAGCCCGGCGCTTTTCAGGCTCTGCGCGCTCCCCTTCGGGTCCCGTGCGCTTCCCCCGGAACGCTGGGCGCCGCTCCCCGCGGCGTGCGCGCCGCCCCCGAAGGCCTGGGTGCCGCTCAGCGCGCCGTGCGCGCCGCCTCCCGCGCCGTGCGCCGCGCCTCCGGAGCCGTGCGCGTCGGCTTCGAAGTCCGGCGAGTGCGTGTCGGACGCCCGGGCAGCGAAGTCGATCTCGCGCATCACCTGCTTGCGCCGCATCGACCGCCATCCGGCCCAACGGAAACCGGCATCGGTGAGGAGCAGGCCCGTCAGGCGCTCGACGAGCGCGGCCGTGTCCTCGCGCAGCACCACCGTCCGCGCGAGCCGTTGTTCGTCCTTGCCCGGCCCCTCGTCGAGGACCACGCAGGGAACCTCCTGGCGGGCCAGCGCAAGGGCCAGCGTGAGGCCCACGGGCCCCGCGCCGACGATGATCACCGGGTCCACGGCGCGCGGCCCCCTGCCCGGAGCGGTGTCCTGAGGAACGGTCGGGAACAGGCAGTTGGAACGGGGTGCACGATCACAGAACGTATGCAACCCATTGCCGGTGCTTGCGTCAAGTGACGGGGGCAGTGGCGATCATGCCACTGCCCCCGTTGACATCGACGAAGGGTGAGGATCCGTCAGATGGAGATGCCGCCGCCCGCGCCGCCCGCGCCGGTCGACTCCGTGCCCCCGACCGCGGCCGGCGCAAGCACGACGCCCGTCGACTTCTTGCCGCGCCGCAGTCGTCCCTCCAGCCAGCTCGCGAAGCTGGTGAGGCTGAAGTTGAGCGCGATGTAGATCAGGGCCACGACGGTGAAGCTGGCGATGGTGTTCGCGCCGTAGTACGCGCTCATCGGGCCGACGGAGGCGAGCAGCTCGGGGAAGGTGAGGACCGCGCCGCCGAGCGCGGTGTCCTTCACGATCACGACGAGCTGGCTGACGATCGCCGGCAGCATCGCGGTGACCGCCTGCGGCAGCAGGATGAACCGCATGACCTGGTTCTTGCGCAGACCGACGGCCATGGCCGCCTCGGACTGCCCCTTGGGCAGCGACAGGATGCCCGCGCGGACGATCTCCGCGAGGACCGAGGAGTTGTAGAGCACCAGTCCCGTGAAGACCGCGTAGAGCGGACGGTCGTCCGAGCTGATGTTCGAGTAAGTGGAGTATGCGGCGTCGGCGAAGATCATGAGGACCAGCACCGGGATGGCGCGGAAGAACTCCACGATCGCGGCCGCGGGTATCCGGATCCAGGCGTGGTCGGAGAGCCGGGCGATGCCGAAGAAGGCGCCGAGCGGCAGGGCGATGACCATGGAGAGGGCCGCGGCCTTCAGGGTGTTCTGCAGCCCCGGCCAGAGGTACGTGCTCCAGGCCTCGCCATGGACGAAGGGCTTCCACTTCTCCCAGGCGAGCTGGTCCTTGTCGTTGAGGCTGGTGATCACCCACCACAACAGGGCCGCGAAGGCGACCAGGAACAGCGCCGAGTAGAGGATGTTGCGCCGCTTGGCACGGGGGCCCTGGGCGTCGTACAGGACGGACGTCATCGCTTCACCGCCACCTTCTTGCCCACCCAGCCGAGGAGGAGGCCGGTCGGCAGCGTCAGGCACATGAACCCGAAGGCGAAGACGGCCGAGATCGCGATGAGTTGGGCCTCGTTCTCGATCATGGACTTCATCAGGGTGGCCGCTTCGGCGACACCGATCGCGGCCGCCACCGTGGTGTTCTTCGTCAGGGCGATCAGCACGTTCGTCAGCGGACCGACGACCGAACGGAACGCCTGGGGAAGCACGATCAGGGTCAGGACCTGGGTGAAGTTCAGACCGATGGCGCGGGCCGCCTCCGCCTGCCCGACGGGCACGGTGTTGATGCCGGAGCGCAGCGCCTCGCAGACGAAGGCCGAGGTGTAGGCGATCAGACCGAGCACGGCCAGCCGGAAGTTGACCGTCTCGACCTGGTCCGAGCCGAGACTCACCTGCAGGGTTTGGTTGAGGCCCAGCGACGTGAACAGGATGATCACGGTCAGCGGGATGTTCCGCACGATGTTCACGTAGGCGCTGCCGAATCCGCGCATGAGAGGCACCGGACCGACCCGCATGGCGGCCAGCATGGTTCCCCATATCAGGGAGCCGACGGCTGAGAGGACGGCGAGCTTCACCGTCATCCAGAACGCTCCCAGCAGGTCGTAACCTTGAAGAAAGTCGAACACGATTCCCCGCGCTTCCGCGTGTGGTGATGCCCGGGTGCGCCGCCCCCCGAGGGCGGCGCACCGGCGGGCCCTACATCAGCTGACGATGTTGCCGATCTTCGGAGCGGGCTCGTTCTTGTAGTTCGCCGGACCGAAGTTCTTGTCCACGGCCTTCTGCCAGGAACCGTCGGAGACCATCGCCTCGAGAGCCGTGTTGATCTTGGCCTTGAGGTCGCTGCCCTTCTTGACGCCGATGCCGTAGTTCTCGTTGGTCATCTTGAAGCCGCCGAGCTTGAACTTGCCCTTGAAGGCGGCCTGCGAGGCGTAGCCGGCGAGGATCGAGTCGTCCGTCGTCAGGGCGTCGATCGCCTTGTTCTGCAGACCCGTCAGGCAGGCCGAGTACGTCGGGTACTGCTGGAGCTGGGCCTTGGGCGCCAGCTTGTCGTGCACGTTCTGCGCCGAGGTCGAACCGGTCACGGAACACAGCTTCTTGCTGTTGAGGTCCGACGGCGACTTGATGGCGGTGTCGCCGGCGCGGATCAGCACGTCCTGGTGGGCGAGCAGGTAAGGGCCGGCGAAGTCGACCTTCTGCTGACGCGCGGGGGTGATCGAGTAGGAGGCGGCGATGAAGTCGACGTCACCGCGCGAGAGCGCGTTCTCGCGCTCGGCGCTCTTCGTCTCCTTCCACTGGATCTGGTCGGGCTTGTAGCCGAGCTTCCCGGCGACGTACGTGGCGACGTCGACGTCGAAGCCCGCGTAACCCTGCGGGGTCTTCTGGCCGATGCCCGGCTGGTCGAACTTGATGCCGACGGTGATCTTGCCGCCGCCACTGCCCGAGGAGCCGCTGTCCTTCTTGTTGTCGGAGCCGCACGCCGTGGCGGTCACGGCGAGCGCGAGCACGACGGCCGAGGCGGCGGTGACCTTGCGGAGCTTCATGGTGAACATCCTTTGGGTGGGGAGGAGATGCAGGTCTTCAGGCGTGGGCTTCAGACATGGGCTTCAGTGATGAACGCAAGTGATGAACGCAAGCGATGAACGTCAGCGATGAACGTCAGCGATGAACGCAAGCGATCAACGTCAGCGATGAACGCCGGTTCAAGAACCTCGGTTCAGGAACGAACTTCAGTGATGACGAAGCGCAGGCCGTCAGTGGTGCAGGATCTTCGACAGGAAGTCCTTGGCCCGGTCGCTGCGGGGATTGCTGAAGAACTGGTCCGGCACGGCCTCTTCGACGATGCGACCGTCGGCCATGAAGACCACCCGGTTGGCAGCCGAGCGAGCGAAGCCCATCTCATGCGTGACGACGATCATCGTCATACCGTCGCTCGCGAGCTGCTGCATGACCTCCAGGACCTCGTTGATCATCTCGGGGTCGAGCGCCGAGGTCGGCTCGTCGAAGAGCATGACCTTGGGGTCCATCGCCAGCGCCCGCGCGATCGCGACCCGCTGCTGCTGACCGCCCGACAACTGCGCGGGATACTTGTCCGCCTGGGTGCCCACGCCCACCCGGTCCAGCAGCCGGCGGGCCTTCTCCTCGGCCGCCTTCTTGTCGGCCTTGCGGACCTTGATCTGACCCAGCATCACGTTCTCGAGCACCGTCTTGTGCGCGAAGAGGTTGAAGGACTGGAAGACCATGCCCACGTCGGCCCGCAACCGGGCCAGCGCCTTGCCCTCGTCGGGCAGCGGCTTGCCGTCGATGGTGATGTCGCCCGAATCGATCGTCTCCAGGCGGTTGATGGTGCGGCACAGGGTGGACTTCCCGGACCCGGAGGGCCCGATGACCACGACGACCTCGCCACGAGCGATCGTCAGGTCGATGTCCTGGAGCACGTGCAACGCGCCGAAGTGCTTGTTGACGCTCTTCAGGACGACCAGGTCCTCGGTCGCGGCCACGGCATCCTTGGCCACCGATACTTCGGTCATCGCTCTGGGGCTCCGTCCTCCTCGGTTTCGGTGGACAGTAGTGACCCCGTGCGACCAGCGTCATTACATCTGAGGGGAACTTGAGCATCACGATCCGGTAGCAATCGGACACGTGTCGTAGCAGCCGCTGCGCGACGGCGTACCGGCCGCGTACCGGCTGGGTAACGGAAGCCCTCCCCGACCCGAAGCCTCTTGACGCGGTCGTGATCCATCGGCGTGACTTCCTTGGTGCACACGCGTGTGCGCCGCGATCCAACAGGATCGGACCGTACGACCGATGAACCGGAGGGGGCCGGAATGAGACTGCTGCTCGTCGAGGACGACAACCACGTCGCGGCGGCCCTGTCCGCGGTGCTGGCGCGACACGGCTTCGACGTCACGCACGCCCGCAGCGGCGAGGAGGCCCTGCAGGCACTGGTTCCGGAGAGCGACGGCTTCGGTGTGGTCCTGCTCGACCTGGGCCTGCCCGACCAGGACGGCTACGAGGTCTGCGGCAAGATCCGCAAACGCACCAGCACTCCGGTGATCATGGTCACCGCCCGCTCCGACGTACGGTCGCGGATCCACGGCCTCAACCTCGGCGCCGACGACTACGTGGTGAAGCCCTACGACACCGGGGAGTTGCTCGCCCGTATCCACGCCGTCAGCCGGCGCAGCGTCCCCGACGACGCCGGCGGCTCCGGGGACACCGCGCTGCGGCTCGGGCCGGTCCGCATCGAACTGCCCACCCGCCAGGTCAGCGTCGACGGTTCGGTGGTCCAACTGACCCGCAAGGAGTTCGACCTGCTCGCGCTGCTCGCCCAGCGGCCCGGGGTGGTCTTCCGCCGGGAGCAGATCATCAGCGAGGTGTGGCGCACCAGTTGGGAGGGGACCGGGCGCACCCTGGAGGTGCATGTGGCGTCCCTGCGTTCCAAGCTGCGCATGCCGGCGCTGATCGAGACCGTGCGCGGCGTGGGGTACCGGCTCGTCGCTCCCACGGCGTAGCGTGCACCGGTGCGCACCCGCCTCCTTCCGCTGCTCATCGTCCTGATGGCAGCCGTGCTGCTCGCGCTCGGCGTCCCGCTCGCCGTGAGCGTCGCGGCCGCCGAGCAACAGCGTGTGGTCGTCGACCGCATCGACGACACGGCACGCTTCGCCGCCCTCGCGCAGTTCGTCACCGACCAGCCGGCCGGCGGCTCCCGCGTGGGCACGACGGACGAGCGCGGGGAGACCCTGCGCAAGGAACTCGTCGCGTACTACGAGGTGTACGGCATCCGTGTCGGCGTCTTCTACCGCGACCTCGCGCCCATGGCCAACGCACCCGAGAACTGGTACGTGGTCGCGAAGGGCGAGGGGCGCGAGGCCTTCAACGAGGCGCTCCTGGGCCGCCGCAGCCACGACCCGGAGCAGGTCTGGCCGTGGCAGCGCAACCGGCTCGTCGTCGCGTCCCCGGTCATCCGGGACGGTGACGTCATCGCGGTCGTGGTCACCGACTCGCCCACCGGACAGATGCGTTCGAAGATCCTGCACGGCTGGGTGATCATCGGCGCGGGCGAGGTCGCCGCGATGCTCCTCGCCCTCGGCGCGGCGCTGCGGCTGACCGGCTGGGTGCTCAGGCCCGTACGTGTCCTCGACGCCACCACCCACGACATCGCGACCGGGCGGCTGAAGTCGCGGGTCGCGGTCGCGGGCGGTCCGCCGGAACTCAGGCGCCTGGCCCGGTCGTTCAACGAGATGGCGGACAACGTCGAAGACGTCCTGGAGCAGCAGCGCGCCTTCGTCGCCGACGCCTCGCACCAGTTGCGCAACCCGCTCTCGGCGCTGCTGCTGCGCATCGAACTGCTCGCGCTGGAACTGCCGGAGGACAACGAGGAGATCGCTTCGGTCCGCACCGAGGGCAAGCGCCTCGCCGAGGTCCTGGACGACCTGCTCGACCTGGCGCTCGCCGAGCACGCCGAGGCGGACCTGCGGCTGACCGACATCGGTGAGCTGGCGGCCGAGCGCGTCGCGTCCTGGTCACCACTGGCCGACAGCAGGGGCGTACGCCTGACCGGCACCTGCCCGGCCACCACCGCCTGGGCCGACCCGGTCACCCTGTCCAGCGCTCTGGACGCGGTGATCGACAACGCGCTGAAGTTCACGCCCGAGGGCGAGGACGTCGAGGTGGCGGTCGCGTCGAACGGCGAGGTCTCGACGGTGGTCGTCACCGACCGCGGTCCGGGCCTCAGCGACGAGGAACTGGCCCGCATCGGCGACCGCTTCTGGCGCAGCGCGGGGCACCAGAACATCAAGGGCTCGGGTCTTGGCCTGTCCATCTCGCGGGTGCTGCTCTCGGCGGGCGGCGGCTCCATCGCGTACGCCCGTCACGAGCCGCACGGCCTCAAGGTGACGGTGACGGTGCCGAGGTCGCGGCCCGAGTCGTGAGCGGGGCGGCCGGGGCCACCGGGGCCGACGTGGTGGTCGGCGCTACGGCTTGACCGAGCGGTAGTAGCGCCGGGCGCCCTCGTGCAGGGGCAGCGGATCCGTGTAGATGGCCGTGCGCAGGTCCACCAGCTGGGCCGCGTGCACCTGACGGCCGATGCCGTCGCGGCTGTTGATCACCGTACGGGTGAGCTCCTCGGTGAGCCGGGCGTCCGACTCCTCCCGGGTGATCAGGAAGTTCGCCACCGCCAGCGTCTGCACGGACGAGCCCTGCTGGGCCTCGGGGTAGGCGTCGGCGGGCATCACCGCGGACCGGTAGTAGCGGGCCGCGCCGCCCTGCTCGTGCAGCTTCGCGACGAGGTCGCCGGTGATCGGCACCAGCCTGACGGCGAAGCGCTTCGAGAGCTGCTGCACCGCGCTCGTCGGCAGGCCGCCCGACCAGAAGAAGGCGTCGATCTTGTGCTGTTCGAGCAGGTCCGGCATGGTGCCGATGCCGTCCGGAAACGGCTTGATGTCCTTCGCGGAGTCGAGCCCGGCCGCCTGCAGAACATGCTCCGCTATCAGCCGTACCCCGGAACCGTCCGGTCCCACGGCGACCCTCTTGCCCCGCAGGTCCGCCACCGACTGGACGGACGAGGAGCGCGGGACGACCAGGTGCACATAGTCGTCGTACAGCCGGGCGCAGCCGCGCAGTTGGCCCGCCCCAGGCTTGTTCTCCAGGATGTACGTCTCCACCGCGTCGGCCGCCGCGATGGTGAAGTCTGCCTGGCCCGTGGCCACCCGGCGGACGTTCTCCTGCGAGCCGTCGCTGTTCTTCAGCCGGACGTCCAGGCGCGGCATGTCCTTGGCGAGCGCGGTCTGCAGGAGCGTGCCGTACTTCTGGTACACCCCGGTCGGGGTGCCCGTGCTGAACGTGATCCTGCCGCCCGGCGACTCCTCGCCCAGTGGCAGCAGCCACCACAACAGCAGCCCGAACACCACGAGCGCGGCGGCCGAGCCGAACAGCGCGCGGCGCCGGTCGATACGGGGGAGTGGCAGGAACATGCGCGCGATCCTGCCAGCCGGGGGCAGTCCTGACCAGGGCGGGGCCGAGAGAGACAGAGAGGGGCGGGCGAGAGGGGCGAGAGAGGGCGCGAGGGGGGCGCGAGGGGCGGCCGCGGGTCGGCGGGGGCGTGGAAACCGGGCTCGGTATGGTCGGCGGATGCAGACCTCGCCCGACTCCCCGGTCACTTCTTCCGCGTCGCCCGATCGCTGCCCCGCATCTCCGTCCCCCGCTTCCCTGGTCCGTGAGTTCCACCTCGCCTTCGGGCTCGACGCGCGCAGCACGCCGACGGAGGTCTCCCCGGCGCTCGCCGCTCACCGTGGTGAACTGCTCGCCGAGGAGGCCGCCGAAGTCGCCGAGGTCTCCGTCTCGGGCCCGCTGGACCGGCTGGCGCACGAGCTGGCCGACGTCGTGTACGTGGCGTACGGCACCGCGCTCGTCCACGGCATCGACCTCGACGCGGTGATCGCGGAGGTCCACCGCTCCAACATGACGAAGCTGGGCCCCGACGGCCGTGTCGCCCGCCGGGCCGACGGCAAGGTCCTCAAGGGGGAGCACTACCGGGCGCCGGACGTGTCGGAGGTGCTGCGGGGGCAGGGGTGGAGGGGCGTGGACGCGTAGACCCCGCTGCTCGATCGGCCCGGCTCAGTCCCCGACGGCGGTCTGCTGTCGTGCCTCATCCTCCGCCTCGGGCCGTTCCGGTTCCGCCGCCTCGGGTTGTGCCGCGGGGCCCCGGCGCTCGGGGAGACCGAACCGGGCCGTGAGCCGTTCGGCCAGCGGCTGGGTGTAGCGGGCGGTGAGCGGGCCGAGTACGACCAGGATCAGCACGTACGCCGTGGCCAGCGGGCCGAGCGAGGGTTCGATGCCGGCCGTGACCGCGAGCCCGGCGATGACGATGGAGAACTCGCCGCGCGCGACCAGCGCACCGCCCGCTCGCCACCGGCCACCCACGGAGATACCGGCCCGGCGCGCCGCCCAGTACCCGGTGGCGATCTTCGTCAGAGCCGTGACGACGGCCAGCGCGAGCGCGGGCAGCAGCACCGGCGGGATGCTCGCCGGGTCGGTGTGCAGCCCGAAGAAGACGAAGAAGATCGCCGCGAAGAGGTCCCGCAACGGGCTGAGCAGCGTGTGCGCGCCCTCCGCGACCTCCCCGGACAGGGCGATGCCGACCAGGAACGCCCCGACGGCGGCGGAGACCTGGAGCTGCTGAGCGATGCCCGCGACGAGGATCGTCAGGCCCAGCACGACGAGCAGCAGCTTCTCGGGGTCGTCGCTGGAGACGAAGCGGGAGATGACACGGCCGTAGCGGACGGCCACGAACAGGACGAGTCCGGCGGCTCCCAGGGCGATCGCGAGTGTCACACTGCCCGCGGCCAGCCCGACCCCGGCCACCAGCGCGGTGACGATGGGCAGGTAGACCGCCATCGCCAGGTCCTCCAGGACGAGGATGCTGAGGATCACCGGTGTCTCCCGGTTGCCCACCCGCCCCAGGTCGCCCAGCACCTTGGCGATGACACCGGACGAGGAGATCCAGGTGACGCCCGCCAGGACCACGGCGGCCACCGGACCCCAGCCGAGCAGCAGCGCGGCGGCCGCGCCGGGCAGGGCGTTGAGGGTGCAGTCGACCAGGCCCGAGGGGTAGTGGGCCTTGAGGTTGGAGACCAGATCGCTGGCCGTGTACTCCAGGCCGAGCATCAGCAGGAGCAGGATGACGCCGATTTCGGCGCCGGTGGCGACGAACTCCTCGCTCGCGCCGAGCGGGAGCAGCCCGCCCTCGCCGAAGGCGAGGCCGGCCAGCAGATACAGCGGGATGGGGGAGAACCGCAGCCGGGCGGCGGCCCGCCCCAGCAGCCCGAGACAGAGGATGATGGCGCCGAACTCGATCAGCAGAACAGCAGAGTGCACGCGCTCACTCCCGTCCGAGTATCGCCGCGGCGCCGTCGACGCCTTCGCGGGTGCCGACGACGATCAGGGTGTCCCCGCCCGCCAGCCGGAAGTCCGGCGTCGGCGAGGGGATGGCCTCGGCGCGGCGCAGCACCGCCACCACCGACGCGCCGGTCTCGGTCCGCATCCGGGTCTCGCCCAGCACCCGGCCGTTCCAGCGGGAGGTCGCGGCGATCTCGATGCGCTCGGCGATCAGCCCGAGGTCGGTGGTGTAGAGCAGGCTCGGGCTGTGGTGGGAGGGCTTCAGCGCGTCGATCAGCGAGGCCGCCTCGCCGCTCGTCAGCCGCAGCGACTGGGCGCAGGAGTCGGGGTCGTCGGCGCGGTACACGCTCACGGTGCGGGCGCCGTCGCGGTGCGCCACCACCGACAGGTGGCGCTGTTCGCGCGTCATGAGGTCGTACTGGACCCCGATGCCCGGCAGTGGCGTCGCCCGAAGGCGTGGCGTGGACATGATCTCCCCTTGTTCGTCGAGTCGCGGTCCTGCGTTCCCGTGCAAAACGGTCATGCTGCCATTCCCCGTACGGTGGCGACATGGGTGTTGGCACGGATGGACACGACCGCTCGACAGGCGCGAAGCTGACCGGGACAGCGGAGTCGCCGCAGCTCGGAAGGGCCGGAGGGACAGGAAGGGACGGACAGAAGAACGTGTCGCTGTTCCGGCGGATCTTCCTGCTCAATGCCGCGGGCCTGACGGTGGCCACCGCGCTGCTGCTGGGCCCGGTCACCGTGTCGACGCCGATACTGCCGGGCGAGGTGCTGGTCGTCGTCGCGGGGCTCGCGGTGCTGCTCGTCGTCAACGCGCTCGTGCTGCGGATAGGACTGGCCCCGCTGCAACGGCTAGGCCGGGCCATGGCCACCGCCGACCTGCTGCATCCCGGGGCCCGGGCACCGGTCACCGGCCCCGCGGAGGTCGCCGGGCTGATCACCACGTACAACACCATGCTCGACCGGCTGGAGACCGAGCGCGCCACCAGTTCGGCCCGCGCGCTCTCCGCGCAGGAGGGCGAGCGCCGACGTATCTCCCAGGAGCTCCACGACGAGGTGGGCCAGACCCTGACCGCCGTGCTGCTGCAGCTCAAGCGGGTCGCCGACCAGGTGCCCGGGGAGCTGCGGGAGGAGGTGCGGCAGGCGCAGGAGGCGACCCGCGGCAGCCTGGACGAGATCCGCCGCATCGCCCGTCGGCTGCGCCCCGGGGTCCTGGAGGAACTCGGTCTGCACAGCGCGCTGCGGTCGCTGGCGGCCGAGTTCACCACGCACGGCCTGTCCGTACGCCACCACCTCGACGGAGATCTGCCGCCGCTGACCGAGGAGACGGAACTCGTGGTCTACCGGGTGGCTCAGGAAGGGCTCACCAACACGGCCCGGCACGCGGGCGCCGATCGCGCCGAACTGTGCTTGCGGCGGGTCGTGGATGTGGACGGTGGTGACGGCGTCGAGCTCCTCGTGCGGGACAACGGCAAGGGCCCCGGCCGGCTGCGGGAGGGGGCGGGGATCAGCGGTATGCGGGAGCGGGCCCTGCTGATCGGCGCCGCGCTCTCGGTCGGGGCAGGGCCGGGGGCGGGCACCGACGTACGGCTGCGCATCTCGACGGAGACGGACGTATCGAAGACAGGCGCGTCGAAGACAGGCGCATCGAAGACCGGGGCATCGAAGACCGGCGCATCCACGACAGGCGCGTCGAAGACCGGCGTACCGCCGCAGCTCCGCGCCGCGACCGCTTTCGAGGGAGACCGATGACGTCCGTGCCGCCCATGTCGTCCGTTCCGGCCACGTCGTCCGTGCCCGACCGGCGGCCCGGCGGGGGCCGGCCCACCCGGGTTCTGCTCGCCGACGACCACACGCTCGTGCGCCGGGGCGTACGGCTCATCCTGGACGGCGAACCTGACCTGAGCGTCGTGGCCGAGGCCGGTGACGGTGCCGAAGCGGTCGCGCGGGCCCGCGACACGGACGTGGACCTCGCCGTCCTCGACATCGCGATGCCCCGGATGACCGGACTCCAGGCGGCCCGCGAACTCTCCCGCCGCTTTCCCGACCTGCGCATCCTCATCCTGACGATGTACGACAACGAGCAGTACTTCTTCGAGGCGCTCAAGGCCGGGGCCTGCGGCTACGTACTGAAGTCGGTCGCCGACCGCGATCTGGTCGAGGCGTGCCGGGCGGCGATGCGCGACGAGCCGTTCATCTATCCCGGCGCCGAGACCGCACTCGTACGCACCTACCTGGAGCGGATGCGGCGCGGCGAGGCCCTGCCCGTGCGGACCGTCACCGACCGCGAGGAGGAGGTGCTCAAGCTGGTCGCCGAGGGCCATACGACGAAGGAGATCGCCGAACTGCTCTACATCAGCGCCAAGACCGTGGAGAGCCACCGGGCGAACCTGCTGCAGAAGCTCGGCCTGCGCGACCGCCTCGAACTCACCCGGTACGCGATCCGGGCCGGCCTCATCGAGCCGTGACCCGGGCCGGACAGGGACCGGACAGGCACCGGACAGGCACCGGACACGGAAAGGGCCGACCCGTGCACGGGTCGGCCCTCTCTTGGTGGTGCCGCCGGATCACTTCACCGTCACGACGACGGTGGGCGAGACGACCTTGCCCGCCATGACCCGAAGCTGCTCCTTGCCCTTGTTGTTGAACTTGGTGACCAGGGAGTAGCTGCTGCCGTTCTTGAGCACGGTGCTGGACTTCAGAGCGGTCCACTTGCCGTTGTGCATGCGCAGCAGCACCACCTTGGTGCCGACCTTCACTCCCTTGGCGCGTCCGGTGAACGTCACCGACTGGCCGGCCTTCACCTGGGCCTTGCTCGCCCTGGCAGTGATCGAACCGTTGGCCATGGGCGTGCCGGTCCTGGTCGGCTTCGCGGTGCCAGTCCTGGTGGGCTTGGCGGTTTCGGTCCCGGTCGGCTTCGCGCTGCTAGTCATGATCGGCTTCGGCCTCGGTGAGGCCGCGCTCGGGGACGCGGCGAAGGCGCCCGCCGTCCCGGCCGACAGCAGAGCGACGGAGAGCGCGCCGGCGCCGATCGCCTTGGCACAGCGGCTGCGGAGTGTGGAATTCACGTGTGACTCCTGACGTGGCGGGTCCCCCCACAAACGGATCACGCCCATATGGGCGAAATGTTCGCTTTTGAGGTTATCCACGTCAGGGTCGAGCCTGCGACCGGACGAGGGTGTCATTCCTGTGCGAAAAGCGTCAAAAAACCCTCACTATCGGACAAAAACACCTGGTCGGCGGGGCTTGCGGAGGGTTACCAACTTCTTACCCAGCGTCCATGGCGATCGCTCCGATGCGATCGCTCCGAGCAGCGCCCCCCGCCCCGTCGCCTTGGCCGACGAGTCCGCGGACGTCCGCGGACGTCCGCTGACGTCCGCGGACGTCAGGAGCGAGGGCACATGTCCGCGCCGTACACCGTGCGGTAGTCCGGGACGACGATCCGGCTCGCTGGGGACTCGGCGGAGTCCCCGGACCGCCCGTTCGCCGGCCCGGTCGTCGGTTCGCCGCGGATGACACCCCAAGGGGTCGACCGCGGCGAACCGACGCCGAATCAGCCGTCGATACGGTGCTGGGTCCAGAACGAGGTCAGGTCCGTGGTCGTGGCGGCCTGGGCGGCCGCCTTGAACTCGGCCGTGGTCGAGACGCCGTACCAGTGCGAAGTGGCGTAGTCCTTCAGCAGCTTCGCCATGGCGGTGTCACCGAGGACGCGCCGCAGATCGTGCAGGGCGCACTTGCCGTAGCCGTAGACGACGGTGGAGTACCGGGACGAGTGGGCGTCCCAGTAGGCCATCGAGTTGGTGATCTTCTCCGCCGTCGAGGCCCAGGAGACGCTGTTCCAGCAGTTCGTGCCGGTACTGCCCAGCGCCAGGTCGGTGGCGTAGTCGGTGAACGCCTCATCCAGCCACGGGCTGTTGTACTCGTCGTCGCCGACGATCCCGTAGAACCACTGGTGCCCGATCTCATGGGTGAGCGCCGTGGTGGAGACCAGGTCGAGGACGAACCCCGGGTACTCCATGCCGCCGAACCAGAAGTTGTTGTCGATCACGGCGTCCAACTCGCCGTACGGGTAGGCGCCGAAGCGTCCCGCGTGGGCGTCCACCGCGGTCTTCGCGGTGGTGAGCATGGACTGTGCGCTGGACGAACTGATCCCCGAGACGGAGTAGATGTTGATCGGGGTGCCCGCCGCCGACGTACCCGAGATCTTGCTGAACGGGCCCGCCGCCCACGCGAAGTCACGGACCTTGGACGCGGTGGCCGCGGTGACCGTGCGTCCGCTGGAGCCGGGGGTGTCCACCGAGGTGCCCGTGGCCGGGACCAGCAGGGTGGTCGGGTGGTCGAGGGTCACCTTGAAGTCGGCGGCCAGGGAGTAGAACGACTCGCCGTTGTTGGTGTACGGGTCCAGGTGCCAGCCCGAGCCGTCCTTGATGGCGAGAACCGGCAGCGCGTTGCCGATCATGCTGAACGCGCCGTCGTAGCCGAACCGGTCGGCGCCGCTGGGGACGGTGATCCCCAGGTCGAAGCCGATCGTGGTCGACTGGCCCTGCGTCAGCGGGGTCGGGAGGGCGATCCGGAGCGCGGTGCAGCCGACCGACAGGGCGCCCGCGGTGCCCCCGGTGACGTTGCTGACCGCGATCGGCATCGCGGAGCAGGTGCCGTGGTAGTTGTCCCACAGCCTCAGGTACACCTCGCTGAGCGCGGTGGAGGAGGCGTTGGTGAACGTCGCGCTCTCGTGGCCCGTCCAGACCGTGCCGCTCGTGTTGCTGCTCAGGCTGACGGTGTACGAGGGGGCGGCCGGCGTGCGCGTGGAGTCCGCCGGCGGGGTCGTGCCGCCGGAGGTGTCGAGGGCGATGTCGTCGAGGACGAAGCTCGTCTGGAGGCTGGAGTCCTCGGTCCCGGTGAAGGCGAGGCTCACGGTCTGGCCCGCGAACGCCGACACGTCGAACGACTTCTGTACGTAGCCGGTGGCCTTGTTGAGGTTCGAGTACGTCGCCAGTGTCGTACTGCCGATCTTCGCCGTCAGCTTGTCGTACGCGGTCGACGAGGTCGTCTCGGCGGTGTCGATGTGCAGCCAGAAAGTGAGCGTGGCGCTGCTGCACCCGGACGGGATCGTGACGCTCTGCGAGAGGGTGTCGGTGTGCGTACTGCCGACACCGTTCAGCCAGGCGAAACTGGTGCCGCCGTGGGCGCTCTGACCGGAACGGCTGGTGATCACGGTCGACGACGACTGGGTCCAGGGTGAAGTCCCGCTCTCGAAACCACCGTTGGTGACCACCTGGGCCGGAGTGCAGTCGGCGGCCAGTGGTGCCGCGGGCGGCGCGGCTGCCACCGGGGTGACGGGGAGCAGGGCGGCGGCCAACGCGGCGATGCCCAGTGCGCTCGCGGCGAGGGCCTTGTGGGGGGTCGGTCTCACACGAAACTCCTTTGAGGCGGCCGGGATTCCGGCCTGCTCGGTGGCCGCCCTGACGGCCTGGGTGCGCCGGGGGCAGCCGGGGGCTGCGCGCATCGCTTGCGCGAGCGCTGGGGTGAGATTTCCGTTGCGTCTCCCTGTGGTCAGGGCTACGGCTGCGGGAAGCCTGGCAGATTTGACCGGGGCATGCCATCGGTGACGGGTAAAAGTGTTCGCTGACCTGAAGTGTTCGGGCTCCGCCCGCGGCCGTGGTCGGTACGAGTCGGTCGAACTCGGTGATCAGTGATGAGCGCTTGAGCGCTTGAGCGATCAGTGATCCGGGAGCGCGGCGTGCGGGCCGAGTTGCCGGGTGCAGGCGTCCCGGGCCGGGGCGGACAGCAGGTCGCCCGCTCCGGTGAACAGCCGGTACAGGGACGGGCCGTACCGCTCCGCCAGTTCCGCGTTGTGGGCCAGTACGTCGAGCTCGTTGGCGGCGGTGATCTCCAAGAACGCTCGCAGGTCGTCGTCCGCGGGGATGTGCTCGCGGCCGGTGAAGCGATCACGGAAGACCACGGGCCGATCGCCCCCGATCCGGGGAAGGACGGCGCCGCGGTCGCAACTCGCGTACAGGTACACCAGTGCCTCGGCCCGGTCGCCGATCAGCTCCGCCAGGGTCGCCCGCTCGGCGACCGGCAGCAGGTACGGGTCGAAGCCGTCGGTTCCGTACGCGGCATGGCACAGCCCCGCCGCCTGGATCGCGGGGTCACCGCCCCAGTCGGCCAGGAGCCGTCGGACACGGCCGAGGTGCTCCAGCAGCGTGCCGCCCGGATGCGGCATCTCGGCGGTTCCCCGCGCACGCAGGAAGGCTTCGGCACACGACCACAGGGACGCGTCACCGTCGCCGGTCTCTTCGGGAACTTCGCGCGCTTCGGGTACTCCAGGAACTTTGGTCACTTCAGCCCCTTCGGGATGAGGGTTCAACGTCTCGGCAGGCCGCTGAGAGACTCCCACCATGGACACGAGTGCGGGGGCGGACCTGACAGGGCCGGGGCGGGCGCTGCCCGGGAACGGGTCGGGCCAAGGGGCGGGTCGAGGGGGCGGACGTCGAGGTGATCGCCGAGCTGCGGGCGACGGTGATGCGCCCGGACCTGGAGCGGTTGGGCCGGTTCGACGAGCGCCGGGTCCGCCGGCGGCTGCGGGAGTCCTTCTCCCCGGGGCACACGTCGGTCGTCATCGTCGACGGCGACTTCGCGGGCTGTGTCACGCTGAGGCCGGCCGAGGACGGGCTGTGGCTGGAGCACTTCTATCTCGTCCCGGACTTGCAGGGCCGGGGCCTCGGTTCGGCCGTCCTGCGCGCCCTGCTGGACCGCACCGACACCGACGGGCTGCCCGTCCGTCTGAACGTCCTGCAGGGCAGCGCCGCCCGGCGACTGTACGAGCGCCACGGGTTCACCGTGGAGGTTCAGGACCCGATCGACGTCTTCATGGTGCGACGACCGGGTGCGGGATGAACAGGTCCGCTCCTAGGCCGCGTTGTGCCAGACCTTCACGTCCAAGGTGGCGTACGTCGTCCCGGACGAACCCCGATACGTCACGAGCCCCACGTGCCCCGTCCCGCTGACCACGCACATCTGCTGGCCGACGGTGAGGTCCTTGACCCAGATGTAGCTCTTGTAGCCGGTCGCCGCCTTGCACGCGTCCAGGCTTCCCTGCCGCCCCACGGGCAGCAGGGCGAGGGAGCTGCCGGAGTCGGTGCCAGGGGCGAGGACCGCCCCCGAGGAGTAGACGGCGTACGTCAGATCCTCGTCGGAGGTCCCGGTGTCCGCCTTGGACCGCACCGGAGTGTCCGCGAGATACAGGTCGTGGCTCGCGGTCATCCGGATCCCGGAGTACGTCACCGGGACGGGGGCCGTCGGGGCGGCGGGCTTGCTGGACGCGACGGTCGGAGGAGCCGAGGCAGCGGTCCGCGTGGGCGTCGGGGGCCCCGAAGGGCTGGGCGGCAGAGCGGACTTGGCCGTCTTGGGCTTCTTCGAGGCCCGGGGTGACGGGGAGCCGGACGCCGACGGCGAAGCCTCCGCGGACGTGGCCGACTGCGACGCGGCGACGTCCTGAGCCCGGTTGTCGTTCTTGTCGCCGTCCCGCGGGACGAGCAGCAGCGCGGCGGCCGCCCCACCGGCGACGAGTACGACCGCGGCTGCCGCCCATACCCAGCCCCGGGCCTTGCGGCCCTTGCCGCCCGTGCCCACCGAGGAGGTCTGTGCGGCGTCCGGCTCCTGCGGCTGCTGCCAGGGGTGCGGAGCGTACGGACCCGGCGTGGCCCCCGGCCCCATCACGAAGGGTCCGGGCAGCGCGGCATGGGACGGCGCGGCGGGGGAGTAGGCCATCGGAGGCCCGAAAGCGCCGGGACCGCTGGGACCACCGGGACCGCCGGGACCGCTGGGACCGGCGGGACCGAAGGCGCCGGATCCAGCGGGTCCGAAAGCTCCCGCAGCTCCCGCGGCTCCCGCAGCCCCGGAGGTCCCCGAAGCGTGAGCGTCCGCAGCCGCCTCCGCCCGGGCCCGATCGGCGCCTTCGGCCCGAGCCGCGATACCCGCCGCCAGCTCACCCGACAGCCACGCCCCGGACGCGGACCGCGCTTCGGCACCGAGATCCGCCTGGATGGTCTGGACGGAGCGTATGACCTCCTCGACGGAAGGCCGCTCGGCGGCGGGCTTGCGCAGACACCGTGCCACCAGCTCCCGTATCTCCACCGGCACGCGGCTGAGATCGGGCTCCTCGTGGACCACCCGGTAGAGCACCGCGTGCGGATCCCCGTCCCCGAAGGCGCCGCCGCCCGTCGCCGCGAACACCGCGGTCTGCCCCAGCGCGAACACGTCGGCCGACGGCATGGCATCCCCGCCGAGCACCTGCTCCGGCGCCATGTAGGCGACGGTTCCGAGGGCCGTGCCGCTCATCGTCACCGACGTGGCGTCCGCGGCCCGCGCGACACCGAAGTCGATGACCCGCGGGCCGTCGGCGGCGAGCAGCACGTTCGACGGCTTGAGGTCCCGGTGCACGATGCCCTCGCGGTGCACCGCCTGCAGGGCCTCCGCGACACCGGCGATCAGCCGCAGCACGGTGTCGAGGGGCAGCGGCCCGTGATCGCGTACCGCGTCGGCGAGGGAAGGCCCCGGCACATAGGCGGTCGCGCACCACGGCATCGACCCTCCGGTGTCGCTGTCGACGACCGGAGCCGTGTAGAGCCCGTGCACCCGGCTCGCGGCGGCCACCTCGGCCTGGAACCGCTTCCGGAACTCGGCGTTCTCGGCCAGCTCCGGTCGGATCACCTTGACCGCGACGGCCCGCCCGCCCGGCGTGTGCGAGAGATAGACCCGTCCCATGCCCCCGGACCCGAGCCGTGCCACCAGCCGGTAGCCGCCGACGACCCGAGGATCGCCGTCCTCCAGAGGCTGGAAACTCTCCACATCGGCCCCACCGTCGCTCAACACGCCCCACTCCACCCCGAGATCAGTTCTGTGGTGCCCCATTGCATCACGGGCCCCCTCGACCCGGTGGGGACGGCCGCCGACCTCGTGGTCGGGCTCGGCCCGCTCCTCGAAACCCTCGGACGGGGGCTCTCCCGGAACCGCCTACCCTTGGAGGCATGACCAGCAGCAGCGACCGGAGTCAGGCAGTGGACGTTCAGGAACCCAAGACCTATGAGGTGCGCACCTACGGGTGCCAGATGAACGTCCACGACTCCGAACGGCTCTCCGGGCTCCTCGAAGGCGCCGGTTACGTGCGCGCGCCCGAAGGGTCCGACGGGGACGCGGACGTCGTCGTCTTCAACACCTGCGCCGTCCGGGAGAACGCCGACAACAGGCTGTACGGCAACCTCGGCCGCCTCGCGCCGATGAAGACGAAGCGCCCCGGGATGCAGATCGCCGTCGGCGGCTGTCTGGCCCAGAAGGACCGCGACACCATCGTGAAGAAGGCGCCCTGGGTGGACGTCGTCTTCGGTACGCACAACATCGGCAAGCTGCCGGTCCTCCTGGAGCGCGCCCGCGTGCAGGAAGAGGCGCAGGTCGAGATCGCCGAGTCGCTGGAGGCGTTCCCGTCCACGCTGCCGACCCGCCGCGAGAGCGCGTACGCGGCCTGGGTCTCCATCTCCGTGGGCTGCAACAACACCTGCACCTTCTGCATCGTCCCGGCGCTGCGCGGCAAGGAGAAGGACCGCAGGACCGGCGACATCCTCGCCGAGATCGAGGCACTGGTCGGCGAGGGCGTCTCCGAGATCACCCTGCTCGGGCAGAACGTCAACGCGTACGGCAGCGACATCGGCGACCGCGAGGCGTTCAGCAAGCTGCTGCGGGCCTGCGGGCAGATCGAGGGCCTGGAGCGGGTCCGGTTCACCTCCCCGCACCCCCGCGACTTCACCGACGACGTCATCGCCGCCATGGCCGAGACTCCGAACGTGATGCCGCAGCTGCACATGCCGCTGCAGTCCGGTTCGGACCCGGTTCTGAAGGCGATGCGCCGGTCCTACCGGCAGGACCGCTACCTCGGGATCATCGAGAAGGTGCGCGCCGCCATTCCGCACGCCGCCATCACCACCGACATCATCGTGGGCTTCCCCGGCGAGACCGAGGAGGACTTCGAGCAGACCATGCACGTGGCGCGGGAGGCCCGCTTCTCGGCGGCGTTCACGTTCCAGTACTCCAAGCGCCCCGGCACCCCGGCCGCCACCATGGAGAACCAGGTCCCCAAGGAGGTCGTCCAGGCGCGCTACGAGCGTCTCGTCGCCCTCCAGGAGCAGATTTCCTGGGACGAGAACAAGAAGCAGGTCGGCCGCACCCTGGAGCTGATGGTCGCCGAGGGCGAGGGCCGCAAGGACGGCGCCACCCACCGCCTCTCCGGCCGTGCCCCCGACAACCGCCTGGTCCACTTCACCAAGCCCGACCAGGAAGTACGCCCCGGCGACGTGGTCACTGTCGAGGTCACCTACGCCGCCCCGCACCACCTGCTCGCCGAGGGCGCCGTCCTGGACGTGCGCCGCACGCGCGCGGGGGACGCCTGGGAGAAGCGCAACGCGGCCGAGGCGCCGAAGCCCGCCGGTGTGATGCTGGGGCTGCCGAAGATCGGTGCCCCGGAGCCGCTGCCGGTCGCCACCGGCAGTGGGTGCGGCTGCGACTGACCCCGGGACGGGGGGCTCCTGGACCGGCCGCGCGGGGTTACGCTGCCGATCATGCTTGTAGCCGCCGCAGTCTGCCCCTGTCCGCCGCTGCTCGTTCCCGAGGTCGCCGCCGGTGCGGCACCGGAACTGGCCGCCGCGCGCGCGGCCTGCACGGACGCTCTGGGGGTGCTGGCAGCCTCGCGCCCCGATCTGCTGGTCGTCGTCGGGCCGGCCGAAGAGAGCGGGCGCGGGCCGTTCCCGGAGGGGGCGCCGGGCTCGTTCCGTGGGTTCGGTGTGGACCTCGACGTGCGCCTCGGGGGAGGGGCGTCGCCTGCCGGATCGCCGGAGCGTCCGCTTCCGCCCTCGCTCGCCGTCGCCGCCTGGCTGCTGGAGCGCACGGGCTGGTCCGACGCCCCCGTCGAAGGCCTTGGAGTGGGGGAACCTCTCGAGGTCGAGCGGTGCGTCCAGGTCGGGGCGGGGATCGTCGCGCGGGCCGACCGGGTGGCCCTGCTGGTGATGGGCGACGCCAGCGCGTGCCGGACGCTCAAGGCACCCGGCTATCTCGACGAACGCGCGGCGGGCTTCGACGCGGAGGTCGCGCGGGCGCTGGGTACGGCGGACCTGGCGGCCCTGAAGGCGCTGGACGCCGAGCTGGCGTACGAACTGAAGGTCTCCGGGCGGGCCCCCTGGCAGGTCCTCGCGGGCGCGGCCGAGGGTGCGGACCTGGGCGGCGCCCTGCTGTACGAGGACGCGCCGTACGGGGTGGGGTACCTGGTGGCGGCCTGGTCCTAAGGGTCCTAAGGGTCCTCGAGGTTCTGGGAGTCCTCGGGGCCTAGCGGTCCCGGGGGGCCTAGCGGTCCTGGGGCTGCGCCCGAGAAGGCCGCCGGCCGACAGAGCCGAGCCTCGATACGGCCGGCTGGACTCGGTGGCCCGGATATAGCGGCCCGGACACGGTGGCCCGGACACGGCGGACGGCCGGGAGCCCGATGCGCTCCGCGGCCGTCCGCCGATGTGTGCCGATATGTTCCGATGCGTGCCCGTCAGGGCGTCGGAGGCGGTGGGGGCACGTCCGGCGGCGGTGTGGCGCCGTCGGTTTCCTTGTGCGCGAGTCGGTCCATGGCGCCCTTGGCCTTGCCCGTGCCCGTCTGGATCTTGTCGCTGTACTTGCCCTTGGTCTTCTCGTCGACCACCTTCGCGGCCTTGTCGAGACCGTGCGTGACCTTGTCCCCGTGCTGTTGCGCGAGGTCCGAGACCTTGTCCTTGGCGGGTGCCAGCTTGGCTTTCAAATTGTCCAGGAGACTCATGGTCCACCTTCCCTCGCGGGACAGTTACGTGCGGGCGCTTTCGCCGGCCTCGTTGTCCGCGGCCTTTTCGGCGGTCTGCTGCTGGGGGATCTCGACGTCATCCTTGGCGGTGGCCTCCGCGGGCTCGGTCGCCGCGGCCCCGCCTTCGCTCTCGGAGCCTCCCTGGCTCTCGGAGCCTTCGGACTTCTCGGACGAACCCTTCGCCTCCTCCGTCACCTCCACCTCGGCATCGGCCGTTTGTGTGTCGGCCTGCACCGCGGCGGTTGACGCCTCCTCCGTAGCCTTCGACCTTCCAAGAAGTCGTGCAAAAACGCCCATATCCACTCCATACGTTACTCGTGAGGGCGAAATTCCGCGTCACCCGGTGCGTCCCATTGCGTCGCACGGGTCACCGGCTCTCGAAAACCGGCGGCTGGAACCTCGCAACAGGCAACGACCCCGGGCCCGTGGCGTCACGTAGCTCGTTCGAGGAGAGGTCCCGAGGTTTGCGAGACTAGGGCGGTGAGTAGCGCACCCCCTGCCCCCCGGGTCATCGCCGTCGTAGGACCGACCGCCGCTGGTAAGTCCGATCTGGGCGTTTACCTCGCCCAACGGCTCGGCGGCGAGGTCGTCAACTCCGACTCCATGCAGTTGTACCGAGGGATGGACATCGGTACCGCCAAACTGACGCCGCAGGAACGCGGCGGGATCCCGCACCACCTCCTGGACATCTGGGACGTGACCGTCACGGCCAGCGTCGCCGAGTACCAGCGGCTCGCTCGCGCCCGCATCGACGCGCTGCTCGCCGACGGCCGCTGGCCGATCCTGGTGGGCGGCTCCGGGCTGTACGTCCGTGGGGCCGTGGACAATCTGGAGTTCCCCGGCACCGACCCCGAGGTGCGGGCCCGGCTGGAGGAGGAGCTCACGCTGCGTGGCTCCGGAGCGCTGCACGCGCGTCTGGCCACGGCCGATCCGGAGGCCGCGCACGCGATCCTGCCCAGCAACGGCCGCCGTATCGTCCGCGCCCTCGAGGTCATCGAGATCACCGGAAAGCCCTTCACCGCGAACCTTCCCGGCCACGACTCCGTCTACGACACCCTGCAGATCGGCGTCGACGTCACGCGCCCCGAGCTCGACGACCGCATCGCGCGCCGTGTCGACCGAATGTGGGAGGCGGGGCTCGTCGAGGAGGTGCGTGCGCTGGAGGCGCACGGACTGCGTGAGGGGCGTACGGCATCGCGGGCGCTCGGGTACCAGCAGGTGCTCGCGGCGCTCGCCGGGGAGTGCACCGACGCAGAGGCGCGCGCCGAGACCGTACGCGCCACCAAACGCTTCGCGCGGCGTCAGGACTCCTGGTTCCGGCGCGATCCCCGGGTGCACTGGCTGAGCGGCGCTGCGGCGGATCTCACAGAACTCCCGCAGCTCGCCCTGGCGTTGGTCGAACGACCGGTCACAGCCTGATCACGTCATGGCATCGGGACGCTCCGGCCGCCGTCCGGGCCTTCGGCGCCGTGCCATCATCGAGCTTCGATCGACCAAGTGGAGTCCGAGTTGGGAGGGCGCGTGGCGATGGAGGCCGGCCCTCGCGACACCGCACAGGACGCGGAGCACGACACCGCGCAGGAGCAGCAGAAACCGCACGAACGGCTGGAACCGCTGGAACGTCAGGATTTCGTCGGAGATCGACTGGGCTCTGACGGGGACCTGCTGGGCGGCGACGGTGAGCTGCTCGGTGGCGGCGCCGCTCCGCTGAGTTCCGACGGGCCCGACGAGCCTTCCGGCGGTGTGAGCGCCGACGGGCCGGCACCGGACGAGATGGTGCCGCCCGAGGTCGAGGTCGAGCTGCGCCCGCAGCGTCGACTGCGGATCTGGCAGCTCGCGCCGATCGTCATCCTGGCCGCGACGGGCTCCCTGATGTTCGCCTTCCCGCTCGCCTTCGAGTTCGGTGACGGCGGCGCGGTGGTTGCCATGCTCGGCCTGCTGATCTGCTCGTGCGCCGCGGGCTGGGGCATGATGGCCGCCCGCCGGGTCGGCTACGTCTGGCCGGGCCTGCCGCCGCGGGGCACCGGCCGCCGTCTGGACTGGCGTGTCGTGCTCGCGTACGTCGTGGTGGTCGCGGCGGTGGCGGTACTCGCCGTCGGGCGCGTCGCCCGCCTCCGCTGAGGTCCGCCTTCACCTGGGCCCCCTGCCGGGACCGGGGTGTGTCGGACCGACCCCTTAGGATCGAGGAATGAGCACGCGGATCGCCTTCCTCAAGGGTCACGGGACCGAGAACGACTTCGTGATCGTCCCGGACCCGGAGAACGCCATCGACCTGCCCCCGACCGCCGTGGCCGCCCTGTGCGACCGCCGCGCGGGCATCGGCGGCGACGGTCTGCTGCATGTCGTTCGGTCCGCCGCGCACCCCGAGGCCAAGGAGATGGCGGCCGAAGCGGAGTGGTTCATGGACTACCGCAACGGCGACGGCTCGATCGCGGAGATGTGCGGCAACGGAGTGCGGGTGTTCGCGCGCTACCTCCAGCGTGCCGGACACGTGGCCGAGGGAGACATCGCGGTCGCCACGCGCGGGGGCGTGAAGAGCGTGCACCTCGCCGAGGACGGCGCCGTCACCGTCGGCATGGGCAAGGCGGTCCTCCCCGAAGGAGACGTCACCGTGAGCGTCGGCGAGCGCAGCTGGCCCGCGCGCAACGTCAATATGGGCAACCCGCACGCCGTCGCCTTCGTCGACGACCTCGCGCACGCCGGCAACCTGTTCACGCCGCCGCCGTTCGCCCCGGCCGCGGCCTACCCGGACGGGGTGAACGTCGAATTCGTGGTGGACCGGGGGCCGCAGCACGTCGCCGTGCGCGTCCACGAGCGCGGCTCCGGGGAGACCCGGTCGTGCGGTACGGGCGCGTGCGCCGTGGCCGTCGCGGCGGCCCGCCGTGACGGAGCCGACCCGGCCGTGACGGGGACCGCGTCGACGTACACCGTCGACGTGCCCGGCGGCCGTCTGGTGATCACCGAGCGCCCGGACGGCGAGATCGAGATGACCGGGCCCGCGGTGATCGTCGCCGAGGGCGAGTTCGACGCGGAGTGGCTGGGCACCGTCCAGCTCTGAACGGACGTCTTCTGTACGGACGTTTTCTGTACGGACGTCCTCCGAACGGACGTCCCGGACGATGTCGTAACCCCGGTTCCTTCCAAAACCTCGCGTCCGTAAACCCCCTGAACCTTCGCTCGAATGGGTGATCCGTTTCACGCTCGGCGAGAGGCGGTCAGCCGGGCGTGGTGGGCTCGGTAGCATCAAGCACCGGCCCGGACGGGGGAATCGGGACCAACCCCTGAGCCGTGTACGCCATGGGGCACCCCGTCCGCCGGTCTACGCAGCCGGAGGTGCCCATGAGTGCGGAGGCGACGAACCCCGCGACGCCAGCCCCTGCAACGCCCTCCCCCGAGCTCTCGGCCTCTCCCCCACTCTCGACTTCGCTCGAGCGGGGGGACCCCCATGAGCAGGGGGCACCCCCATCGCACCGCAGGAAGAGCCGTCCCCGGATCGATCTGCGCCGCCTCGGCCGCGCCGCGCTGCTCGGCACGACGCCCCGCGACCGGCTGCCCGACGCGATCGGTCACGTGGCCGAGGCACATCGCGCGCACCACCCCGACGCGAACATGGAACCGCTGCGCCGGGCCTACGTACTGGCGGAGTCCTCGCACCGCGGCCAGATGCGCAAGAGCGGTGAGCCGTACATCACCCACCCGCTCGCCGTGACCCTGATCCTCGCCGAACTCGGCGCGGAGACCACGACGTTGACCGCCTCGCTGCTCCACGACACCGTCGAGGACACGGAAGTGACCCTCGATCAGGTGCGCGAGGAGTTCGGCGACGAGGTCTGCTATCTCGTGGACGGCGTCACCAAGCTGGAAAAGGTGGACTACGGGGCGGCCGCCGAGCCCGAGACGTTCCGCAAGATGCTCGTCGCCACCGGCAACGACGTCCGCGTGATGTCGATCAAACTCGCCGACCGGCTGCACAACATGCGCACGCTCGGCGTCATGCGCCCCGAGAAACAGGCGCGCATCGCCAAGGTCACCAGAGACGTGCTGATCCCGCTCGCCGAACGGCTCGGCGTCCAGGCGCTCAAGACCGAGCTGGAGGACCTCGTCTTCGCGATCCTGCACCCCGAGGAGTACGAGCACACCAGGGAACTGATCGTCGACAACGCCTCGCGCGCGAGCGACCCGCTCGCCGAGATCGCCGAGGAGGTGCGCGCGGTCCTGCGCGAGGCCGGGATCCCGGCCGAAGTCCTCATCAGGCCACGGCACTTCGTCTCCGTGCATCGCGTGTCACGCAAACGCGGGCCCATGCGCGGTGCCGACTTCGGACGTCTCCTGGTGCTCGTGAACGAGGACGCGGACTGCTACGGAGTCCTCGGCGAACTGCACACCTGTCTCACCCCGGTCGTCTCGGAGTTCAAGGACTTCATCGCGGTCCCCAAGTTCAACCTGTACCAGTCGCTGCACACGGCTGTCGCGAGCGGCGACGGCGAGATCGCCGAAGTCCTCATCCGTACCCACCAGATGCACAAGGTCGCCGAGGCCGGGGTCATCGCCCTCGGCAATCCCTACGCTCCTCCTTCGGAGGAGCAGCCGGACGAGCAGTCCGAGGGCCGGCCGGGTGTCGGCGGGCGCCCGGTGGACGGCGAGCGGGTGGACCCCACCCGCCCCGGCTGGCTCTCCCGGCTCCTCGACTGGCAGGAGGGCGCCCCGGACCCGGACACGTTCTGGTCCACGCTGCGCGAAGACCTCGCCCAGGACCGCGAGATCACCGTCTTCCGCGCCGACGGCGGCTCGTTGGGCCTTCCGGAGGGCGCCAGTTGTGTGGACGCCGCCTACGCGCAGTACGGCGAGGACGCGCACGCCTGCATCGGCGCCCGCGTCAACGGCCGCCTGGCGACGCTCAGTACGGTCCTGAAGGACGGCGACACCGTGCAGCTCCTCATGGGTCAGGACCCCGCCTCGGAGCCCTCCAGAGAGTGGCTGGAGCACGCGCACACGCCCGCCGCGCGGATCGCCATCCAGCGCTGGCTGGCCGCACACCCCTCACCCGTCGCCACGGAGGAACCGGCGGCCCGGGAAGCCCCGGAGACCACCGAGACCCCGGCCGCGGCC
>LRTP01000036.1 GCA_001550305.1 Streptomyces diastatochromogenes
CCCGGAGTGACGCTCGCCCCGGTCGGCGCGCCGGCGTCGCCGGACGGCCACAGCGTGACGGTCGCCGCCACGGCACCCGTCACCACCGCCACCCCGACCGCTATCAGTACCGGCCGCTTCCCGTCCTGCACCGGCGCCCGTCGTCGCCTGCCCGTGCTCACCGCACCACGCCCTTCGCTTCGGTAACCGAGGCCCACGCCCTGACGTACGCATCGAGCGCCTCGTGCACCTCACGTCGTACACCCCCGGACGTTCCACGCTCCCCCTCTCCACGTCACCCGTCCACCGCAGGCTCCGAAACTCTCCCGTCCGGGTGACATTCGGGCATCCGTCGGACACCTCCCGTCAATCATGGATAACGTGGTGGCACGACTCTCACTTCTTCCCCTGCCGCACCACACGTGACGTTCACAGGACGTCACGGCATCCCGTCGACATCCCACCGCCGAGGACCCACGCTGCCTTCGCACCGTCTTCCACGCCTCCCCGGCCAGGTCGCCCCACCCCAGCAGAGGAGCGTGCCGCCGTCCCCGGCGCGCCTGGAGCCGTTCAACTCAGCGCCCGCCGATTCCGTCGTGCGCGCGCTCCTGACCTGCTGCCGCAGCCTGCGCTGGGCCCACCGGCTGGCCGACCACCGGCCCTACCCGGACCTGGACGCCTTCCTGGCCGCGGCCGACGAGGCGGGCTACGACCTCACCCCGGCCGACCTGACCGAGGCCCTCGCGGGCGAGTCCCTCACGCTGCTCCCGGACGGCGCCTACTCCGCCGCCCACACGGCCCTGAGCGCGGCCCACGCGGCCTACGAAAGCCGATTCGGGCACGTGTTCGTCATCTGTCTGGACGACTTCTCCCCGGAGGAATCACTGGATCAGGTGCTGGCCGGAATCCGATCACGATTGACAAACGATCCCGAAGAGGAGCGGCTGGTCACGGCGGAGGAGCTGCGCCGTCTGGCCAGGGGGCGCCTGACGCGCCTCCTCGGGGACACGGGGCCCTGGGCGGTCCGGAATAGCCCGAACGTGCCTGATTGATTGCCAGTTTGATCACATAGATAGGGCCGCTGTAAACGTTCCGACAAGTCGTCGCTACGATGGCCGGGGCCGGTGGACCGTACCCGGCCGGGCCGACCGACACAGAAGCCGGCAGGCCCCAATCCCCGCTCCCGGAGGGTTCTTCCGTGCCGGCTGGAACGCTGTACCGCGGCCGGGAAGGAATGTGGTCCTGGGTGGCTCATCGAGTCACCGGCGTCCTCATCTTCTTCTTCCTGTTCGTACACGTGCTGGACACCGCTCTCGTCCGTGTCTCCCCCGAGGACTACGACAGGGTCGTGTCCACGTACAAGAATCCGATCGTCGCGCTGCTGGAGTACGGCCTCGTCGCCGCCATCCTCTTCCACGCGCTCAACGGCCTGCGCATCATCGCCGTCGACTTCTGGTCGAAGGGCCCGCGCTACCAGAAGCAGATGCTCTGGTCCGTCGTCGGTATCTGGGTCGTGCTGATGGTCGGGGCCCTCTACCCCGTCCTCGGGCACGCATTCCGCGAAGTCTTCGGGAGCTGACGCAGATGTCCACTACTGAGACCGCCGCTTCCGGCATCGGCCCCGTCGAGGGCGCGGGTGAGTTCTCCGCGTACAGCGTCGACAACCCGGCGCCGTTCATCGAGGCCCCGCGCAAGCGCACCAAGAAGACCCCGAAGTCCACCCGTGGCAACTTCGAGATGTACGGCTGGCTGTTCATGCGCCTGTCCGGCATCGTGCTGGTCGTCCTCGTCATCGGCCACCTGCTCATCCAGCTCGTCCTCGACGGCGGTGTCTCCAAGATCGGCTTCGCGTTCGTCGCGGGCCGCTGGGCCTCCCCGTGGTGGCAGGCCTGGGACCTCGCGATGCTGTGGCTCGCGATGCTGCACGGCGCCAACGGCCTGCGCACGGTCATCAACGACTACGCGGAGCGCGCGAACACCCGGCTGTGGCTCAAGGGCCTGCTCTACACCGCCACGGTGTTCACCATCCTGCTGGGCACGCTGGTGATCTTCACCTTCGACCCGAACATCCGCTAGGCACGGGGCTGAGGTAACCGACTCATGCAGATCCACAAGTACGACACCGTCATCGTGGGCGCCGGCGGCGCCGGCATGCGCGCCGCCATCGAGGCGACGAAGCGCAGCCGCACCGCCGTGCTCACGAAGCTCTACCCCACCCGCTCCCACACGGGCGCGGCGCAGGGCGGCATGGCCGCCGCGCTCGCCAACGTGGAGGAGGACAACTGGGAGTGGCACACCTTCGACACGGTCAAGGGCGGTGACTACCTGGTCGACCAGGACGCCGCCGAGATCCTGGCGAAGGAGGCCATCGACTCGGTCCTCGACCTCGAGAAGATGGGCCTTCCCTTCAACCGGACGCCCGAGGGCAGGATCGACCAGCGCCGCTTCGGCGGTCACTCCCGCAACCACGGCGAGGCCCCGGTCCGCCGGTCCTGCTACGCCGCGGACCGCACCGGCCACATGATCCTCCAGACGCTGTACCAGAACTGCGTCAAGGAGGGCGTAAAGTTCTTCAACGAGTTCTACGTCCTCGACCAGCTGATCACCGAGGTCGACGGCGTCAAGCACTCGGCCGGTGTGGTCGCCTACGAACTGGCGACCGGCGAGATCCACGTCTTCCAGGCGAAGGCCGTGATCTACGCGTCCGGCGGCACCGGCAAGTTCTTCAAGGTGACCTCCAACGCGCACACCCTGACGGGTGACGGCCAGGCGGCCGTCTACCGTCGCGGGCTGCCGCTGGAGGACATGGAGTTCTTCCAGTTCCACCCGACCGGCATCTGGCGCATGGGCATCCTGCTGACGGAGGGCGCCCGCGGTGAGGGCGGCATCCTCCGCAACAAGGACGGCGAGCGCTTCATGGAGAAGTACGCGCCGGTCATGAAGGACCTCGCGTCCCGTGACGTCGTCTCGCGCTCCATCTACACGGAGATCCGTGAGGGCCGCGGCTGCGGTCCCGAGGGCGACCACGTCTACCTCGACCTCACGCACCTCCCGCCGGAGCAGCTGGACGCCAAGCTCCCGGACATCACGGAGTTCGCGCGCACCTACCTCGGCATCGAGCCCTACACGGACCCGATCCCGATCCAGCCCACCGCGCACTACGCCATGGGCGGCATCCCGACGAACGTCCAGGGTGAGGTGCTCCGCGACAACACGACCGTCGTGCCGGGCCTGTATGCCGCCGGCGAGGTCGCCTGTGTGTCCGTGCACGGCGCCAACCGCCTCGGCACCAACTCGCTCCTGGACATCAACGTGTTCGGGCGCCGCGCGGGCATCGCCGCCGCCGAGTACTCGGCGAAGGCCGGCTATGTCGAGCTGCCCGAGGACCCCGCCTCGCAGGTCGTCTCGCAGGTCGAGCACCTGCGCAACTCCACGGGCACGGAGCGGGTCGCCGCGCTGCGCCTGGAGCTGCAGGAGTGCATGGACGCCAACGTGATGGTGTTCCGCACCGAGCAGACGATCAAGACGGCGGTCGAGAAGATCGCCGAGCTGCGCGAGCGCTACCGGAACGTCTCGATCCAGGACAAGGGCAAGCGGTTCAACACGGACCTCCTCGAGGCCATCGAGCTGGGCAACCTGCTCGACCTGGCCGAGGTCATGGCCGTCTCCGCGCTCGCCCGCAAGGAGTCCCGCGGCGGTCACTACCGCGAGGACTACCCGAACCGCGACGACGTCAACTTCATGCGCCACACCATGGCGTACCGCGAGGTCGGCGACGACGGCACCGAGTCCATCCGTCTCGACTACAAGCCGGTCGTCCAGACCCGCTACCAGCCGATGGAGCGTAAGTACTGATGGCTACCCCGACCCTCGACAAGGCGGACAGCGCCGGCCAGCCCGAGGCGGGCTTCGCCGACTCGCCGTACATCACCGCCACCTTCCGCATCCGCCGCTTCAACCCCGAGGTCGCGGCGGAGGCGGTCTGGGAAGACTTCCAGCTGGAGATCGACCCGAAGGAGCGCGTCCTCGACGCCCTCCACAAGATCAAGTGGGACCAGGACGGAACCCTCACGTTCCGTCGTTCCTGCGCGCACGGCATCTGCGGCTCGGACGCCATGCGGATCAACGGCAAGAACCGCCTCGCCTGCAAGACGCTGATCAAGGACATCAACCCCGCCAAGCCGATCACGGTCGAGCCCATCAAGGGTCTGACGGTCCTCAAGGACCTCGTGGTCGACATGGAGCCGTTCTTCCAGGCGTACCGCGATGTGATGCCCTTCCTGATCACGAAGGACACCAACGAGCCGACGCGCGAGCGTCTGCAGTCCGCCGAAGACCGCGAGCGCTTCGACGACACCACCAAGTGCATCCTGTGCGCGGCGTGCACGTCGTCCTGCCCGGTCTTCTGGAACGACGGCCAGTACTTCGGTCCGGCCGCCATCGTCAACGCGCACCGCTTCATCTTCGACAGCCGTGACGAAGCGGGCGAGCAGCGCCTGGAGATCCTCAACGACAAGGACGGCGTGTGGCGTTGCCGCACGACGTTCAACTGCACGGACGCCTGCCCGCGCGGTATCGAGGTCACGAAGGCGATCCAGGAAGTGAAGCGCGCGCTGATCACGCGTCGCTTCTGACGCCTCTGTCAGCTTTCGCACCAAGAACCCCGCCTCCGTACAAGCTACGTACGGAGGCGGGTTTTTCTTTCCACATTTGACCGTATACCGTCAATCCGATCCCTCTGCCACACTTCGAACCCCGATGTCCACATCAACGGGGGCGGCATGGACAAAGCGAAGTTCGACCCTGCCCTGCACGTCGGATATCCAAAGCCACTCGGGCTCGTTCACGCCGCGGATGTGGCTCTCACCATCGCCGCCCCGCTGCTCACCGCGGGTGCGCTGTCGCTGATCGGCGTCGTCTGCGCGGACGCGGACAAATTCCGCTGGCCGGGCCCCACACTGCTGCTCCTCGTCCTCACCGTGCTCAGCCTCATCACGAGCATCCAACTCGGCTATCAGGCACGGCAGTACCTCTACTCGTACCAGGACCTCAAGGACTGGCGCGCCGAGGATCCCGAACCGAAGTTCGTGGAGAACCAGCACACGGACTACCTCACGTGGCTGGACAAGACGTTCCTCGCGAGCATCGTGTACAACCTCGGAACGGTACTCCTCCTCCTGAGCGTAGCCGCCGCACTCACCCCTGAGGGGACGGGCCCGCTGGCGTTGCGGCGATGGATCACCGCCGGGTTGATCCTCGCCGCCACCGGGGGCGAAGCCTTCTGGTCGTACTCGGTCTACTTCCCCCTGCGCCTCGCTCGCCGACAGGCCGTGGAGAGCAGGAACAAGAAGCAGTCGAAGGAGAAGGCAGCAGTCGAGAGGAGTACGGCACCATGATGTACGACGTCCAACTGCCCGGCTTTGACCTCCTGTTGATCGAATGCGTACTGTGCGGCGCACGCCCCGACCACGCCTACTCGGTCGCGGATCCCCCGCACTGGACCCGGCTGTGGGAAACCCGCGACAAGGACGCCATCACCCGCTACCTGGTGAAGGACGGGGACCGCTTCCAGCACGGCACCCGGCGCGACGGGCCCTGCCCGGCGATTCCCTTGCCCGGACCAGCCCTGCACAAGCTCTCGGGCCAGGAGGCCATCGACCTGGCCGTGGATCTCAAGGATCTGCTCTGCCAGGACTGACCGCTCCCTGACCCCCTCGGTACGATGTGCGCCGCGGCGCCGTCCCCTGGCCCGTCGGAACCGGGAGACGGCGCACAGCGATGGCAGACGGTGGCGGGAGCGGTGGCCGTTCGTCCCGCGCCCGCACATGGGTGGGGATCCTCGCCGTCGCCCTCGGATGCTATGCCGTCGGCGACACCGCCGACCGGGTCCGCAGCGCGGCCCAAGTGACCGGTCGGTGGTGGCCCTGGGTACTGCTCGGGCTGGCGTTGGTCAATCTGCTCCGCTCGGCCGTAGCGGCGGAGGCGCTGATCGGACCGCTGATCCTCGGATCGGTCGCGCTGGGCGGTCTCGCCCTGTCACAACAGGGCGGCGAGCGGACCGTGGAGGACTGGATCGTCCCCGTCGGGCTGACCGTGGCCGGTGCGGTGTTGGTACTGTCCACCGGCCGGGACGGGCGGACGACGCGATGGTCCAGAGTGCTCTCGACCGGACGGGTCGTGGCACCGGCGGGCTCAGGGACGTTGCTGACGGTACGGGCCGTGCTCGGGGAGTTGCGAGCGGATCTGTCGCGGATCGACGCTACGGAGGACCAGGTGACGGTGCACGTCACGGCGGTCGGCGGGCATGTGCGGTTGATGGTGCCCAAGGAGTGTCCCGTGTCGGTACACCGAACAGGCGCCGTACTCACACGGGTGACGGACAACGGACCCGAAACGCCCCACGGCAAGGGTCGGTTCACGATCCATGTGCTAGGTCTCTGCGCGGCCGTCAGCATCGCGCGGGTCTGAGACACCCCTGCCGTGCTCGTACGGCAGGTCGGGTACGCGCAGTCCCACCAAGCGCTTCGAGACTCTCTCGAACACCTCCTGTTCCTGCTCCTGTTCCGCGGGCAGACGATGGTGCAGCGCCTCCAGCAGATCGAAGCGATGCAGGTCGAAGACCACATGCATCAACCCGGAGTACGCCTGGGCGGCGATGACCGCCCCTTTGTAGGCGACGGCTGCGAGGGCCAGAGCCACCAGCGGAAGCCAGCGCACACGGGACTCGTCGTACAGCCCGGCAGCCAGAACGGCGGCGAGAGCCAGGAAGGACCAGCAGAGGTTGACCGCTGTGTCGAGCGCGTCTCGCGTGGAGCGCAGGGACTGCGACAGCCGGTCGGACACCTGCAGGTAAATGCGTGGCCAGGCGGACAGGGTGGCCAGGCCGTAGCGCTCACCCGCGCTCAGCTCGCCGGCACGCAGGGCATTGCCCAGCTCAGTGGGCAGCAGGACCTCGACGGGCGGCCGGGCGGCCAGGCGCCGTAGGGCATCGGCAGAGGCCGCACCGGGGCGGGTCGCCTTGTCGCGCAGCGCCAGGTGGCGACGTCGCTGTATCTCCACCAGCACGCCGGCCACCCGGGCGGTGGCCGGCCAGCGGTCCCAGTACCCCTCCAGCACGCGTACGGCCCGGACCTGAAAGGGCTGGAGGAGCAGGGCCAGGAGCCATGCGCACGCAGTCGGCGCCAGCAGCGCGACCACCGTGGCGCCAGGGGCGACAGGAAGCACCCGGGCCCAGTCACTGTGCCCCGTGAAGCTTCCGGCGCGCACAAGGCTCCAGAAACCGCCGACGAGAAGCCCGCACGGCACGAAACCGACCATGAGCAGCCGCCGCACGAAGCCGCCTCCCCATACGCCTCGAACGCCCCTGAGTCCCCACCAGTATGGACACAACCGCCCGTCTGTACAGACGATCAGCCCGGCACGGTGGCGGAATGCGGATCGACGGCGAGCGCGCGGTCGCCCTCGAAGGAGACACTGCTCGCTCGGCTTCGCCGAACCGGCTCTCCCGTTCGCGACCCTGTCCGCTCGCACCTGGGTGCGGAAGGCCAACACCCTGGCCCTGGAGAGCATGCGCCACCCGGGCATCATGGTCTGCATGGGACTGGCGTGCTTCGGGCTGCTGATGATCGGCACGGACTGCACGTACGTGCGGCACGAGGCGCGCCCCCTGAGGCCCCGGTGATGCCTAGGCACGACAACACCGAAGCCGCCCACGCCCTGACCGGGTACGCGTGGGCCAACTCCTCGGCGAGGTCGGCAACTCGGGCAACACCACCGAGCCCCATCTGCACCTGCACGCCGAGCGCGACGGACTCGGCCTCGACCTCCGGTTCACCGGCATCACCGGAACGCTGCACCGGGGACGCACGCTGCGTACCTGAAGGGCCCCTGAAAGCCCCTCACACCGGGGACCACCCGGAACCACTCCTTGGGCATCCTCACCGGCGCCCACACCCCGCGCCAACCGGTCCCGCGCCCCCGCGCGGCCCTCGATCCCTACGGCACCGGCATCCCCGGCGTCTTCCTGTGCTCGGCGGCGACCCCGCCCGGCCCCGGCGTGCACGGCATGTGCGGCCACCACGCGGCGCGCTCGGCCTTGCACCACCTGGGGGACCCGCACGGTCAGCCACCGGGACCCCGGCGCGGCCCGTACCTAATCTGATGGCATGTCAGATGATGTGTCGTACGAGCTGCTCGGCTTCGACAACGTGCTGCTGCCCGTCGGGAACCTCGGTGCCGCGGTGGAGTTCTACGGGCGGGCCGACATTCCGGTGGCGTTCCGGCTGGACGAGGCCGGGATCGCGCTGCTGAAGGTGGGCAAGGAGACGCCGGGGCTGCTGCTGCGACTGGAGGAGGAGCTCGGCCCGCGGCCGCCGCTGTGGGCCTCGGCGCGGGTGTGGCTGGAGGTCAGGGACGCGCGGGCCACGGCCGACGCGCTGGCCTCGGCGGGCATCCGGCCGCTCGCCCCCGTCTTCCCGGTCGCCACCGGCTGGACCGTCGAGATCGCCGACCCCTGGGGCAACGTCATCGGCTTCACGGACTACGGCAAGCGGCCCGAGCTGGGCCGCCACCAGACGTGACCCGCCTCACCCCGCACTGGCGCACCCGCCTGACTTGAACATGTTCAAAAGCAGGTCTACATTCCTTCTCGACAGCGTTTTGAACGCGTTCAAGAAGGGGTGGGGACATGGACCTCACGGTCGTCGCGTACGTCATCTATCTGCTGGTCAGCATCGCGCTGACGGTCTGGGTGGCACGCACGCTCAGCCACAACGGGCGGATCTTCCTCGCCGACGTGCTGCACGGGAAAGAGAAACTGGCCGACGCCGTCAACCACCTCCTGGTGGTGGGCTTCTACCTCGTCAACCTGGGCTTCGTCGCGCTCTATCTGAACGGCGACGACGCCGGGATCACCGACACCCGCGGGATCTTCGAGGCCCTGTCGACCAAGCTCGGCGTCGTGCTGCTCGTCCTCGGGGTCATGCACCTCGGCAACGTGTACGTGCTCAACAAGATCCGGCGGCGGGGCGTCATGGAGCGGGAGCAGCTGCCGCCCGTCGCGCCGACGGACTGGGTGGCGCCGACGGCCGGGGCGTGAGCACCATGACCGGCCTCGAGGCCACCGGTGACCGGGACGCCGCACGCGTCCCGGTCACCGGGCTCACCGTCCTCTACGACGCCTCGTGCTCGCTGTGCACCTTCCTGCGCGACTGGCTCAGCAAGCAGCCCCAGCTGGTGCCGCTGCGGCTCGTGCCGGCCGGTTCCGAGCAGGCCAGGGCACTCTTCCCCGCCCTCGACCACCGCGCCACCCTCGACGAGATCACCGTCGTCGGGGACGGCGGTCAGGTCTACCGCGGGGCAGCCGCCTGGGTCGTCTGCCTGTGGGCGCTGCGCGAGCACCGGCCGCTCGCCCACCGGCTGAGCACCCCGGCCGGGGCCCGGCTCGCCAAGGGCGCGATGCTCGCCGCCGCGAAGTGGCGCTCCGCGCACGCCCAGCAGGGATGGGGCGGGGGCGCGTACCGGCGGGGGGACGTCCGGAGGGGCGGCGCGCAGCGCCTCGTTGAGGGGCGGTGGTCGGGTGACGGGTGGGCGTACGAACCGGGTGGCGGGTGGACGTACCGGCCTCCGGGCTGTGACAGCGGCTCCTGTTCGACTCGTTAGGCTCTGTTCCCGTGCCAGCACCGACAGACAGCCCCGGCCCGGACGACACCAGCGCGCCCGGAAAGGCCCAGGAAAAGGGTCCCGCCAAGAGCGAGCAGACCCGCGCGCTGATCCTGGAGACCGCGCTGCGGCTGTTCCAGGAGCGGGGGTACGACAAGACGACCATGCGGGCGATCGCCCAGGAGGCCGGGGTCTCCGTCGGCAACGCGTACTACTACTTCGCCGGCAAGGAGCACCTCATCCAGGGCTTCTACGACCGGATCGGCGCCGAGCACCAGGCGGCGATCCGGCCGGTCCTGGAGCGCGAGAAGGATCTGGAGGCGCGGATCGCGGGCGTACTGAAGGCGTGGCTGGACGTGGCGGAGCCGTACCACGAGTTCGCGGCGCAGTTCTTCAAGAACGCCGCCGACCCGGAGAGCCCGCTCAGCCCCTTCTCCCCCGAGTCGGCGGGCCCCCGCGAGGAGTCCATCGCCATACACCGCGAGGTGCTCGCCGGGTCGAAGGCGAAGGTTCCGGAGGAGCTGAGGGACGTCCTGCCCGAGCTGATGTGGCTGTCGCAGATGGGGCTCGTCCTGTACTGGGTCTTCGACCGCACGGAGGGGCGCGAACGCAGCTACCGGCTCGCCGAGCGCGGCGCCCGCATCACCACCCGGGGCGTCTCACTGGCCCGCTTCCGCGTCCTGCGCCCGCTCGTCCACGAGGTGCACGAGCTGTTCACGGACTTCCTGCCGGGGATGACGAAGCTGCTGCCGGATCCGGGGCGGGGCTCCACGATCGGGTGACGCCGCCAGTACAGGACACGGGGGAGACGTCCGGCCTACGATGATGTTCTCGACACCAGCCCATGGGAGGCACGTGATGTCCGCAGCAGCTGTCGAGCGACCGCACGAGGACCGGCCGCTGATCGCCGAGGCGAACCTCATCATGGAGAGTCTTCCGGGCCGCCGCGTCGAGATCATCGGAGGCCAGATCCTCGTGAGCCCAGCACCGGACGGCCCTCACTCCGAGGCCCTGATGCTCTTCGCTGCCCCGTTCATGCAACTGGGCCTGGTGCGAGCCCTGCCGGGAATCGGCCTCTGGCTGCCCAGCGGTCCAGAGGACTACGTGATCCCCGACCTGTCGGTGGTCGACGACGACTACCGCCATCACCTGGTGGAGAACAGCTGCTACGACCCGACCTGCTTCCGCCTCGTCATGGAAGTCACCTCCACCAACTGGAAAACGGATCTGCGGGACAAGGTCTCCTCCTACGCCAGGGCCCGCATCCCCGTCTACGTCATCGTCGACCGCCAGCACCAGCGCCTCCACGTCCTCACTGATCCGGTCGCGGACCGCTACAAGGTGCATGGCATCCACACCGCCGACGAACTCGTCACGCTCCCCGAGTCCGTCGGCGGCAAGGTCACCCTTGATGTGAAAAGGATCCTCGAAGCCGGGCACCCCACGGCTAATTGACGGCGTCCACCTCCCCCTCCGTCAACTCCAGGTCGTGCACCAGCGGTTCGTCGGTCACGATGACGTGCCGGGCGCGGGCGCCGTACGACGCGGCCGTCGCCGACAGCAGGTACGTGCCAGGAGCCGGTACGGAGACGATGTACGAGCCGTCCGCCAGTGAGGTCACCCGGTCCAGTTGACGCCCGCCCTTGCTGAGCAGGGTGAGGACCGCCCCGTCGACCGGCGCTCCCTCCGCGTCACGAACGAAGCCGTGCACGACCGTCGGTCCTCCCGCCGAAGCCCGCGGCAGCGACTCCGCCTCCTCGGCCGGCTCCACCGCCAGGTGCGGCAACCGCTTCTCCAGACCCGCCGGCAGCCACCAGTTGGACTTGCCCAGCAGATGCATCGCGGCCGGCACCAGTGCCGTACGGAGAATGAACGCGTCCAGCGCGACCGCCGCCGCGAGGCCCACGCCCGCCATCGCCGCCCCCGAGTCACCGCTGAGGACGAAGGCGAGGAAGACGCAGACCATGATCAGGGCGGCGGAGTTGATGACACGGCTGGTCTCCGCGAGGCCGACCCGGACCGCCCGCGCGTTGTCCTTCGTGTGCACCCACTCCTCGTGCATCCGGCTCACCAGGAACACCTGGTAGTCCATCGAGAGGCCGAAGAGGAGGGAGAGCATGATGACGGGCAGGAAGGCGTTGATCGGACCCTCCTTGCCGAGGCCCAGCAGGCTCAGCCCCCAGCCCCACTGGAAGATCGCGACGAGGACGCCGAAGGACGCGGCGGCCGCGATCAGGTTCATCAGGGCGGCGGTCAGGGGCACCACCAGGGAGCGGAAGGCGACCATCAGCAGCAGGAAGCCCAGGCCGATGATGGTGGCGATGAAGAGCGGCAGTCGGTCACCCGTGACGGTCGAGAAGTCCTTGGAGATCGCCGTCACACCGCCGACGTGCGCCTGTGCCCCGGCGTCCGGGATCACCTTGTCCCGCAGGGTGTCGATGAGCTGGTCCGTCTTCTCGGACTGCGGTGACGTGGTCGGTACGACCTGGATCACCGTGACGCCCTGCGCGGGCGGCAGCGCCGCGACCTGCGCGACGCCGTCGGTCGCGCGGAGGCCCTGCACCAGCTTGTTCGTGTCGCCGCTGGTGGAGACCACCTGGAGCGGGCCGTTGAAGCCGGGACCGAAGCCCTCCGCGAGGAGGTCGTACGCCTTCCGGGTCGTCGTCGACGCGTCGTCGTTGCCCTGGTCGGTCGCGCCGAGCCGCAGCGACAGCACCGGGATCGCGAGGATCGCCATGACGACGACGGCCATCACGGCGATCGAGCGCGGGCGCTTCTGGACGTTCGCCGACCAGCGGGCCGCGAAGCCGCTGGCCCGCTCCTGCTCGGGGCCTTCGGCGGCCAGCTTGCGCCGCTGGCGGCGGCTGAGCACCCGGGAGCCGAGGAAACCGAGCAGCGCGGGCAGCAGCGTGACGGCCGCGAGCACGCTGAACACGACGGTGAGCGAGGTGCCGATGACCACGCCGTCCAGGAAGCGCAGGTTCGTCACGAGCATCCCGGCGAGCGCGATGCACACCGTGCCGCCCGCGAACAGCACCGCGCGGCCGGAGGTGTTGAGGGCGGTGACCGCCGACTCCTCCGGGTCCATGCCGCGCAGGATGCCGCGCCGGTGCCGGGTGACGATGAACAGCGCGTAGTCGATCCCGACACCGAGGCCGATCAGCGTGGCGAGCAGCGGTGCCAGGTCGGGCACCGACGTCACATGGCTGAGCAGCTGGGTGGAGAACAGGCCCGTGCCCACCCCGAAGATCGCGATGCCGATCGGGAGCAGCATCGCGAAGAGCGAGCCGAAGGCGAGGAAGAGGACGACCGCCGCGGCCAGGATGCCGATCATCTCGGCGAGTCCGGTGGGCGGTTCCTGGACGCGCTGGATCGCCTGACCGCCCAGCTCGACGTGCAGACCGCCGCCTCGGGCGCCCTGTGCGGTGTCGACCACGTCCTGCACCAGCTGCTTGGGCACCGCGTTCGCCTGCTTGGCGAAGGTGATCTGGGCGTAGGCGATCCTGCCGTTGGCGCTGATCTGCGCCGCGCCCCGGTCGCCGGCGTACGGGCTGGTGACGCCGCCGACCCCCGCCATCTTGCCGATCTTCTCCAGCACGGGCTGGATCCGGGACTGTACGGACTGGTCCCGGACGGTTCCCGCGTCGACCTTCCACACCACCGTGTCGGTGTCGCCCGCGCGCTCCGGGAAGGCCTTCTCCATCTGGTCGTACGCGCGCTTGGAGTCCGTGTTCGGAAGGGAGAAGACGTTCGCGTAATCCGTGCCCGCGGTCGAGGCCGCGGCCCCGAGCCCGAGCAGTGCCCCCACCCACAGCAACAGGACCACCAGCCGGTGCCGATAGCACCACCGTGCCAATGTCGCCACGCTCAACGCTCCTTAGTCGACCGGTCATCCGGTCGTTCGGTTGTCGGTTGGTCCCCCAGGTCCTGGGACCAACCATCGACCGGCACGCTCGAGCGACGACACAGACCGCCCATGACTCTCAAGGAACTCCAAAGGGGGGAGCCGCCCCCTGGCGCGACCCGCGTGCGGATACTGGGGGCATGACCGCTCACGAGGGGGCCACCGTTCTCGTCGTCGAGGACGAGCCGAGCATCGCGGACGTCCTCGCCATCGCGCTGCGCTACCACCGCTTCGAGGTGATGACCGCGGGCACCGTCCGTCAGGCGCTCACGCTCGCCGAACGCACCCGCCCCGACGCGGCGCTGCTCGACGTGATGCTGCCGGACGGCGACGGGCGGGCGCTGGGGCGTGAACTGCGCCTGCGCCGGCCCGACCTGGCGATCGTCTTCCTCACCGCGCGGGACGCGCCCGCCGAGATCGTCGGCGCGCTCGGCTTCGGCGACGACTACATCACCAAGCCGTTCAACATCGACGAGGTCGTCGCCCGGATCACGGCCGTACTGCGCCGCACACGCCCCGACGACGTCCTTCCCCAGCGCCCGCCCCTTCGCTACGGCGAACTCGAACTGGACGAGACGACGTACTCCGTGCACCGCGGGGACCGCACGGTGGAGCTCACCCCCACCGAGTACGCCCTGCTGCGTTTCCTCGTCCGCAACGGCGGCCGGATCGTGCCCAAGGAACAACTCCTGCGGCACGTCTGGCAGTACGAACACTCCGCCGAGTCGACCGTCGTCGAGACGTACATCAGCTATCTGCGCCGCAAACTCGAACCCCTCGGCCCACCGGTGATCCAGACCCGCCGGGGCGTCGGATACGGCCTCGCATGACCCCGGCATCCCCGGACCCGGGGGCCGCCGCGGCGCAGGCGGAGCCCTCCCCCCGCGCGGAACCCGCGTCCCGGACCGAGCTCGCCCTCTGTGCGGGGATTCCCGCGTACGTGAGTGTGCGGCGCCCCCGGCGTCACCGCGGGATCCACTCGTTGCGCGGCAAGCTGACGCTCGCCAACGTGGGGTTGCTGGCGCTGGGCATCATCGTGGCGACCGCCGTCAGTCTGATGGGCATGCGGCACTATCTGCTCGACCAGGTCGACACGGAGCTGTCCAAGACGCGGGAGTCGCTGACCGGTTCGCGGCTCACCCTCCACCAGATCGACTCGCTCACCGCGCTCGCCTTCGTACGCGAGCGGATGGTCCCCGGCGCGGACCGGTCCGACAAGCCCGACTCGATCTTCGCGGCGGTGGACGGCCACGGGACCCCGCTCAGCGTCGGCGGTTTCAAGCCCACCGACATCCAGCGCGCGCTGGTCGCCGCGGTGGACGACCCGAGCGCCCTCGCGCACGACCCCGCCCTGCACGACACCACCGTGCACGGCGCCTCCTACCGGGTCACCGGAGCCCGGCTCGCCGACGGCACGTACGTGCTGCTCGCCGCCTCCACCGACGCCCTGCACAAGGGCATCGCCAAGGCCCTCAAGCTCGATCTGGGCGTCGGCACCCTGCTGTTGTCGCTGCTCGCGGTGCTGACCATGATCAGCGTGAGCCGCCGGATGCGGCCGCTGGAGGACATGGTGGAGACCTCGTCCGCCATCGCCGAGGGAGACCTCACCCGGCGCGTGCCCTCCAGCCACCATCCGACCCAGGAGGTCGAACAGCTGCGGCTCGCCCTCAACTCCATGCTTCACCAGGTGGAATCGGCGTACCGGACCCGCGAGCGCAGCGCGGCGCAGCTGCGCCGGTTCGTCGCGGACGCCTCGCACGAGCTGCGCACCCCGCTGTCGGCGATCCGCGGCTACCTCCAGCTGTACGAGAAGGGGATGCTGCGCGAGCCGGGTGAGCGCCGGCGGGCCTGGGACCGGATGAACGCCGAGGCCGACCGCATGGGGCGCCTCGTGGACGAACTGCTCATCCTGGCCCGCCTCGACCAGAGCCCCGAGCTGCGTTTCAAGAACGTCGACCTGAGCCGTCTGGTGCGGGACGCGGCCGAGGATCTGCGGGCCCAGCAGCCCGGGCGTCCGGTCACCGTGGGCGCCGACGGGACACTGCTGGTGCACGCCGACGAGTCGGGGCTGCGGCAGGTGCTGGGCAACCTGGTGGCCAACGTACGCACCCACACGCCCGCCGACGTGCCGGTGCGGCTCGGTCTCGAACGGGAGGACGGGACCGTACGGCTGTGTGTCGCGGACCAGGGGCCCGGGCTGGCGGAGGAGGACGCGGCGCGCATCTTCGACCGGTTCTTCCGGGCGGGCGGTGGTGCGGGCAGCGGGCTGGGAATGGCGATCGTGCAGGGAGTGGTGGCCGCGCACGGGGGTGACGTGGCGGTGCGGACGGCGCCGGGAGCGGGGCTCGAGGTCACGGTGACGCTTCCGACTCGGTGAGCTGCTTTAACAAGCACAGTGAGGTGCTTGAACAAGCTCGGTGACTCGCTTGAACATAAGCAAACCCGGATGATTGAACACCGGCCGGTACGACCTCGTACCCAACAGATGAAGGCGGCCCCGACCTCAGCCTGGTCCGCCGCGCCACCACCGGGCTTCGCACGGAAGGACCGCCGGGTTGTCGTTCAACACGAGCTCTCGACAGCTGTCGAAAACGGACGAGGCGCCGGAGGACGTGCCCTCGCAGGAGGTCACACCCCTGGACGCCCCCGCCCCGGGGGACACCGTCCAGACCTCCGAGGCGGAGACCCCCGAGGTGAGCGCTCCGGAGACGGAAGCTCCGGAGGCGAAGGCCCCCGAAGCGGAAGCTCCGGAGGCGAAGGCCCCGGAAGCCCCGGAGGCGGAGGCTCCGGAGGCCACGACCGACCCCGAGCCGAAAGCCCCGGAAGCGAAGGACCCGGAGCCGGAGGCTCCCGAGGCGGAGGCATCTCAGACCGAGACATCCCAGACCGAGGCATCCGAGACCGGGACTCCTGAGACGGAAGGCCCCGAGGCGGAAGCCCCGGACGCCGACGCTCCGGAGGGCGAGGTCGAAGCCCCGGAGCAGGCCGCCGCCGCACCCGACCCCGCCGTGTCCGAAGCCGACACCCCCACCGCCCCCCGCCCACGCCGGTGGCGGCGCGTCTGGGGTGGGTGGCGGGAGAAGTACCCGGTCGCGGCCCGCGTTCTCGCGTGGACCACCACCGCCGTGGCCCTCGCTGTCGTGGTCGTCGCGCTGCTCATGCCGACCCAGGCGGACAAGGTCCGGCTCGCCGCTTTCGTGCGTCTCCCGGTGGAGGCGATCTTCGGCGCCGCCCTGCTGATCGTCCTGCCCCGCAAGCCGCGGATCGCCGTGGCGGCGTTCGCCGGGCTCGGCCTGGGCGCCCTGACCGTCGTGAACTTCCTCGACATCGGTTTCAACGAATACCTCGGGCGAGGCTTCAACGTCGTCCTCGACTGGTCGCTCTTCAGCGATGCGCAGGGATACCTCCAGGACACGTTCGGCAAGGGTGGCGCGCTCGGCATCGCGGCCCTGGCCGTGACGCTCGTGATCGCCGTACTCGCCCTCACGACGCTGTCGGTGATCCGACTGGGCAACCTGGCGGCCCGGCACACCGAGACGGCGACCCGCACGACGCTGGTGCTGGCCATCGCCTGGGTCACCTGCGCGGCGCTGGGCGTGCAGTACGCCGCGGGGATACCCATCGCTTCGGAGCACACCATGCAGGCCCTCCAGTTCAAGGCGGAGCAGGTACAGCGGACACTGCAGGACGAAGCCGAGTTCGCCAAGATCGCGAAGAAGGACAACTTCGCCAACACGCCGCCCGACCAGCTGCTCACCGGGCTGCGCGGCAAGGACATGATGATCACCTTCATCGAGAGCTACGGCCGCAGCGCGATCGAGGACCCGGTCATGGCACCCGGGGTCGACGCGACGCTCACCGCCGAGAACAAGAAGCTGACCGACGCCGGGTTCGCGGCGAAGAGCGGCTGGCTGACCTCGGCGACGTACGGCGGAAGCAGCTGGCTGGGTCACTCCACCTTCATGTCGGGCCTGTGGATCAGCAACCAGCAGCGCTACCGCACCGTCACCGCGGGCGAGCGCCTGACCCTCCCCGGCGCGTTCAAGAAGACGGGCGCCTGGGACACGGTCGGCGTGATGCCGGGCGTCCAGAAGGCGTGGCCCGAGCAGAACTTCTACGGCATCGACAAGCTCTACGACTCCCACAAACTCGGCTACAAGGGACCGAAGTTCAGCTGGTCGACCATGCCCGACCAGTACGCGCTGACCGCGTTCGAGCGCCTGGTGCACAGCAAGAAGCACGACAAGCCGCTGATGTCGACGATCATCCTGACCTCCAGCCACCAGCCCTGGGCGCCGATCCCCGAGCTGGTCCCGCAGGACCAGGTCGGCGACGGCTCGATCTACAACGCGATCGAGAAGGCCGGCAAGAAACCCGCGGACATCATCACCGACTCCACCAAGTCGAAGCAGGAGTACGGCAAGTCCATCCAGTACTCGGTGTCGAGCCTCATCAACTACCTGGTGAAGTACGGCAACAAGAACACCGTGCTGATCTTCCTCGGCGACCACCAGCCCATCGCCCGGGTCAGCGGCAACCACGCCAGCCGTGACGTGCCGGTCTCGATCGTCGCCAAGGACCCGAAGGTCCTGGACAAGATCGCCGCCTGGAACTGGGCGGACGGCCTGCAGCCGAAGCAGGACACCCCGGTCTGGAAGATGAACGCCTTCCGCGACCGCTTCCTGACGGCGTACGGCTCGACCCCGGCGCCGTGATTCACGGGGCCTGGGACGCCACGAGCGCCCACACGGTCTTGCCGTGGCGGCCCCGGCTCCACACCCCCCACGCCACGGCGACGCCCTCCACGAGGTGCAGGCCGCGGCCGGTCTCCTCCCCCACGGAGACCGGCCGTGGCCGTGGTACGGCGAAGCCCTCGTCGGAGACCTCGACGAAGCAGGAACCGTCGGCGAGGGCGGTGACCGCGACCTCGAACTCCCCTTCCTGACCTTCGTGAAGGGGTCCGTGGCGTACGGCGTTGGTGGCGAGCTCGGAGACGATCAGGACGACGTCCGCGAGGGCCGGGTCGTCGGTGCCGTGGCCCCAGTCCCGCAGATGGTCGCGTACCCGGCGCCGTGCGAGTCCGACGGACGCCGGGTGCCGGGGCAGCCGGAACGCGTTGCGTCTCAACACCTCAGCTCCTCACCGCACGCACACCTCCGGCACATAGTGCGCGCATGGAGCCGCGTTGGGCGAGGGCGCGATGTCACCGGGGTGGGGGGCCACCCCGCGGGATCACGTCACGTGTCATATCCAGCTCAGCCGCCAGAGGCGGAAGACACCGGTCCCGTCCGACAGGTACTGGCCGCCTCCTACGTCCTCACTGCTGAGCACATACTCCTTGCGCTGCCACAGGGGAATCAGGGGAACATCGCGGGCCACGATTTCCTGCAGTGTCTGGAAGTCGTCGGACGTGCGGCTGCGGTCCTCGTACCGCTGACTGTCCTGAATCAGCCGGTCCACGTCCTTGTCGCTGTACCCGTTCTTCATGCTGTTGCCGGTGCCGACGAGCGGGGCGCTGAAGGTGTCCGGGTCGGGGAAGTCGGCGACCCAGCCGACCGCCCAGGCGTCCAACTGGCCCTCGGCGTACCGCTTCTGGAAGTCGGTCCACTCGTAGCCCTTGATGTCCACCTTGAACAGGCCGCTCGCCTCCAGCTGCCGCTTGAGCTCGGTGGCCTCCTCACCGGCGGCGCCCCGCCCCTCGGCGTACCCGTAGGTGAAGCGCACCGGCGTCGACACCCCGGCCTCAGCCAGCAGGGCCTTCGCCTTCTTCGCGTCGGGCTTGGGGTAGGCGTCGAAGAACGACGTCGAGTGCCCCGTGATGCCCGCCGGGATCAGCCCGTACAGCGGATCGGTCGTCCCCTCGTAGGTTTGGCTGACCAGTTGCTCGCGGTTGATCAGTACGGCGACGGCCTGCCGTACGAGGCGGTTGTGCAGCGGCGAGTTCGCGCGGACGTTGAGGACGAGGTTGCGGGTCTCGGCGCTGTCGGACTCGGTGACGTGCTGGTTCGGGTCGCTCGGCGAGAGGGTGGCGAGCGTCCCGGGCGGCAGCTGACGCGTCGCGACGTCGACCTGCTTCGCCTTCCAGGCGCTCTCCAGCGCCTTGGGGGTCGCGTAGTAGCGCAGCACGGTGGGCGTGCCGCTCCCCTCGACGGAGCCCCTGTAGTGCTTGTTGGGCACGAGGACGGCCCGCTTGTCCTTCGTATACGACTTCAGTACGTACACTCCGGTGCCGTCGGCGCCCGCGTCCTTGCGCAGGGCGTGCCTCGGGTAGCGGGTGTGGTCGACGATCGACCCGGCTCCGGTGGCCACCTTGAAGGGGAAGGTGGCGTCCGGCGAGGACAGGTGGAAGGTGACCTTGAGGCCGTGGGCGTCCACCGAGCCGAGGGTGGAGAGCAGGGACGCGGGCCCCACCTCGGAGTTGATGGCCTTGACGCGGTCGAAGGAGAACTTCACGTCCTCGGCGGTCACCTTGCTCCCGCTCGGGAACGTCAGGTCGTCGCGCAGGGTGCAGGCATAGGTCCGCAGTCCCGCGCCCACGAACCCGCAGCTCTTCGCCGCGTCCGGCACGGGGGCGGCGCCACTGGGATCGAACGTCAGCAGTGACTGGAACACATTGCTGAACAGGGCCCAGGAGCCGGCGTCGTAGGCGCCCGCCGGGTCGAGTGACGTGACGGCGTCCGTCGTCCCGACCGTGATGGTCCTGTTGCCGTTCTCCTTCGACGGCAGTAACTGCCAGCCGCCCACACCCACGGCCGCCAGTACCACCAGCACCGCGAGAATCCGTATGCGAACCGATCGCATCGGCGCCCCTCCCCAGGCCACGCCCCGTGTCACTCCCCAGTGACGCGGATCACCCAACCACAGGTGTTTCGTCTGTGGGAAGAGGTGTCCGAAGAATCAGACGGGGTATTGGGAAAGACCGTTTCGCCCCTGTTTCACAGCCGGTTCTCAGGCTTGCGGGGACGCCAGTTCCACGACGGTGATGTCCGACGGCGCGCCCACCCGCGTCGGCGGCCCCCAGGCGCCCGCGCCCCGGGAGACGTACAACTGCGTGTCGCCGTACCGCTCCAGGCCCGCGACCGTGGGATTGGCCAGTTCCGCAATGTAGTTGCCCGGCCAGAGCTGGCCGCCGTGGGTGTGCCCGGAGAGCTGGAGGTCGACACCGTGCTTGACGGCGTCGTGGATCTGGACCGGCTGGTGGGCGAGCAGCACCACGGCCCGCGCGGTGTCCCGGTCCCCCAGCGCCCTCCCGAAGTCGGGCCCGTGCCCCTCGCTCTCCCCCGCGACGTCATTGACGCCCGCGAGATCGAAACCGGCCATTTCCGTCCGGGCGTTCTCGAGCGGGTGCAGACCCAGTTCCCGTACTTCCCTGACCCATTGCGCGGCACCGGAGTAGTACTCGTGGTTGCCCGTGACGAAGTACGAGCCGTGCCGTGCCCGCAGCCGCGCGAGGGGCGCCGCGGCGGGGCCGAGGTCCTTCACACTCCCGTCGACGAGGTCCCCGACCACCGCGATCAGGTCGGGCTGCGTCGAGTTGATCGTGTCGACGACCCGCCGGCAGAAGTCCCGCCCGAGGGTGGGGCCGAGGTGGATGTCACTGACGACGGCGATCCGGTAACCGTGCGCGGACCGGGGCAGTTTGGCCAGCGGCACGGTGACCCGCTTCACCCGGGGCCCGCGCAGCACCCCGTACGTCCCGTATCCCACGGTCCCCAGGGCGACGGCCGCGGCGGCCCCGCCGACGGCACGCGAGACGAAGAGCCGCCGCGAGGGGGTGGTGACGGGCCGTGGCGGTTCCGCGGGCGAGGGCTCCTGGGGGGCCACCGCTCCCGTCGGTACCGGCTCGGTGTGCGGCTCCGGCTCCGTGTGCGGTACGGGTGCCGGGTGGCGTACGGGTGCCGGGTGCGGTACGGCCGCGGAGGGGGCCGCGCGGCGCTCCAGGACCCGGCGCAGCAGCGGTCGTACGACCTCTCCCGCCACCACCCCCAGCAGTAGGTAGATCGACAGCGCCATCCACAGGAACCCCGGCCAGGCCAGCACCTGCTGGAGCCGGAAGGGCGCACCGGCGCGCTCCGCGGCGACCGCGGCGATCATCAGCACCGGCCCGGCGACGAAGACCACCGTGCCCGCGCGCCGGGCGAGCCCCGGACCGGACGTCGTGTCACGCACCAGACGGCGCCACACGTACCAGTACAGCCCCACGACCGCGGCGAGGGCGAGCAGTCCCACCAGTACGAAGACGATGACCAAGACGCCGTACCCCCCGTTGTCCGCCGTTGTGTTCCGTTGTCCCCCGTTTGTCCCCTGTTGCTATGACGTCTGGCGCAATGCGCGCAGTCCACGGAACCCGATGCCGCCGACGACCGTCCCCAAGACAAAGGAGACGACGGCGAGCGTCAGGTGCACCCAGAAGTACGCCGTCGGATCCCCCGCGTCGTTGAACGCGAGCCCGCTGCCGTCCTTCCACAAATTCTTGACGAAAGTGACCCAGATGATCCAGCTCCACACTCCGAATGCGAGCAGGAACCAGGAGACGGGGCGGCTGAGCTTCATGGGTCCAGTATCGCCGTCGCCGGCCGGGGCCCGGCGCCGGGGTGGCCGGGACCAGGGGACTCCAGCATCGGGTGATGGGACTTCCCGGCCCGCGCCCTGTAATTTCTCGACCGTGCCCGCCACCAAGAAGACCATCCGGCGATCGATGCTGGTCACTTCCGCCACCCTGTTGACCCTTTCGCTGACGACGACGGTCCCCGTCTTCGCGGCCGACAAGCCGTCGTCGTCACCGTCACCGACGGCGAGCCCGAGCGCGACTCCCCCGGCGAACATGTCGACGGTGGGCGGAGCGCGGCTGGGAGAGGCCGGGACCCAGGTGAATCTCGGCACGGGCGCCCCGGTGCTGCCCAAGGATGTGACCGCGCGCTCGTGGATCGTCACCGACGCCGAGTCGGGCGACGTGCTGGCCGCCCACAACGCGCACTGGCGGCTGCCCCCGGCGAGCACGCTGAAGATGCTGTTCGCCGACACCGTGCTGCCGAAGTTCCCCAGCACCGCGCAGCACAAGGTCGCCGTCACCGACCTCTCGGGCATCGGCGCGGGCTCCAGCATGGTGGGGATAAAGGAGGAGGAGACGTACAGCGTGCACGATCTGTGGCTCGGCGTCTTCCTGCGCTCCGGCAACGACGCCGTGCACGTGCTGTCGGCGATGAACGGCGGCGTGGAGCAGACGGTCAAGGACATGCAGGCGCACGCCGAGGACCTGCAGGCCCTCGACACGCACGTGGTCAGCCCCGACGGCTACGACCAGCCGGGCCAGGTGTCGTCGGCGTACGACCTGACGCTGTTCGCCCGCTCCGGGCTGCAGAAGAAGGACTTCCGGGAGTACTGCTCGACGGTGCGGGCGAAGTTCCCGGGCGAGACGAAGAAGAACGACAAGGGGAAGACGACCCGCGAGTCCTTCGAGATCCAGAACACCAACCGGCTGCTGACCGGTGACACCGACGTCTCCACGTACCAGGGCATCGCGGGGGTGAAGAACGGCAATACCACCAACGCTGGCGCCACCTTCACCGGTGTCGCCGAGCGGAACGGCAAGGTGCTCCTTGTCACCGTGATGAACCCGGAGAAGGACGAGCACAACGAGGTCTACAAGGAGGCCGCGCGGCTGCTCGACTGGGGCTTCAGCGCGGCCGGCAAGGTCACACCGGTGGGTGCGCTGGTGCCGCCGAAGGGCGTCGACACCGGCGCGCAGGCGGGTGCGACCGCGTCCGCCGGGTCCAACACGCCGGTGTCGTCCGGAGACCAGGGGACCAAGGCCTCGTCGTCGCCGGTGGCCGCCTCCGCGGCGGCGAAGGGCGGTTCCAGCGGGATCGGCACCGCCCTGGCCATCACGGGCGGTCTGCTCGCCCTGGTCGCCGGCGCCGTCTTCCTCGTCAACCGCCGCTGGCCCCTCCCCGACCTGATGCGCCGCCGCCGCTGACCTCCTCGAAGTCCCCGGGCTCCGCGGGCCCGTCGGGGTCGTAGGGGTCGTCGCCGCGTTGCTTCGGGCCGGAGTCGGCATGTCCCGTGGCCGTCCAGGCGGCGCAGAACAGGACGAGTTTCGAGGTGAAGTTGATCCACAGCAGCAGCGCGACGGGCACACCGAAGGCGCCGTACATGCTCTTCGACGCCACGCCCCTCATATAGCTGCTGAGCAGCAGCTTGAGCAGTTCGAAGCCGACGGCGCCCATCAGCGTGGCGACGACGAGCCGGTGGCGCGGCGGCTCGACGCCCGGCAGCAGGGTCAGGACGTACAGGAGCACCAGGAAGTCGGTGAGTACGGCGACGGCGAACGCGGCGGACTGCAGCAGCACGCTCCCCCAGTCGTGTTCGCCGATGCCGAGATGCCGGGCCGACCAGCCGACCAGCGAGGACGCGACGGTGGAGACGGCGATGGTGACGAGTACGGCACCACCGAGTCCGACGAGGATGACGGCGTCCAGGAGCTTGCGCAGGAGGGGGTTCTCCTCCCTGTCGGGCAGCTCCCAGACCGCGCGCAGACAGTCCCGCATGGAGCCGACCCAGCCGATGCCGGTGAACAGCAGGACGGCGCCCGCGATGAGCCCGATGGTGCCGGCGTTCTGGACCAGTGCGTTGATGTCGAGTTGGTCGGAGATGCCCGGCACCTGCTCGGCGATCTTGTCCTGAAGCTCCTTCTGCCGCTGGCTGGTGAGGGTGGCGGCGGCGATCGCGGCGCCGACGGTCAGCAGCGGGAAGAGCGCCACGAAGCTGATGAAGGTCATCGCGGCGGCGAGCCGCGTCCACTTCACCCGGTCCAGACGCTCGTACGACCGCCACCCGTGCGTGGCCATCAGGCGGGTGACCAACGGCCCCACGCCGGGGAGCTTTTTCAGCCAGTCCATGATCCGACTCTGCCCTCACCTCGGAAAACCCATGTCCGGGTACCCCAAAAACGCAGGACCGTGGCGAGTGCCATACCGATCCCCGCACCGGAGACCGTGTCGGCGCGTCGCGAGGTGAGCCCGAGGCCATAGTGGCTGACGGCGACGCACAGGAGCTGGACGAGGGCGCCCGCGAGGTTCACGGCGAGGAACGCGAGGAAGTCGGCGTACCGCCGGGGCCCCCGCACGGGGTGGTGCCGGTACGTGCCGAGCGCGTTGCCGGTGTACGCGACCGAGCAGCCCGCCACGAACGACAGCGCCTTGGCGGTGAGCGGGTCGAGGCCCACCGGGCCGCGCAGCCAGAGGAAGAGGCCGAGGTCGGCGGCGTAGGCGAGGACGCCGACGGTGGCGAAGCCCAGGAGCTCCTGGGTCAGGGGCCGCCGGGCGAGGCTCACCAGTTCACGACCGCGAGCCCGTACATCGCGAGCCACACCAGCCCGATCAGGGCGAGCGCGCGGTCGCGCAGGACGACGTCCTCGGGCTCGCCCGCCGCGCCCCGGTCGGCGAAGACGGCGTACCGCAGGACGGCCAGGATGAAGGCGACCATGGACAGCTGGCGCCAGGGCAGCACCCCGGCGCTGGGCACGCCGCCCTCCTCCAGGGCCCACAGGCAGTAGGCGAGCACGGCGACCCCGGCGGCCAGCTGCCAGACGAAGCGCAGATAGCCGGTGGTGTACTCGGTGAGCAGCGCGCGGGTGGCACCGGCGTTCCCGGCCAGCTGGACGGCCTCGGAGTACCGTTTCGCCGCCACCATGAAGAGCGCGCCGAAGCCCGTGGTGATCAGGAACCAGCGGGAGAGCGGGATGCCGAGGGCGAGCCCGCCGATCATCGCCCGCATCAGGAACCCGGTCGTCACGACGGCGAGGTCGACGACCAGGACGTGCTTGAGGCTGACGCAGTACGCCAGTTGCATGCCGAGGTAGGCGGTCAGCAGTGCCGCGGTGACCGGGGAGGACAGCAGGGCGGCGGCGGTCGGGGCGAGGACGGCGAGCACGCCTCCCGTGGCGTAGGCGAGGGGGACGGGGACCTGGCCCGTGGCGACCGGGCGGTGGCGCTTGACCGGGTGGGCGCGGTCGGCTTCGGCGTCCCGGGCGTCGTTGATCAGGTAGACGGCGGCGGCGCAGGCCGTGAACAGGACGAAGACGAGCGCGAGTTGGATCACCGCGTGCCGGGAGAAGAGCTGACCCGCCGCCGCCGGGGCCGCCACGACCAGCAGGTTCTTCACCCACTGGCGGGGGCGGGTGGTCCTGAGCAGACCCCGGGCGAGGCTGGTGAGGGTCCGCACGGGAACCGGGGCGGTCGGCGTGGGGTCCAGGAGCACCGTGCGTTCAGCCATGGCCGGCCTCGATCCAGCGGGCGCCCAGACGGGCCGTCAGGGCGCCCAGGGCGGCGCCCGCGAGCACGTCCGAGGGGTAGTGGACGCCGGCCACCAGCCGGGAGAGGCACATCGCGGC